>JAFTMB010000010.1 GCA_017452605.1 Oscillospiraceae bacterium
CAGATGGTACGAAAACCACAAGGACAACATCACGGCTACGACCCAGGAGGGCTACAAGTATACCCTTCGGATTCTGAAGGATCATTTTGGTCGGCGTAAACTGTCGGAGATCAAAGCCATGGACATCGAGCTGTTTCTGAAAAACTGCGCAGAGATGGAAAATCGGATTCGACTCTGGCGCAGTGCCGGGGTATGCTGTATCAGATTTTCAACAAGGCCGCTGCCAACGACATCATCCTGAAAAATCCGGTGGCTTATGCCGAGAATATGCGCAAGCAGCCTAAGAAGCGCAAGGAAGCCTACACAGCGGACGAAGTTCGTGTTCTGCTCCGTGACCTGCCGGAAAACAAAATCGGCTGGTCGATCCGGCTGATGCTCTGTACGGGTATGCGAGGGCAGGAGATGTTGGGATTGGAGCCCAGACATATTGCGAAGGACGGCTCTTCCATCAACATTGAACAGGCTGTGGTTCGGATCAAGGGCAGTGTTGCCATTGGCGAGCCGAAATCTCAGGATAGCTATCGGACGATTCCTGTGCCGGACAATGTGCAGTATTGCGCAAAGCTGTTGCGGGAAAATGGGGACAAGTTTATTTGGGAATCGCCCAAGAAGCCCGGCTCGCCCTGCAATCCTTCCTACTTCGCTAAGCTCTTTAAAGAAGCGATTGGAACAGTGGAGAGTGTCCGCGTACTGACGCCACATTCATGCCGTCATACCTTCATTTCGCAAATGCAGGCCCTGGGTGTCTCTATGGAGACGATTCAGAGTATTGCCGGCCACGCGGATATGGATATGACCAGACATTATCTCCATGTGGAAGAATCTGTCCGGAAAGATGCGGCAAGAAGAATGAGCGAAGCTTTTTCGAAAAAAGGCAAGGGAACTTTCGGAAATATTTTGGACTATATGGACAGGGTAAAATCGTCCTGATTCAAGATGGATTCAAGATAAAGTGTAGCGGGGAAATCGGGTGTAGCGGCCTGGTTCGAAAAAATGGCATTTGAGAGGCAAAACCACCATTTTGACAAAGAAAAAGTCCTGAAAACCATTGGTTTTCAGGACTCGGTGGTGGAGATAAGCGGGATCGAACCGCTGACCTCTTGAATGCCATTCAAGCGCTCTCCCAGCTGAGCTATACCCCCATGTCGCAATCGACTGTTAAAATATAGCACGGAAGAGGAGCTTTGTCAACAGTTTTTTTCGTTTTCTTAAAATTAATTAGCAGGATCGTCCACCAATTTGGTGCTGGTCAGTTTTGTTCGGCGATAGTAAATAAACATCAGCGTACTGCACACAAGCCAGCCTGCAGGATAGCTCAAGGCGATGGGAATGGCCTCATTACAAATGAAGTTTGCCATGATATACAGGTACGCCTGCCGGAAGGCCACAAAGGAGCCCAGCATAATGATCGTAGGCACTTTGCTGTTGCCCGCGCCCCGGAGCGCGCCGCTGTAGATTTGGTTGACGCAGCACAGCACATAAAAAGGCGACAGCCAGCGAAGCAGCATAGAGCCAAACCTCACTACGGCGGGCTTTCCGTTAAAAAATGCCACAAGCTGGGGTGATAATACCATCAAAGGCAGCATGAGCACAACGGTGCAGCACACGGAGATCAGCAGAGCGGTATTCGCGCCCTTTTTGGCCCGCTGCGGTTGGTCAGCGCCCAGGTTCTGGCCAACAAAAGTGGTGGCGGCCATACTGATGGACTGCATGGGCAGGAACATCAGCTGGTCGATTTTAGAGTAGGCTGTCCAGCCGGACATAAAGTCCTCGCCGAAATAGTTGATGTAGGACTGGACGAAGATGTTGGAAAAAGCCGTTACTGCCATTTGCAATGAGGTGGGAATGCCTACCTTCAGAATTTTCCGCAGCATATCCCAATGGATTCGCAAATGGGAGGGAATCAGCAGGATGCAGTCCTGGGAACGCATCAAAAGGGCCACAGAAAGGATTGCGGAGGTAAACTGGGCGATGATGGTTGCCAGGGCAACGCCCTCTACGCCCATGTGGAAAACAAGGACAAACACCAGATCCAAAACTGTATTGATCAGGGCACATATGACAAGGAAATAAAAGGGATATTTGGAATTTCCCACCGCCCGCAATATGGCGGCGCTGATATTATAAAGCAGCATTCCCGAAATGCCGGAAAAGTAAATGGTAAGATACCGGGTTGCTTCCGGCAGGACGGCCTCGGGGGTGTTCATCAGCTTCAGCATGGCTGGCGTGATGGCAATGCCAAGGACGGTGAACAAAGCACCCAGAATCAGGGTCAGCAAAACGGCAGTATGTACGCTGTCGTGAACACGGTTATGTTGTTTTGCGCCATAAAACTGGGAGATGACAGCGCCTGCGCCGCCGGAAAGGCCGACGAATGTGCCGATGAGCATATTGACAATGGGGCCCACAGAGCCGACGGCGGAAAAGGCCTCGTTGCTGACATAGTTGCCTACAACCCAGGCGTCTACTGTGTTGTAAAGCTGCTGAAACAAATTGCCTGCCAGCAGGGGGAGAGAGAACTTGATCAAGTGCTGCAGGATGTTGCCGTGGGTCATATCCACATCCTGTTTTTGCCTTCTGACGGAAAGGCTGGACATTGGAATCGCCTTACTTTCTTTGATGTTGATAGAAATATTATAGGTGCGGATTATACGCCGAGGAGCAAGCCCAGAAGCTTATCATCCGTAAATGCGGGGTTTTCGTAGGCGGCGTCTAAAATGGCATCTACATTGTCTGCGTTGTTTTCGATTTCCTTGGCGTAGATTTGTGCCGTTTCCACCGGGTCGCCGCCCAGGGTTTTGACCAGCAGGCAGGAGGCAATCACCATTTTCACCCGGCAAATCAAATCATAGTCGGAAACGGCCTGCAGCCAATACCGCTCCACGCCGCAGCGGGCCAGATTGAGAATCGGCTCTGACCAGGGGGCGGGGGAGGGGTTTGCCAGACGGTTGCGCCAATTTGGGGTGAGGATTTCCAGGGCTTTATAAAAGTCTACAAGGGCGCTTTCGTTGCCGGCTTTTGCCATATCCCGGGCAAAGACCAGGGCGGAATCGATGTCGAAGGGAGTTTCCTCCCCGCCGTCCAGCTGGGCCTGGGCGTGGAAGGCGTAAAGATACCCGAGAGTCAAAACGGTTTCCACCGGCAAATCCAGAGAAAGAATGGAATACATATTTTCCCGGGTGCGCAGCAAAATGTCCATGGCCTCCCGGTCGTATTCCGGCGCTTCGCCGCCGGGGATTTCTTGGACTATGGCATCTTCCCAGGGACTTGTCAGCAGAATCCGCGCCGCCTCCGGGCAGGAAAGCTCCAGGGTGTATTCCACAAAATCGCCGTAATCGTGCTTCAGCCGGGGATAGTCCCGGCAGGTTTTGCATAGGGCGTCGTGGCCCAACTCGGCTTGAATCCGGCAAAGGCTGTCTTCTCGCCACATGGGGCAGCGGCGGTTTTCGATGGTGAAAATGGTGTCACCGTCTTCATTTCGGGTCATTACCCGGCGAAGCTCATCTCCCAATGCGCCGGGAAGATTCTGATACAGCCGGGCGCTCTCCTCGTCGACCTGTACGTCCCATTCCTTGCAGCAGCTGTCGGGACAGCGCTGGGCGATACACCGAAAGGAGTCAAAGAAGCGGTTTTTGCGAATCAGCATGGTATTCTCCTATAAAAAAGGTGCATACGAGCTTTCGCATGCACCTTAAGCTGGTTATTCCATATTTTCCGGGTGGATGCTGTACATGGTGGTTGCGGCATCCAAAAGGGCACTTTTGCTCAATTCCACGGCGGCCTGCAGCTCAAGCATTTGACTGTTTACTTTGTCGGCGATCTGCTGTACCCGGCCTGCGGCGTCATCCACCTGGGTGGTAGCCTGGGCAAGGGTGGCGGTTGCCTGTACATAAATCTGCTGCGCCCGCTCTTTTGCGGCGCGCTCGGCTTGCTCTGCCCGGCGGTAAGCCTCCAGCTCGTGAGCGCTGACGATTTCCGGAGCCTTTGCCGGAGCGCTGGACTGGGATTTCAAATCGTTCAGCTCGCTGAGTGCCTCATCCAGCTGGGATTGGAGGGCGGCGCAGTTTTCACAGGGAGCAGCTTCCTTGGCGGCGGATGCTTTCAGCGCATCCAATTCCTTACGCAAGGCGTCCAGCTCGTTGTTTAACTGGTTGACCTGAGCGGAATGGTTGGTGTTCAGGTATTCAATATAGTGGACCACATCTTCACGGTGGAAGCCGTTCAGCGCGGTGCGAAAACGCTGCTCTGCCATACAATATCCTCCTTGTTTCGGGGAGTTTAGAAGTCATCTGGGGAAAGTATACCACAGTTTTTTTACAAAAACAACCGTTTTTCCAAAAAAGAATGGCAAGTTGACAAAAGGGGATTTATGAGGATAATAGTAGGTAAATGCGCTGCAATACGCAAAAAGAAAATAAGGAGCGGACAATATGAAAACACTTACCAAGGATCTGGCAAAAAAGCTGATTGACGAGCATGTGCGCTCGCCTCATTTATTGGAGCATGCGGTGGCGGTCAGCGCCGCCATGGAGGCCATGGCCCGGCATTTTGGAGAGGATGAAGCCTACTGGGCGGCGGTGGGGTATGCCCACGATGTGGACTACGAAGAGTACCCCGACACCCATTTGCAGCACACCCGTCCCATTCTGGAGGCGGCGGGGGTGGAGGAAGAAACCATCCGCGTCATTTTGGCCCACGGCTGGGGCAGCTGCGAGGGAGCGGTTGAGCCGCAGACACCCCTGGAAAACAGCCTTTACACGGTGGACAGCCTGACGGGTCTTGTCAGCGCAGCGGCAAAAATGCGGCCCATGGGCATCATGGATTTGGAAGTTTCCAGCCTGAAGAAAAAGTTTAAGGATAAGAAGTTCGCGGCGAAAATCGACCGGGAGCAGATTAAAGACGGCTGCGAGCGGCTGGGCATGGACATGGCAGAGGTCATGGCAATCTGCATTGAGGGCATGAAGCCTTACGCTAATGCGCTGGGCATCGGACCGAAGCAGGCGTAATCAAAAATCAGTCACCGAAAACCATGCATCCAAAATCCGACGGACGATGGAAATTGGGATAGTCGCAGGTACAGGGATTCCAGGAAAGATAATGGGGCTTTTCCGTTTTGTCGCCGCATTTATAGCAATTTGCCCGAATGGTCACACCCGGCGCGAAAGAAAAGTCCGGGCAAAACATTTGAATAAAGCTTAGCGGAATTTGATAGAAGATTTCCCAGCCGGTTTCGGTGGGGCGTCCGCAGAAAGAAAACTGCTCGATGGCGCTTTGGGGAAGAAGACGGACGGCGGTTTTTTCGCCGTTGTGAAAGCCCAGATACAGGCAGCCGTTCAGATTCCACTCGAAGTTGAAATAGCGTTCGCTATCTTTCTCGGGGCAGAAAAAGAACTCCATGCAGCTGTCTTCGCAAACCGAGGCGAGGGGGGCATTATGCAGGGCGCGGATCTTGCTCTCAACGGCGCACTGGTGAATAAAAAGCGTTTCGTCGTTATAGCAAAGCTGCTGCGTCATGCGGATGTCTGCGTCCGGAAGCCATAAGATGTTGGCTGCCTCAAGAGCCGGAATGGTTTGCCAATCCGGGAGGCCCAAAATGCGGGAAATTTGATAGCAGTTCATGGCTCTGCTCCTTTCGTTGTTTATAAAAACTGGACTTTTCGGAAAAGTCCAGTTTTTATTAATTTTCAGGGAATAATCGCCTTAGTTGTGGGCGCAGGCGGTGTAGGTGAAGCCAAAGTTATTAAAGGTAATGCGCTTGCCCTCATAGCCGGGCATGAACGCTTCCTGCTTTTCTTCCAGCTCATCAATTTGGGAAATCCGGCCTGCAAGGTAATCTTCCAGACGGTCCTTGCAGCTTCTCAGGCGAAGGAGCAAGCCGCCAAACCGGTTTTCCTGCACCTCCAGGCCGAATGCCTTGTTTTCCGTCAGCCACACAGTCCTGAATGCTACATACAGTTGATCGATCTCAGCAATCAGCATGGGAATCTCCTGATCCACGAACTTGCGCAATTGATCCGCGTCCTTGCTTGCGTATGCCTTGCGGATGCGCACGCCCAGGTCACACTTTACGGAAAGCACATCCAAAAGCTTTGACATGAAGATAAACAGATAGTCATACTCCCGGCCATTAATGGACGCAGCCAGCTGCTTTGCGTAGGCAGCGTACCGCGCCGAAAGGTCGTCAGAAACGGTAAAGTCCAGCAGACCGATAAAGGGGTCGTTGAACAAAAGGTTTTTGCAGGGATTATCCTTGTTGCTTTCCTTTTCTTCTGTCAGATTCGGCAGCTCAAGGGCCATAAACTCTTCAAAGGAGTAGCCGGTGTGCTGCATAAATCTCCGGGCAATATCCTCCCGGTCAAAGTTGCCTTTCGCCATCTGGGCTGCGGCAAACAGCACCGGAAGGGTAGTAAACTGGGAGCAATCCTTGCCGTTGTCGCCCCACATGGTGAAGAATACGGTATCCACTCTGTTTTCCTGAATGCTGCGCATGGCAGCTTCAGTCGCATCCATGGAAAAACGGAGGTTGGGAGCATAGCCGGTCCATGTCCAAATGCCGCCAGCAAAAGCGGTGGAATTGTTTTTGAATTTTGCGTGGGCCTTGAACATGTTGTCGTAGCGGGATTTATCCTTGGAATAATAATCCCAGTAGACAAGCTCCACGCCGGCGGGAACAGCGTCAATGGTTTCCTGGGGAATGACAACATTATCGCCATAGTAGAGGCCGTTATTGTTAAGCCGAATGAACATGTCGCTCCACATCATCAGGGAAAAGCCGTATTTTTCGGCGATTTGTGTAATTTTTGTCAGGTGTTCAGCCATTAAAAGGGTGCGGTTGCAGGGGCCGTTCTGGTCCAGGTATTTGCCAAGGCCGATATGGTGAGCTTCGTCCATTCCAATATGTACCCGGCGGGTGGTGAAGCAATTGTGTATGGTGGCAAACATTTTGTCAATCAGCTCATATACCCGCTCATCGCCCACCATAAGGATGTCCTCAATGTCGAACAGGGACTTAAACCGCGGCCACTGGGTAAGGTGCTCTAAGTGGGCAAGCATTTGAATGCAAGGAACCAGTTCCACACCAATGCTTGCGCAGTGAGCGTCGATATCCTGCAGTTCTTCTTTGGTGTAGCGTCCGCGCATGTAGCCAAAGAAAGGCTCGCCTTCAATTTCGTAGGTGTCCTCAGTGTAAAGCAGCAGCATGTTATAGCCCATGCCTGCAATCAGGGAAGCGAATTCCTTTACCTTTTTGGGAGTCATGACAGCGTTGCGGGAACAGTCAAGCATAATGCCAAGGGAACGAATACTCATAACGGCCTCTCCTTGCTTTTATATTGTGATTAAATCATATCACACAATGGAAAAAAAGGGAAGAGCAGGGAGGAAAAATTGGGGTTATTGTTTTGAGCGAGTGGCCGCGGTCGACAGATGACAAGGCGCTTTGCTGCCGCAGGCAGATGTCGGGCACCGCAACAGGAGTCGTCTGCGCTGCCGTCTGGAAAACAGAACACGCCGAAAGGGACTCGTTTGCATTTTCCCTCTGCAAAACAAAATAGAAGAAAGCCAACATCCATACCGGATGCAGTCTTTCTTCTATAGACTCTCCCACGGGCTAAAAATTGCTCGCCAGCTCTCAATTTTTACACCAGTCTGCGGACTGGCGCCGCCCTTTCGAGTCCCTCCCGTGCGGAGCACGGAATAAACAAGAGGGATACCCGGATGGGTATCCCTCTTGTTTATTTGGTACGCCGAAAGGGACTCGAACCCCCGACCTACTGATTCGTAGTCAGTCACTCTATCCAACTGAGCTATCGGCGCATACGCTCGCTAAAGCGCTTAGCTATAATAGCACAGCAATTTTGAAAATGCAAGTACTTTTTTGAAAAACCGGGAAAAATTTTGCTGCATCCCCACGGATTGACGAAAAGGGGTATTTATTATAAAATAAGAGAAAGTTTAAGATAAAGGAGGTGCTGCCATGGATGAACTAAAAAAGCTGCCCCAGCTGTTGCTGCCTTGGTATTATGTTAACCGCAGAGATTTGCCATGGCGCGCCGACCGGGAGCCGTATCATGTTTGGCTGTCGGAAATCATGCTTCAGCAGACCCGGGTGGAGGCGGTCAAGGGCTATTACGCCCGGTTTCTGGCTGCGCTGCCCACCTTAGAAAGTCTTGCCCTTTGCCCCGATGACGCCCTTTACAAGCTGTGGGAGGGTCTGGGGTATTACAGCCGGGTCAGAAACCTGAAAAAAGCGGCTGGGGTGATTATGGAGCGGCATGGCGGCTGCTTTCCCAAAGCCTATGAGGAAATTTTGGCGCTGCCTGGCATCGGGGCGTATACCGCCGGGGCAATCAGCTCCATTTGCTACGACCTGCCCACTCCTGCGGTGGACGGAAATGTGCTGCGGGTGATTTCCCGGCTGACGGATGACAACACCCCCATTGATTTACCGGCATACAAAAAAACCGTGGAAAAAGCCCTCTCCGGGGTTTATCCTGCCAACGCGGGAGATTTTACCCAGGCGCTGATGGAGCTGGGGGCGACGGTGTGCGGCCCCAACCGAAAGCCGGACTGCGAAAGCTGTCCCTGCGAAAGAATCTGCAAGGGGTATCTTCATGGAACTGCCCAAAGCCTGCCGGTAAAAAGCGGGAAAAAGCCCCGCCGGGAGGAAAACATGACGGTGTTCGTCCTTTCCTGCGGCGGTCAGTATGCTCTGGAAAAGCGGCCGGATAAGGGGCTTCTTGCCGGGCTGTGGCAGTTTCCCCACGCGCCCGGGCATTTGGAAGTGGCGCAGGCAATTGAAGCGCTGGAGAAGCTAGGCATTCATGTCCGTCAGGTTCACCGACAGACGGAGAAAAATCATATTTTTACCCACATTCAGTGGAATATGCGCTGTTTTTATATGGAAGTCCGGGAAACTGCCGGCCCTTATGTGTGGATGCCGGAGGCGGAAGTGGAGACCCGGGCGGCGCTGCCCACCGCATTTCGTCAATTTTGGGAGGAGCATCATGTTTGATTTTCACTTGCACACCACAGTGTCCTACGATGGGCATAACACCCCCGAAGAGATGGCGCTGGCTGCCAAGGCGGCAGGCCTGCAGGAAATCTGCTTTACAGACCATTTAGACTATAACCCCAACTACCAAAAGGAGGAAATCGCCTACGATGTGGAAAGCTACAACGCTGCCCACGACGGCGTGTGCGTTCCCGGCCTTACCATTGCCCATGGCGCAGAGGTAGGTCTTACCCCCTGGAACCGGGAGGAGATCCAAAGGGATTTAAGCCTGCGGCACTATGATTTTGTCATCGGCTCTGTCCATTTTATAAACGATGAAGACCCCTATTTTCCGCCTTACTGGGTGGGAAAGGATGTGGATACGGCGGAAAGCGCCTATTTTGAGGAAACCCTCAAGTGCCTGAAAGCGCATGATAATTTTGATGTTTTGGGACATCTTACTTACATCGGCAAGGTGCGCGCCCATCCCAACCGCCGGGCGGTGGCGCTGGACAAATACCGGGATATGGTAGAAGAAATCATGAAGATTTTGATTGCCAAGGGAAAGGGCATGGAGATTAACACCAGCGGCATAGACCGGATTGGAGATTTTCTGCCGGGAAAAGAATACCTGCAGCTATATAAGCAGCTGGGAGGAGAAATTGTCACCATTGGCTCGGATGCCCACGCCACAGACCGGGTGGGTCAGTACACCGCCGATGCGCTGGCGCTGTTGCGGGACACCTTTGGCTATGTCTGCACCTTCCGGGATCGGACACCTGTTTTTCATAAGCTTTGAGATTTTGCCGCTATCCACAAGGGATAGTGGCAAAATTTTTGAAAAGGGGTATATGTTGACTTTAACGGCAAAAATAAGTATAATATGGATGTTAAAATGGATAAGTATGGCAGGTAATGATTATGGCGATAAAAAAGAATGAGCAATACGGAAACTCCAGCATCTCCATGCTGAAGGGCGAGGACCGGGTTCGGAAGCGTCCGGCGGTTATTTTCGGCTCGGATGACCTGGAGGGCTGCAAGCACGCGGTGTTTGAAATTCTCTCCAATGCCATCGACGAGGCAAGAGAAGGTCACGGCGATACTATCATTGTCACCCGGTACGAAGACCTGAGCGTGGAAGTGGAGGACTTCGGCCGCGGCTGTCCCGTGGACTACAACGAAAAAGAAAAGCGCTACAACTGGGAGCTGGTGTTCTGTGAAATGTACGCCGGCGGCAAGTACGGCGAAAACGGAGAGAACTACGAGTACTCTCTGGGCTTAAACGGCCTTGGCTCCTGCGCCACCCAGTACGCTTCGGAGTTTTTTGACGCCACCATCCGCCGGGACGGCTTCCGCTACGACCTGCATTTTGAAAAGGGCAGAAACAAGGGCGGCCTGAAAAAAGAACCCACCGACCGGGGCCGCAAGACCGGCTCGCGGTTTCACTGGCGGCCGGACAAGCAGGTGTTTACCGACATCAATATCCCCGTAGAGTACTATCGGGATGTGCTACGCCGTCAGGCGGTGGTAAATAAGGGCATTACCTTCCGCTTCCGCAATCAGGTTGGCAAGAAATTCGAGGAAGAGGAATTCTGCTATGCCGACGGCATCCGCCAGTATATTGAGGAAATGGCAGGGGAAAACTCCTTTACCATGCCTACCTACTGGGAAACCGAGCGCCGGGGCAGAGATGCGGAAAACCGCCCGGAAATGAAGCTGAAAATCACAGCATCCTTCTGTTTCAGCAAGAATTTAAGCCACATTGAGTACTACCACAACTCCTCCTGGCTGGAATACGGCGGAAGCCCCGACCGGGCAGTGCGCCTTGGCTTTACCGCCGCTTTCGACAAATTCCTCCGGGACAGCAACAAATACACCAAAAACGAAAATAAGATTCTGTTCCAGGACATTCAGGACAGCCTGGTGCTGGTGACCAACTGCTTCTCCACCATCGGCTGCTTTGAAAACCAGACCAAAAAGAGCGTCAACTCCAAATTTACCCAGGAAGCCATGACCGCCTTTTTCAAGGACCAGCTGCAGATTTGGTTCATTGAAAACAAGCAGGAGGCAGAGCGGGCGGCTGACCAGATTTTGGTGAACAAGCGGGCAAGAGAGTCTGCCGAAAAGACCAAGTCCAACATCAAAAAGCAGCTGACCACCAAGCTGGACATCGCCAACCGGGTGCAGAAGTTTGTAGACTGCCGCAGCCGGGATACGGACAAGCGGGAGCTGTACATCGTGGAGGGTGACTCCGCGTTGGGCAGCGTCAAGCTCAGCCGGGACGCAGAGTTCCAGGGAATTATGCCGGTTCGCGGCAAAATCCTCAACTGTTTGAAGGTGGACTATAACCGCATTTTCGCCTCGCCCATCATCACCGATTTGATGAAGGTGCTGGGCTGCGGCGTGGAAGTCCAGGGCAAAAAAGCCAAGGAGCTGAGCAATTTCGACCTTTCCCAGCTGCGCTGGAACAAGGTGGTTATCTGTACCGACGCGGATGTGGACGGCTTCCAGATCCGCACCCTGATTCTGACCATGCTTTACCGTCTGTGCCCCACGCTGATTCGGGACGGCTATGTGTATATCGCGGAGTCTCCCTTGTTTGAAATCACCTGCAAGGACAAAACCTGGTTTGCCTATAACGAGCAGGAAAAGGCGCAAATCCTCAAGGATTTGGAGGGCAAAAAGGTGTCAATTCAGCGCTCCAAGGGTCTTGGCGAAAACGACCCGGAGATGATGTGGATGACCACCATGAACCCGGAAACCCGCCGTCTGATCAAGGTGATGCCTGAGGACGCGGAGCGTACCGCCCATTACTTTGATGTTCTGCTGGGCGATAATCTGCAGGAGCGGAAGAACTTCATCGCAGAAAACGGTGC
The DNA here is from genome assembly GCA_017452605.1 of Oscillospiraceae bacterium. Taxonomy (GTDB): domain Bacteria; phylum Bacillota; class Clostridia; order Oscillospirales; family Oscillospiraceae; genus Faecousia. Next base: position 11,869 of record JAFTMB010000010.1, read on the forward strand.
CAGGTATTTGGACATGGCAGATATTTCCTAAAAAAGCCTTCCCCTCTGGGGAAGGTGGCGCGGCGCAAGCCGTGACGGATGAGGTGGAAAAAGAATGGGAGAAGGATATGAGACATGATCCAAAACTGACCTCCCGCGCCCAGCAGCTTCGACGGAATATGACGAAGGAAGAGCGAAGGCTATGGTATGAATACCTCCGGACTTATCCTTATCAGTTCCGACGGCAGGTGGCAGTGGGTAACTACATTCTGGATTTTTATTGCGCCGCGGCGCGACTTGCAGTAGAATTGGACGGCTCCCAACATTTCAGCGAAGCTGGATGGAAATACGATCAGAACAGAACAGCCGATTTGGAGAATCGGGGGATTCTGGTGATCCGTTTTTCCAACACAGAGGTTTTGCGGAATCTTTCAGGTGTTTGCCGACAGATAGACATGGCAATCGCCAATCGCGTAAATCGGTCACTTCCCCCAGAGGAGTGAACCTCACCCGCCCCCTGCGGGGGCACCCTCCCCAGAGGGGAGGGCATTACTGAGAAGAGGTGCGTTTATGGCACGAAAGAAGAAAGCGCCGGAAGAGGCGAAGAAACATATCAATACCGACGGCATTATGGGTCTGGTAGGCTCTACCACAGAGCAGGCCATTTCCGAAACTCTGGAAATCAACTACATGCCCTATGCCATGTCGGTTATCGTATCCC
>JAFTMB010000011.1 GCA_017452605.1 Oscillospiraceae bacterium
AAAAATGAACATACTATAAGTATTCGGTCTCCGGAGAATTATGTTGTCGTCAACGGAAAATAACTGTTGACGAATATGTTATGAAATGTTATATTTAACATGTTAGTAATTAAATTAAAGGAGGAACTATACTTATGGCAACCGCAGTAATTATGCCCAAGGCGGGCATTACCGTGGAAAGCTGCATCATTGGCGAGTGGGTCAAGAAGGTTGGCGATCAGAATAAGGTCGGCGATGTTCTTTTTACCTACGAAACCGATAAGGCCAGCTTTGAATGTGAATCCACTGCCGAGGGCGAACTGTTGGAGATTTTCTTTGGTGAGGGTGACGAGGTACCTTGCCTTGTTAATGTCTGCGCTATTGGCACAAAGGGCGAGGATTGCTCCGCTCTGAAGGGCGGCAGCGCTGCTGAAGCCCCCGCTGCTGCACCCGCTGCTGCACCCGCAGCTGCTCCTGCCGCCGCCGCTGCAGCTCCCGCTGCCGTAGCTTGCAACACCAACGCCAAGGCTGTTATCATGCCCAAGGCCGGTATCACCGTTGAAAGCTGCATCATTGGCGAATGGGTCAAGAAGGTTGGCGACCAGGTTAAGATTGGCGATATCCTCTTTACTTATGAAACCGATAAGGCTTCCTTTGAGTGCGAGTCCACCGCAGAAGGCGAACTGCTGGCTATCTTCTTTGAAGAGGGCGACGAAGTTCCCTGCATGGAAAATGTCTGCGCTGTCGGTCCCCACGGCGAGCCCACTGATTGCCTGAAGCCCGGCGCTGCTGTCGCTGTTGCTGCTGAAGCTGCTCCCGCTGCAGAGGCTGCTGCCGCTCCCGCTGCTGCTGAGGCCGCCGCTGTTGAGTACAAGCCCGGCGCACCCGTGTCTCCCAGAGCTGCCAAGCTGGCCAAGAGCGCCGGCGTGGATGCCACCGCTGCCATCGGCACCGGTCCCAACGGTCGTATCATCGAGCGCGATGTTCAGGCTCTGATTGCCAAGGGCGTTCCCGCTGCCAAGGGCACTGCTGTTGCTGCTGCTCCCGAGGCAGAGTATGAGGATGTGAAGTTCAGCGGTATCCGCCGCGCAATTTCCAAGTCCATGCATACCAGCCTCGCCACCATGGCTCAGCTGACTCACAACACCTCTTTCGACGCAACTGCTATCCTGAACTACCGTAAGGCTCTGAAGGCCGCCGGTGGCGAGTACGCAGGCATCACCATTGGTGACATCGTGCTGTACGCAGTTTCCCGTACTCTGCTGAACCACCCCGACCTCAACGCCAACATGCTCGACGACAACAACATCCGTTTGTTCAAGCATGTCAACCTGGGCGTTGCTGTTGACACTCCCAGAGGCCTGATGGTTCCCACTCTGTTCCACGCTGACGAAATGAGCCTGCTGGAGATCTCCAAGGCCGTTAAGGAGCTGGCTGCTGAGTGCCGTGACGGCGCTATCAACCCCGACAAGCTGTCCGGCGGCAGCTTCACCGTTTCCAACCTGGGCAACATGGGCGTGGAGAGCTTCACTCCCGTCATCAATCCTCCCCAGACCGGTATCCTGGGCGTTTGCGGCACTACCGACCGCGTCCGTAAGGCTGCTGACGGCTCCATCGAGCTGTATCCCGCTATGGGTCTGAGCCTGACCTACGACCACCGCGCTGTGGACGGCACTCCCGCTGCTCGCTTCCAGGCTGAGCTGGGCAAGAACCTGGAAAACTTCACCACCCTGCTGGCTAAGTAATAAGGAGGAGAAAGAATATGCCTAAGAGTTTATTTGTGGATCCTTCCGTGGTTAGAGCACCCGGCAAGGTAACCTTCAATGACATTCCTGTCAACCAGTACAACAAGACCATCCAGGAAGAGCTGGACTCCGGTAAGTTCACCAAAGAAGACCTGATCCGTATCTTCCGCGATATGACCATCCTGCGTGAGTTCGAGACCATGCTGAACCTGATCAAGACCCAGGGCAGCTACAACGGCATCGACCACACCTATCCCGGCCCTGCCCACCTGTCCACCGGTCAGGAATCCGCTTGTGTCGGCCAGGCTTATCTGCTGGACGAGAACGACTTTGCTTTCGGTTCTCACCGCTCTCACTCCGAAATTCTGGCTAAGGCTCTGTCCACCATCAACAAGATGTCCGACGAGCAGCTGATGAATGTTATGGAGTCCTTCCTGGAAGGCAAGTGCCTGCGGGCTACCCAGAAGCTGGGCGAGACCAAGGACGTTAAGGAACTGGCTATCCGCTTCATTCTCTACGGTACACTGGCAGAAATCTTTGCCCGTGAGACCGGTTTCCACATGGGTATGGGCGGCTCCATGCACGCATTCTTCCTGCCTTTCGGCATTTACCCCAACAACGCCATCGTTGGCGGCAGCGGCACCATTTCCACCGGCGCTGCTCTTTACAAGAAGGTAAACGACAAGAAGGGTATCTGCATCTGCAACGTCGGTGACGCTGCCATGGCTCGCGGTCCTGTTTGGGAAGCTCTGAACTTCTCCGCTATGGACCAGTACAAGAACCTGTGGGAGTCCCATAACGACGGCATGCCCATCCTGTACAACATCTTCAACAACTCCTACGGTATGGGCGACCAGACCCGTGGCGAAACCATGGGCCAGGGCTGCATGTCCCGTATTGCTTCCGGCGTCAGCCCCACTCAGTTCCACGCTGAAACCGTTGACGGCTTTAACCCCCTGGCAGTGATCGATGCCATGGAGCGTAAGCTGGAGCTGCTGCGTAACGGCCAGGGCCCCGTCATGCTGGAAACCTTGACTTACCGCTTCTCCGGTCACTCCGTTTCCGACCAGAACGCTTACCGTACCAAGGAAGAGATCGACGCCTGGAAGGAAGTTGACCCCATCCTGACCTATCCTGCAAAGCTGGTGGAAGCCGGCGTTATGACCCAGGAAGACGTGGATGCTATCCTGAAGGAAACCTCCGAGCGCATGACCATGATCTGCAAGTACGCGGCTGACCCCGAGTTCAGCCCCTACTGCGACTTCAAGAAGGATCCCGCTGTTGTTGAGCGTCTGATGTTCTCCAACCAGAAGGTTGAAAAGATGGACGACCGTGAGCCTGAGTTCACTGTTCCCAAGGAAGAAGCAGAAGGCGATAAGAAGATCAAGGCCAAGGAGCGCAGCCCCATCGATGCTAACGGCAAGCCCGTTTCCAAGATGAAGCTGTATAACCTGCGTGACGGTCTGTCCGAAGTTATCTGGGACCGCTTCTACGAGGATCCCACCCTCATCGCTTACGGCGAAGACTGCCGGGACTGGGGCGGCGCATTGGCTGTTGACCGCGGCATGATGGACGCTCTGCCTCACAGCCGTCTGTTCAACTCTCCTCTGGCTGAAGGCGCTATCGTTGGTACCGCTGTTGGTTACGCCCTGTCCGGCGGCCGCGCACTGGTGGAACTGATGTACGCTGACTTCATCGGCTGCGCCGGTGACGAAATCTTCAACCAGATGTCCAAGTGGCAGGCTATGTCCGCCGGCATCCTGAAGATGCCTCTGGTTCTGCGTGTTTCCGTCGGTTCCAAGTACGGCGCACAGCACAGCCAGGACTGGACCGCGCTTTGCTCTCACATTCCCGGCCTGAAGGTTTGCTTCCCCGCAACTCCCTGGGAAGCCAAGGGCCTGATGGAATCCGCTCTGAAGGGCACTGACCCCGTCGTCTTCTTTGAAAGCCAGAGAATTTACGACGTGGGCGAGCAGTTCCACGAAGGCGGCGTTCCCGCTGAGCGTTACGAGATCGAGATCGGTGACACCAACAAGGTTCGCGACGGTAAGGACATCACCATCCTGACCATCGGCGCTGTTCTGTACCGCGCTATGGATGCCGCCAAGACCCTGAGCGAGAAGTACGGTGTGGAAGCTGATGTGATCAACATTCACTCCATGGTTCCCCTGGATTACACCAAGATCATCGAATCCGTCCGCAAGACCGGTAAGGTTCTGCTGGTATCCGATGCTTGCGCCCGCGGCAGCTATCTGAATGATGTTGCCAAGACCATCACCGAGCTGTGCTTCGACGATCTGGATGCACCTCCCGTTGTGGTCGGCGCCAAGAACTGGATCACGCCTCCCTTCGAGTTCGACGAGTTCTTCTTCCCCCAGGCAAGCTGGATCCTCGATTCTATCAACGAGAAGATTCTGCCCCTGGCAGGCTACGAAGCAGGCAGCACCTGCGACGAGGAAGAAACCCTCCGCCGCAGCAAGCTGGGCGTATAATTCCTCAATTTTCCGATACCCGCCTCTTTTTGAGGCGGGTATTTGGATTTTTATTGGTTTTTTATAGGAAAAAAGTGAAAATAATACTTGATTTTTATTTTGTTCCGTGCTAAAATACATCAGTCTGAAATCAAGGTGAGTCCTCTGCACAGCTATTTTGGTGCACGAACGCCTAATATTTAAGGAGGACAATTCATTATGGATCTTTTGAAGGCACTGAACAATCAGTACATGAAGGAAGAGCTGCCCGAAGTTCGGATCGGCGACACCGTTCGTGTACACGTTCGCATCAAGGAAGGCTCCCGTGAGCGTATCCAGGTTTTTGAGGGCACTGTTATCGCCCGCAAGCATGGCGGTATCACCGAGACCATCACTGTCCGCCGCGTTTCCTACGGCGTTGGCTGTGAGAAGGTGTTCCCCCTGCATTCTCCTAACGTTGCCATGATCGAAACCGTCCGTAAGGGCAAGGTTCGTCGTGCCAAGCTGTACTACCTGCGTGACCGCAAGGGTAAGGCTGCCAAGGTTAAAGAGAAGGTATAATAGAAAAACCGAAAAAAAAGAGGGCTTGCCCTCTTTTTTTTTATTCTATTTTCGTATATAATGATAAGAAAATGGGTTTTATCACCCAAATGAACCCCGGGAGTGAAAAATATGGAACAAAATGAATTTGATTTGCCGGAGGAAAATGTATATTCTCTGGAAGAAATATTGGATGAAGTGCATGAGGAAGCCAAAGCAGAGGTGACTTTTACCGAGCCGCCCAAGCCTCAAAGCAAAGCCAACGGCGTGCTTTCCTATATCTACGACCTGGTGCGCCTTCTGGCTGTAATTGTGCTGGTTTCCATGCTGCTGTTTCGGGTGGTAGTGGTATCGGGCCCTTCCATGTATGATACCTTCTATGACGGAGATTATTTACTGGTTTTAGGGAATCTGTTTTATAGAGATCCCAAGGCAGGGGATATTGTCATTGTCAGCAAGGATTCCTTTGACGAGGGCAAGCCCATTGTCAAGCGTGTGATTGCCACGGAAGGTCAAAAAGTAGATATTGACTTTACCCGAGGCGTTGTCTATGTAGACGATGTTGCCCTTGTAGAACCCTACACCCATACTATGACCAATCTGCAGGAGGGCGTTCAATTCCCCATTACTGTGGATGAGGGGTGTGTGTTTGTGCTGGGAGATAACCGCAACGACTCCAAAGACAGCCGGGATCCTGAAATCGGCCAGGTTGATCAGCGGGAAGTGCTGGGAAAGGTACTGTTCCTGTTCCTGCCCGGCACTCATTATGGCACAGAAGAAAGGGACTATAGTCGAATCGGAGTGGTAGAGTGATGGAACAGGGAAATATGAATATTCAGTGGTATCCCGGCCACATGACCAAAACCCGGCGTCAAATCGAAGCGGATTTGAAGCAGGTGGATGCGGTTTGCGAAATTGTGGATGCCAGAATTCCCATATCCTCTAAAAACCCGGATGTGGACGCGATCTGCGGCAGTAAGCCGAGAATCGTACTGCTCAACCGCATGGATTTGGCTGACCCCAATGCAACCAAGCGGTGGGTGGCGTATTACCAGAGCAAGGGCTTTGCCGCGCTGCCTACGGATTGCAAAAACCGCCGGGGATTGGGAGAATTTCAAAACGTTGTCCGCAGCGTGTTGAAGGAAAAGATTGAGCGAAACGCCGCCCGGGGTATGAACAGACCCCTTCGGGTTATGATTGTGGGTATTCCCAACGTGGGTAAATCCACCCTCATTAATCAGATTTCCGGCAGAAAGGGCGCAAAGGCGGAAAATCGGCCGGGCGTCACCAGAGGCAAACAGTGGGTAACCGTGGGAAACAGCCTGCTTCTTTTGGATACTCCCGGTATCCTGTGGCCGAAATTTGAAGACCCCAATGTGGGTTTGATGCTGGCATATACCGGCGCTGTAAAAGAGGGGGTTATCGACCTGGAGGAGCTTGCCTGCAGGCTGATTCGCCATTTGTGGGTTCATTATCCCCAGGCGCTGAAAGACCGCTACGGCATTGACGCTGAGCCTGATACTCCCGGCTATGAGCTTTTGGAGATGGCGGGAAGAAAGCGTGGATACCTGATTTCCGGCGGAGAAGTGAACACCGAGCGCATGGCAAAAATGCTTTTGGATGAATACCGCAGCGGAAAGCTGGGTCGGTTCACCCTGGAAGAACCGGAGGCTATGTAATGCAGGATAAGAATATGTGGCAAATTGAGCAGGAATATTTCGATCAGGGTGTTTCGCTCATTTGCGGAGTTGATGAAGCCGGCAGAGGTCCTTTGTGCGGTCCGGTTTGCGCGGCGGCTGTGATTTTGCCTGCGAATTTGGAAATTCCCGGCCTCAATGACAGCAAAAAGCTGACAGACAAGCGCCGAAGAGAGCTGTTTCCCATCATCAAAGAGCAGGCTGTTGCCTATGGCATAGGCCTTGCTGACCATAAGGAAATTGACGAAATCAACATCCTGCAGGCGACCTATCTTGCCATGGAGAGGGCTCTTGCCCAGCTTCAGGTAAAGCCGGAGCTTGCGCTTATTGACGGTAACCGGGCAAAGGATTTTGGCCTGCCGGTGAAAACTGTGGTCAAGGGCGACAGCCTCAGCGCCAATATTGCCGCGGCTTCTGTTTTAGCAAAGGTGACTCGGGATATGCTCATGGAAGAGTACGCAAAGGAGTATCCCCAGTATGGATTTGAGATACATAAAGGCTACGGAACAAACGCCCATTATGCTGCGCTCACGGAGCATGGTCCGTGCCCGATTCACCGTATGACCTTCCTGAAAAAGTTCTATGGGCAGAAATAATATTACAGGCGCATGGGGGGAATCCCTTGCGGCAGATTATCTGCGCAAAAAGCGCTATAAGCTGATTGCCGCCAATTACCGCAGCCGTTTCGGCGAAATCGATTTAATATTCCGCGACCGCAATTTTGTGGTGTTTGTGGAGGTAAAGCTGCGAAAATCCGGCGACTTTGCCTCTGCCAGGGAGTATGTTGACCGAAAAAAGCAGGATAAAATACGAATCACTGCTTCCATATTCCTATCCCAAAACCCCACATCCTTACAGCCCCGCTTTGATGTGATTGAGATTTACGCCCCGGAGGGTGAGCGTACCGAAAACCCCCGGATTACACACTTGGAGGATGCTTTTCAATGAATTTCCCAGTATTTGATTTACACTGCGACACGGCGCTTAGAATGTTGACCGATGACAAAACCGGCGCGATTTCCCTGAAGGAAAACGCCCTTCACATTGATTTGCAGCGGGCAAAGAAACTACATGGCTACGCTCAGTGCTTTGCCTGCTTTACAACGCCGGATTTTGACAAGTGGTACGGAAAATCCCCGGTGCTGGTGTTTGAGCGGGAAATGGCCCAGGTCCTTTCTCAGGTGGAAGCAAATGCTGATGTCATTTCTCTTGCCTATACCGCCGACGATGTGCGAAAGAATTACGAGCAGGGGAAAATGTCCGCGATTTTAACCATTGAAGGCCCTGCCGGCTTTGGGTTTGACCCGGAGTTGCTGCCGGATTTGTATCAGGTAGGCTTTCGGATGTCCACCCTCGGATGGAATGAAAGCAACCCGCTGACAGGCTCTCACATTACCGGAGAGGGCCTGACGGATTTGGGTAGGGAATATGTCCGCCTGGCGCAGATTCTGGGCATGGTCGTGGATGTCAGCCACATCAGCGACAAAGGCTTTTGGGACATTATGGACATTACCGACAAACCCATTGTGGCAAGCCATTCCAACAGCCGCGCGGTTCATGGCTGCAGTCGGAATTTGACAGACGATATGTTCAAGGCCATTTGCCAGACCGGCGGTGTGGCAGGCCTTAATCAATACGCTGATTTTATTGGGAACAAGCCCACGCTGGATTCTGCCTGCGACCATATTTTACACTGGCTGGAGCTTGACCCGGAGGGCAGTCATATTGCCCTTGGCGGCGATTTGGACGGCTGTGAAGAGTTGGTTGACGGTTTTACAGGCGTTGAAAGCTATCCTGCCCTTGCTGTAAGACTTTTGGAGCGGGGCGTAGGAGAGACCATTGTTCGTAAGATTTTCTGGGATAATGCATTGGGAGTGATGGAAGTATGCTGTATGTAACCACACGGGATAAAATTGACGCCTTTACCGCGCCGAGAACCCTGCAATCCGACCGCGCTGCAGATGGCGGCGTGTACGCGCCTTTTCAGATTCCCCATTATAACGATGCTGCCCTTTCTCAGCTCATGGGTCAGTCCTTTGGCGAGGTTGTGGCGCAGATGCTTAACCTCTTTTTTGCCTGCGGATTAACCCCGTGGGATGTGGATACCGCAGTTGGCAAGAATCCTTTGAAAGTTGCCGGTATTGGCAACCGAATTTCTGCGCTGCAGCTGTGGCAAAATCTTGAAGGCAGCTACGGTAATTTGGAAAAATCTTTGTTTAACCTTCTTTGCAGGGTAAATCAGTACCCCATGGAGCGCACCTCCTGGCTGAAAATTTCCATTCGCATCAGCATCTTGTTTGCGGCTTTTGCGCTTTTACACGAAAGCGGCGCTGACCTTTCCCAAAAGCCGGATGTTGCTGTCCGGGGAGATGATTTTTCCTTGCCGGTATCCCTTTGGTATGCCAGGAAGATGGGTCTTCCCATCGGTAACATTATTTGCGGCTGCCGGGAAGACAGCCAGATTCGGGAGCTGATTCACCTAGGCGAAATGAAAACCGATGTCGATGAGCGCATTTTGGATGAAGCGGAACGGCTCATTTTCAGTGTTCTGGGCCTTGAGGAGTCTGTTCGCTTTGCGAAAATCAGAGAAAACAAGGGCGTTTTCAAGCTTTTACCCGAGGAAGGAAAAGAGCTGAGCATGGGTTTGTTCTGCGGCGTGATCAGCGCAAGCCGGGCACAGGAAATGATTCCCAGGGTGCGCAGCACCAACGGTTACACATTGGCCAGGGATGCATCTGTGGCTTACGCCGCGCTGATGGATTACCGGGCAACCACCGGAAGCAACCATCCGTCTGTTTTGCTGGAGGATTTTGCGCCCGGCATTTGATAGACCCGTAAGGAGAGATTATGGCTTTATACGCAATCGGCGACCTGCACCTGTGTTTGGGAGCAGATAAGCCAATGGATATTTTCGGCGGCGCCTGGGCAGGCTATATGGACAAGCTGCGTCAGGGCCTGAGCGTGATTACCTCCGAGGACACCACAGTTCTGGCGGGTGATTTAAGCTGGGCGCTGGATTTGGATACTGCCAAAGCGGATTTCGCTTTTATAAACAGCATACCCGGGCGAAAAATCATTCTAAAAGGTAACCACGACTATTGGTGGAGCACCGCGGCAAAATTCCAAAAATTCTGCCTGGAAAACGGCTTTTCCCACATGCATCTTCTGAACAATAACCATTTTGAATACAACGGCTTTGCCATTTGTGGCACCCGGGGTTGGTTTTTTGAGGAAGATAAGAGTGGTGAGCATGATGAAAAGGTATTTCGCCGGGAGCTGCTTCGGCTGGAAAGCTCCTTAAAATCCGCCGGAGATTTCAGAAAATTGGTGTTTTTACATTATCCACCCAAGTATAAAGGCTATGAATGTCCGGAGATTATAAGCCTGCTTGAAAAGTATCAGGTCAGCCGCTGTTTTTACGGTCACCTTCACGGCGCAAGTCACGGACTTGCCATGGAAGGCCAGTGGCAGGGAATTGAGTACCGCCTGATTTCTGCCGACAGGCTGAATTTTACCCCATTTCGCGTACTTGACTAGAAATAAAATCCGCAGCCGTCAGTTTCGGCTGCGGATTTGCTGTAATTCCGAAATTTTACAAAAAATTTTAGAAAAAGGGTGGACATTTCCCGGTTTCTTTGATAAAATACTACGGCTTAAATATAAATAAAATGGCGGATAATGCCGTCGAAGATATGGAGGACTATTAACCATGAATGTAAAGAGCATTGAAAAGAAGGGTAATGAAACCACCATCGTTGTAGAAATTGATAAGGAACTGATGGAGTCCGGTGTGAACAAGGCTTACATGAATGACCGCAAGAACATCATGATTCCCGGCTTCCGTAAGGGCAAGGCTCCCCGGAAGATGATTGAGTCCATGTATGGCGCTCATGTTTTCTATGAAGACGGTCTGGAAGAAGTATTCCCCGAGGTTTACAAGTACGCTGTTATCGATCAGGATGTGAAGGCTGTTGGCCGTCCCAACCTCACTGATATGAAGATTGAAGACGATGGCTCTGTTGTCATTACTCTGACCACCGAAGTTTACCCCGAGGTTACTCTGGGTGAGTACAAGGGCGTTGAGGTGGAGAAGGCTGAGGCATCCGTCACCGACGAGCAGGTTGCCGCTGAGCTTGACCGTATGGCTCAGAATGTTGCTTCCACCGAAACTGTTGAGCGCGCTGCCGAAATGGGCGACACTGCTAACATCGACTTTGAAGGCTTCGACAATGGCGTTCCCTTCGACGGCGGCAAGGGCGACAATTTTGACCTGAAGCTGGGCTCCGGCTCTTTCGTTCCCGGCTTTGAGGAGCAGGTTGTTGGCATGGCTGCCGGCGACGAGAAGGACATCGACATCACTTTCCCCGAAGACTATCACAAGGAACTGGCCGGCAAGGCTGTTGTGTTCCATGTTAAGTGCAACAAGGTAACCGCTACCAATGTTCCTGAGCTTGACGATGAGTTTGCCAAGGATGTTTCCGAGTTTGAAACCCTTGAGGAGCTGAAGAGCGACATCCGCGCCAAGGCTCTGGAGAATGCTCAGAAGCAGATCGACTCCGCTTTCGAGCAGGCTGCTGTTGAGAAGGCTGCTGAGAACACCGTTGTGGATATGCCCAAGGGCCTGATTGAGGCAGAGCTGGACAACCAGATGGAGCGTTTTGCCTATCAGCTGCAGATGAGCGGCTACAGCGCTGAGCAGTATGCTAAGATGATGGGCGGCGACATGAACACCATGCGCAACGCTTTCCGCCCCGCTGCTGAGAAGCAGGCCAAGATCAATGTGACTCTGGAGAAGATCATTGAGGTCGAGGGTATCACCGTTTCCGACGAGGATGTGGAAAAGGAATACGAGGCAGTTGCCGCTCAGTACAGCCTGGAGCTGGAGAAGGTTAAGGGCATGGTTCCCGTTGAGGAGATTCAGACCAGCCTGAAGACCCGCGCCGCTGTTAAGGTGATTGTTGACAACGCCAAGGCAGTTGCTCCCAAGGCTGAGTAATCAGCCGAGGAATAAGTCCCGGTTTTAATGGTTAGAATGTTTCAGACCTATGAAAGGAGACACATGACCATGAGTTTTATTCCCTATGTAGTTGAACAAACCAGCCGCGGCGAGCGCAGCTTCGATATTTTCTCCCGGCTGCTCAATGACCGCATCATTTTCCTGTCCGAAGAGGTCAATGATACCACTGCCAGCCTGATTGTGGCCCAGCTTTTGTATCTGGAAAACCAGGATCCGGACAAGGATATTCAGTTTTATATCAACAGCCCCGGCGGCTCTGTTACCGCTGGTATGGCCATTTACGACACCATGCAGTACATCAAGTGCGATGTCAACACCATTTGCGTGGGCATGGCGGCATCCATGGGCGCATTCCTCTTAAGCGCAGGCACAAAGGGCAAGCGTATGGCTCTTCCCAATGCGGAAATTATGATTCATCAGCCCTCTGCAGGCACCCAGGGTCAGATTACGGATATGGCTATCCACATGCGCCGTTTGCAGACCATTAAGGACAGAATGAACAGAATTCTGTCTGAAAACACCGGTAAGTCCTTGGAAGAGGTTACTGAGGCCTGCGAGCGCGACAATTTCCTGACAGCTCAGGAAGCTCTGGACTTTGGTCTGATTGACCAGATCGTTCAGCGTCATTAAGTTTTAGAAAGGCGGTACCGCTTTCATGGCGAAAAAGGAAGACCAGTCCATCCGTTGCAGCTTCTGCGGAAAGCGGGAGACCCAGGTGGAGCGGCTGATTGCCGGTCCCGGCGTGTATATCTGCAGCGAATGTGTGCAGGCTTGCACTGAGCTGCTTTCTGACAACTCCATGGTGGACAATCGGGGTAAGCTTCGTAAGCCGGAGCACCTGCCCACGCCAATGGAAATCAAGGAATACATGGACGGCTATATCATTGGTCAGGACGAGGCCAAGGTATCTCTTGCCGTAGCTGTTTATAATCACTATAAGCGGATTTTCCTTGCCCAGGATGACGATGTGGAACTGCAAAAGAGCAATATTCTTCTCTTGGGACCCACCGGCAGCGGCAAAACTCTGTTTGCCCAGACCCTTGCCAGAATTCTGAATGTTCCCTTTGCCATCGCCGACGCCACCACCTTGACCGAGGCTGGCTATGTTGGCGATGATGTGGAAAACATCCTGCTTCGGCTGCTGCAGGCGGCTGACTTTGATGTGGATCTGGCCGAGCATGGCATTATCTACATTGACGAAATGGATAAAATTGCCCGCAAGAGCGAAAATACCTCCATCACAAGAGATGTTTCCGGTGAGGGCGTTCAGCAGGCGCTGCTGAAGATTTTGGAGGGTACGGTTGCCAGTGTTCCCCCCCAGGGCGGCAGAAAGCATCCCCAGCAGGAGATGATTCAGCTAGACACCACCAACATTCTGTTCATCTGCGGCGGCGCTTTTGACGGCCTGGATAAAATCATCGAAAGCCGCACGGAGCAATCCAGCATCGGCTTTGGCGCCAATGTGCAAAGCAAGCGTCAGCGGGATGTAGGTCAGCTGTTTTCCCAGGTAGAGCCCGACGATTTGCTGAAATTCGGCATTATTCCCGAACTCATCGGTCGTATGCCCGTGATTACCAGCCTGAAGAGTCTTACCAAAGAAGACTTGGTCCGCATTTTGGTAGAGCCCAAAAACGCTCTTACCAAACAGTATCTCAAGCTGCTGCAGCTGGATAATGTGGAGCTGGAAATTCAGGATGCGGCATTGGAAGAAGTGGCGAAAAAGGCGCTGGAGCGGAAAATCGGCGCCCGTGGACTTCGCTCCATTATGGAAGGCATTATGACGAAGATCATGTATACTATTCCCTCTGATCTGTCCATTTATAAGGTGATTATTACCCCTGAATGCGTTGATGGCGGCGAACCCACCATTTTGCGCAACAGCAAGAAACCCAGAGCAACCCTAACAGCAAAATAATGCATGGATGGAAGGGGGTAGATTACCCCCTTCCTTGTCCATTTTTGTTCCTTCGAAAGGAGATTAACTATGAGTGAGAATATTACCACCGGCGTTTTGCCGGTTTTAGCCCTGCGGGGTTTGGCAGTTTTCCCGGATCAGACTGTTCATTTTGAAGTAGGCCGGCCCAAGTCTGTTAAGGCGTTGGAGCAGGCTATGAAAAAGGATCAGACTCTGCTTTTGATGCCCCAGCGGGACATTGGCTGCGACGATCCTGAAGTATCTGATTTGTACCCTATTGGCACGGTTGTGAGAATCAAGCAGATTTTGAAACCCCAGGGAGAAACGGTTCGCGTCCTTGTTACCGGACTTTGCCGGGCAAGAATTCAGGAGCTGACCCAATCTTCGCCCTATCTCAGCGGCGTTGTGGTTTCCGTGCCGGAAACAGAGGTTATGGATAACCTGCGCAACCGGGCCCTGCGCCGGGAGGCAAACGCCATTTTTGCCAGCTATTTGGATGCCTCGGAATTTCCTGCTCAGGCAACCCAGCTTCGGATGATGGCATCGGAAAGCTGCGGCTTTATCGCTGACTGCATCGCTCAGCATTCTTCTCTGGATTACCCGGATAAGGTGGGCCTTTTGCAGCAGCTGCACCCGGTCCGCCGCCTGGAAACCGCAGTAAAACTGCTGCGCCAGGAAATCGAAATGCTTCACCTGGAAACCGATATTCAGGAGAAGACTAAGATCAATATTGACCGCCAGCAAAAGGATTATTACCTGCGGGAACAGATGCGGGTAATTCGGGATGAGCTGGGGGAGGACGACGAGTCGGAATTTGCCGAATATGAGAAGAAAATCCTCAGCCTTAAGCTGGATGAAACCAGCGAGAAAAAGGTATTAAAGGATTTGGAGCGGCTGAAAAAACAGCCTTTCGGCTCTTCCGAAGCTGCGGTGCTGCGCAATTACCTTGACAATCTTCTGGAGCTTCCCTGGAATGTATACACCAAGGAACGGGTGGATGTGGAAGCGGCCAGAAAAGTGCTGGATAAGGACCATTTTGGCCTGCAAAAGGTAAAAGAGCGTATTTTACAGACCATTGCCGTTCGCAAAATGGCGCCGGATATGCCTGCCCAGATTATCTGCCTGGTTGGCCCTCCCGGCGTGGGCAAAACCTCCATCGCTTATTCTGTTGCCAAGGCGCTGAACCGGAAAATGGCTCGCATTTCCCTTGGCGGCGTACACGATGAAGCGGATATTCGCGGTCACCGCAAGACCTATGTAGGCGCAATGGCCGGTCGGATTATGGCTGCCATGATTCAAGCGGGCAGTTCCAATCCGCTCCTTTTGCTGGATGAAGTGGACAAGATGGGCAGAGATTACCGGGGCGACCCCAGCGCTGCGTTGCTGGAAGTGCTGGACGCGGAGCAGAATAAGACTTACCGTGACCATTACATGGAAATTCCCTTTGACCTTTCCAATGTGATGTTCATCACTACCGCCAATACCATGGATACCATTCCCAGACCCTTGCTCGACAGAATGGAAATCATTGAGCTAGGCTCTTACACCGACGAAGAAAAGCGGATGATTGCCAAAAATCACCTGATTCCCAAACAGCTGAATAAGCACGGCCTGAAAAAATCCCAGCTGAAAATTACGGAAGACGCAATCCGGGAAATCATCACCTGCTACACCAGAGAATCCGGCGTCAGAAGTCTGGAGCGGTGCTTTGCTGAAATTTGCCGGAAAGCGGATATGGAAATTCTGACTGGCGACAATGTAAGAAAAATCACTGTCACCGGCTCGAATTTGGAGCAGTATCTGGGCGTGAGAAAATTCCTGCCCGACCGTCTTCCGTCAGCCGACCAGGTTGGCCTTGTTACCGGTCTTGCCTGGACAAGTGTGGGCGGAGAAGTGCTGGAAGTGGAAGTCAATGTGATGGACGGCACCGGAAAGCTGGAGCTGACCGGAAACCTGGGCGATGTGATGAAAGAGTCTGCCCATGCAGCCTTGAGCTACATTCGCGCCAACGCCGGCAAACTGGGCATTGAATCTGATTTCTATAAGACTAAGGACATTCATGTCCATTTCCCCGAGGGCGCAGTGCCAAAAGACGGCCCGTCCGCAGGCATTACTGTATGTACAGCTATGGTTTCCGCTCTGACCGGCGTAACTGTCCGCAGGGATGTTGCCATGACCGGTGAGATTTCCATTCGCGGCAGAGTGCTGCCCATTGGTGGCTTGAAAGAAAAGACCATGGCCGCTTTGCGGCACGGCATTTCCACTGTGATTATCCCCAGCGCCAATCAACGGGATTTGGCGGAAATTGACCAGACAGTACGCAAGTCTCTCAATTTCATAACCGCGGAAAATGTGGAGTCTGTGCTGGATGTGGCCCTCAATCGCGCCGCAAATGAAGTGATTACACCCATGTTAAATCCGATCCCGAGTGAGGTGCATGGCAAAAACCGCAAGCCCGACATTCGCCAGTGAGGTGGCTTTATGAATTTTCAAAAGGTTGAATTTTTAATTTCTGCTGCCAATCCCAAGGATTTTCCCAATACGAGATTGCCGGAAATTGCCTTTGCAGGCAAGTCCAATGTGGGCAAATCCTCGGTGATTAACCGGCTGCTGCAGCGTAAAAATTTTGCCCGGGTAGGGGAAAAGCCGGGCAAAACCGTTCATGTCAATTACTTTACCATTGACAATAAGTGCTATCTTGTGGACTTGCCCGGCTACGGCTACGCCCAGGTTTCCCAGGCGGAAAAGGCCCGGTGGGGAAAGCTGATGGAAGATTACTTCGCGGCCAGTCGCATTGACTTGGGCGTTCTGATTGTGGACGCCCGCCACGCCCCCACCAACAATGATGTCACCATGGCTCAGTGGTTTTTGCAAAGTGGCTGCCCCTTTGTGGTGGTTGCCAACAAGCTGGACAAGGTGAAAAGCAGCCAGAAAGAGGAGAATTTCCGAATTATCCGGGAAGACTTGGAGCTTCCCGAGGATTGCCCTCTGATTCCGTTTTCCGCGGAAAAAGGAAACGGCAGAGATGAGTTAGTTCGTCACATTCTTTCTTGCTGCGGCGAATAAAATCATTCCATAAACAACAAAACAGCGTCAAGCACTGCGCTTGACGCTGTTTTTATGTATCAAATTATCCGCCCAATGCTTCTTTCAGCGCCTTGGACAGCTGGTCGGGGCAGGAAGTAGCTTTGCTGCCGCAGCAGATGCCCTCCAGACGGGAAATGACTTCCTTGGCATCCATTCCCTCAACCAAAGAGCAAATGCCCTTGAGGTTGCCGTTGCAGCCGCCGAGGAAAGATACATTTTTCAGTTTGCCGTCTTCAATGTCGAAATAAATCTCCCGGGAGCAAGTGCCGCAGGTGGTATATTGATAAGACATAATCGTAAAATTCCTTTCTGTATTTCAGTTTAGTTGCATTATAGCCCAAGATTTCTTCAAATGCAAGATGATAATTAGAGCGAAATGGGGTTATCCTATAAAAAACGCAGGAGGTTTTCTTATGGACAATCAAAACCCGGATATGAAAAAGCAGGAAAGGGAGCAGGTAGTGGAGCTTGGCTCCGATATAACCCGGAGTAAAAAGGGGAATATCTATACTCTGACAATCATCGGGCAGGTGGAGGGACATCAGATATTGCCGGAAAACTGCAAGAGCACCAAATATGAGCATGTACTTCCGCTGCTGGCAGGCATTGAAGAAAGCGACGATATTGACGGCCTGCTGCTTCTTCTAAACACCGTTGGCGGCGACATTGAAGCTGGCCTCGCCATCGCAGAAATGATTGCGGGCATGAAAAAACCAACAGTATCCTTAGTGCTGGGCGGAGGACACTCCATTGGCATACCGCTTGCGGTTTGCACCAAAAAATCCTATATTACGCCCACTGCCAGCATGACGGTGCATCCGGTGCGCATGACCGGACTTGTGGTTGGCGCGCCCCAGACATTCCGGTATTTTCAGCGTATTCAGGAGCAGATTGCGGACTTTGTCTGCCACAATTCCAAAATATCCAGAGAGCGTTTTGAAGACTTCATGATGAGAACCGGGGAGATGGCGACGGATGTGGGCACCATTCTTTACGGAAAAGAGGCGGTTGCCTCGGGGCTGATTGATAAGCTGGGCGGACTCAACGACGCCCTTTCTTGCCTGCATAAGATGATAAACAAGTCGAAAGGGAATAAGCAAGGGGAGAAAAACTAAAAAATTTCATCATGGGGTGGAATTTTTCAAGAAAATATGTTATGATAGCAGAGAATATGGAATGAAGGAGGGATTTGGCAGAGATGAATTGGCTGGAAAGTATTTTTTACGGTCTGATTTCCGGATTTGCAGAATTTCTGCCGGTCTCTTCGGACGGTCAGGCGGCTCTGTATTTGAAACTCATCGGAGGCGCCGATGATGCTGCCATGCACTTGGCAGTACATATTGGAATCCTGCTGGCGGTATTCATTTCCTGCAGCACTTTTATCAGCAAGCTGAATCGGGAGCGCCGTATCGCCGCCATTCCCAAAAAGCGGAGAAAACGCCAGCCTGACGTGAAGACTATGCTGGATATTCGCTTATTAAAAGCGGTGGCGATTCCCATGGTGATCATCAGCGCCGTCGCAAGGTATTTTCTGGGCAAATGGAGCGTACCTTTTTGGTTTATCAGCATCATGCTCATTGTGAACGGCGTGATTTTGTTTGTTCCTCAGTTTTACCCCGGGGCAAACAAGGATTCCAGAACCCTATCCCATTGGGATGCATTTTTGATGGCGCTTACCAGCGCTCTTGGCGCAGTGCCCGGCATATCCCGGCTTGGCGGCTTCTTATCCGCCGCGCAGCTCAGGGGCGCAGAAAGGCGCTACGCCCTTGACATCGGCCTGTTGCTGACCATTCCTGCTGTGGCAGTTCTGATTGTGTTCGATTTTGTACTCATTTTCTCCGGCGCGGTTTCCGGCTTTTCTGTGCTTAATTTCATAGCTGCCGCGTTGTTTTCCTTTGGCGGCGGTTATGCTGCGATTTCCTTCATTCGTTTTTTGGCGGTAAAGTCCGATTTCAGCGGCTTTGCCTATTATAGCTGGGGCGCTGCATTGCTGTCGCTCGTTGTGTATCTTGTTTCCTAGGAGGTATTTCGGATGGCTCAAGAAAAACAAAAATCTCAGGCGCAAAAAACCGCTGCCAGCCGGCAGGGGAAGAAGACAGCCGCATCCAACAAGGCCAGTAAAGTAAAAAAGAACAATCCGATTCCGGCGGAACCTGAGTTCCATTTTCCTGTTCGGCTCATTTCCTCCACCGTTTGCATCGGCGCATTTTTGGTGTTCCTCTTTATGTTCCTGACCCCGGAGGATGGCTCCTGGCTGCGACTTTTGCGTTATTTTGTCCAGGGCATTATCGGTGAAGTGGGTTTTTATGTTTCTATCCCTGCGCTGCTTTATCTGTTCGTCATTCAGGCGTTCAGCGCGGGAAAACCCATTAAAATGCGGACGATCTGCTTAATCAGCTTTGTGATTATCTGCGGCAGTTTTTCTCAGCTGTTTATGGATGAGTCCATTCTGCCGGAGGGCTTTGCTGTTCTGTCCGGTCTCTACCAAAGCGGTGCAGAGGGTCTTTCCGCCGGCTTGCTTTGCGGCGGTCTTGGTCTGCTGCTGAAGCTTGGCCCCGGTAAATGGCTGAGCATTATCGGCCTGATTGTAGGCGGTGTACTTACCTTGCTTGCTGCTTTCCAGATTACCTTGCCCAGCATTGTCCGCGCGGTGCAAAATCGACCCAGAGCGGACTGGGAGGATGAAGAGCCGGAAGAGCGTCAGGAGCCTGCCGCTGTTGTGGTGAATCACCTTGCCAATAAGAGAATTGAATACATAGAGCAAAAGCGTCAGCGCCAGGCGGAGCTGGAGCAAATGGAAATCGAGGATTTGGAGCCGGTGGAGGAAGCTCCCGCCAAACCTAAGAAGACTGTGAAAAAGGCTGAGCCTGCCGCGGTTGAAATGATGCGCCAGATTGATTCCGATGTATCGGCTCCCGTTGCAGCGGCCGACAAGACCAGCAGCGCCGTTCCCCATGAGGATATTGAAATCCTCACTGCCGAAGTGGTGCAATCCGCCGCGGCAAAGGCTGCGCCTGCGCAGAAGGAAATGCCGCCGCTGGAATTTGAAAATCCCGTTATTGAGGAAATTCCTGAGGACGAGCCCAAGCCTATTGTAAAGCCTGAAAAGGTAACTGCCAGCGATGCTGCAGAATCTGCCGCTTTGGTTGCGGAGGAAATCGCAAAAGCCCAAGCAGTGGAAACCCCTAAGTATTGCTTCCCGCCCATTGATTTGCTGGGAATTCCGTCCAGGGGTATGCTGGATGCAACTAAGGAAATGCGGGAAAATTCCCGCCGCCTGAGTGAAACTCTGGAAAGCTTCAAGATTGAAGCCCATATTATCAATGTGACCCGGGGCCCCAGTGTCACCCGGTATGAGGTGGAGCTGGATAAGGGCGTGCGCCTGAATAAGCTGACCACCTGCGCTGACGATATTGCCCTCAGCCTTGGCGCTTCCGGCGTCCGGATTGCCGCCATTCCCGGCAAAATTTCCGTTGTGGGCATTGAAGTTCCCAACCGGACAGTTACCACGGTTTCTCTCCGGGAGGTTATTGATTCCAACGAGTTTATCCGGGCCAAGAGCAAGTCTTCCTTTGCCGTTGGTAAGGATATTGGCGGCAGCTGCATTGTGGGTAACATTGCCAAGCTTCCCCACATGCTCATTGCAGGTACTACCGGCTCCGGAAAGTCCGTATGCATGAACTCTATTATCATTTCTCTGCTGTATAAGGCAAGCCCGGAAGATGTAAAGCTTATCATGGTTGACCCCAAGATGGTGGAACTGGGTATTTACAACGGCATTCCCCATTTGCTGATTCCCGTCGTTACCGACCCCAAAAAGGCCGCCGGCTCTTTGCAGTGGGCGGTAACGGAGATGATGCGTCGGTATAAGGCTATGTCCGATGCAGGCGTCCGCGACCTTGAGTCCTATAACTCCATTGTGGAAAGCCAGGAGTATGACGGCAAGAAGCTGCCTCAAATCGTGGTAATCATTGACGAGCTGGCAGACCTGATGCTGGTAGCCGCCAAGGAAGTGGAAGAATCCATCTGCCGTATTGCCCAGATGGGACGCGCTGCCGGCATTCACCTGATTATTGCCACCCAGCGTCCTTCTGCCGATGTCATCACCGGCCTTATGAAGGCGAATATTCCGTCCAGAATTGCGTTCGCTGTTGCATCCGCTATGGAATCGAGAATCATCCTTGATACCCAGGGCGCTGAAAAGCTGGTTGGCAGAGGCGATATGCTCTACGCACCCATTGGCAACGGCAAGCCTCTGCGTGTCCAGGGCTGCTTCGTCAGCGATGAGGAAGTGGAAGCGGTTGCAAGCTATGTAAAGGAAAATTATAACACATCCTACGACCAGGAGGTCATGGAAGAAATCGAACGCAAGGCGATCCAAACGGAAAAGAAGACGGAAACGGCTTCCTCTGTGGAACCCAATGCAGAGGAACTCGACGGCGACGAAATGCTGCCTGCTGCAGTGGACGTGATTCTGGAGTCCGGCCAGGCCTCTGTTTCCATGCTCCAACGCCGGCTGAAACTGGGATATGCCCGGGCAGCGCGGATTGTGGACGAAATGGAAGAAAAGGGAATTGTCGGGCCGTTCCAGGGCAGTAAGCCCAGAGCAATTTTGATTACCAAAGAGCAATGGGAGCAAATGAAAAACGGCGAAACCTCCAGTCAGATGAACTTTGACGATTTGGAGGATCCAGATAATTTTTAATTTGCAGCGCTTCGCTGTTGATTAAATAACGCATCGCATCCGGGCAGCCGGAGCGACAGCAAGGAGGATAAAAATGAATAACCCGAAAATCAAACGTATGACTTCTGTGGCGTTGCTGATGGCACTGGTAGTTGTGTTCCAGTTTATCAGCTCGCTGATTCCCGCGGTGGGCGGTTTCACCATTTCTTTGGTGCTGATTCCCATTGTGCTTGGTGCGGCGGCTTTTGGGCCAGGAGCAGGCGCAGTTTTGGGCGCGACCTTTGGCGCAGTTGTGTACATCAACTGCATCACCGGCGCAGACCCCGGCGGCGCAATGGTGTTCCAGGCAAATCCCGGCTTGTGCTTTCTCGTTGTCATGGGAAAGGGCATTCTGGCAGGCGCGGCATCCGGCTTGGTATACAAGCTGATGAAGAAGTACAATGGCTATGTGGCCATGCTCTTGGCGGCGGCTGTGTGTCCCATTGTCAATACTTCCGTTTTCGTAATCGCTATGCTCACATTCTTCATTGACGTGCTGGCTGCCTGGGCAAACGGCGCAGATATTGCAGGTTATATTTTGACAGGTTTGGTCATTGCCAATTTCCTGCCGGAGCTGATCATCAATCTGGCATTCGGCCCCGCTGGACAGAGAATTCTCCATTCGACACAAAAGTAATTTTGATTTTACCCCATATTCTTTATCCCCGACAGCTTATGCTGCCGGGGATTTTTTACGTCCAAGTCATTTTACAGTGGCTCAGCGCATAGAGTTTTGCAGGAGTGATTTTATGTACTGTCATTGGGATAGCCTGCTGGATGTTTTGCCTAGCCGTTTTCGCGCCGAGGCAGACAAGCAGGGAAAAAACACACTGCAAGAATTCAGAATGCGAATCCACAAACCTGCGCTGATGGTGACATCAAAGGGTACTATATCGTTGAAAGAAATCGTTACGCCGGGGGATTTGAACTTTGTCATTCAAATTGCCAGCAGATATTCTCCCTGGGCGGCTGCTACAATGGCTAAGGGCTATTTAACTGCCCAAGGCGCTCATAGAATCGGCGTTTGCGGCGAAGCAGTCGTGAAAAATGGAGAAGTAACAGGTTTTCGGGAGATTACTTCGCTGTGTATTCGTGTGGCAAGAGATTTTCCCGGAATCGGAGAAAGGGCAAGCAAGCTGGAGGGGAATATTCTGCTGCTTGGGCCGCCTGCGTGGGGAAAGACAACCCTTCTTCGGGATTTACTCAGGCAAATCAGCAAACAAGCAGGGCAGTGCGTTGGCGTGGTGGACGAGCGGGGAGAGCTGTTTCCCAAAGCAAATGGGAGATTTTTGTTTCCTCTGGGCGGGAATTTGGATGTGGTCAGCCTATGTCCTAAGGCGGAGGGCCTTGACATGATTTTAAGAACTATGGGACCTACCTGTATCGGCGTTGACGAGGTAACTTCTGCAGCAGACTGCGACGCTCTGGTAAAAGCAGGATGGTGCGGTGTACGGCTGATTGCCACTGTTCATGCGAAAAGCCTGCATGATTTGAAAACAAGGCCGGTTTATAAGCCCTTGATCGAGAAAGGGCTGTTTGACTGGGCTGTCATTTTACATGAGGACAAGTCGTATCACTGGGAAAGGATGAAGCTATGATACAAAAGTGGATTGGCGCGGGATTGGTGTTTGCAGGCTGTACAGGCGCCGGATTCTTAAAAGCCTCTGCCTATCGCAGGGAGGAGCGTTTGCTTGCTGATACCTATCGGCTTTTGGAGCAAATGGAAAATGAACTTTCCTTTCGGGTAAGCGATGTGTATACATTATGCGATCTATCGCGCAATTTCTCCAAGGAATTGGCATCGTTTTATGACGCTGTAAAGGAAAACCTGTTAAACCAATCCGCCGATACGGTCAGCAAAGCGATGGAAATCGTTTGCAGGGAAGGAAATAGTTTTCCTCAATCCGTGTATGAGATGCAGTTCCTGTTGGGACAAACTCTGGGCCAGTATGATTTGGATGGTCAGCTGCGGGAGATCTCCTCCGTAAAAGAAATTTGCAGACAGAAGCTTACCGCCCTGCAGGACAATCGGGAGGATAAGCTTAAAAGCTATCAAACATTAGGATTATGTGCCGGAGCAGCTCTGGCGCTTATGTTGTTATAGGCTATGGATATTGATTTGATTTTTAAAATTGCGGCCATTGGAATTATCATTTCCATATTGAATCAGGTGCTAAGTCGCTCCGGACGGGAGGAGCAGGCGACCATGACCACTCTGGCGGGTCTTGTTGTGGTGCTGATGATGGTGGCGCAGAAGATTTCCGCGCTGTTTGACCTGGTGAAGACTTTGTTTGATTTCTGATGGAGCGGTATTTTACGGTATTGGGCGGCGTTCTGATTGCCGTCATATTGTCCCTTTCGCTGAAAAAGCAGGGAAAGGAGTTTCCCTTGCTCATTACCTTGGTAGTGTGCGTAATGGTCATGGTTGCATTTTCGGCTTTTTTAGACCCGGTTATTGACTTTGTTTACTTGCTGAAAAACATCAGCGGCATAAAATCCGAGTATCTGTCGGTAATGCTAAAGATCGTGGGAATCGCCTTGCTTTCGGAAATTGCTGCCATGGTATGTCAGGACGCGGGAGAGTCGGCTTTGGGAAAAACAGTTGGCGTATTATCCACAGGGGTAATTCTGTGGCTGAGCCTGCCGCTGATGAATGACCTTTTGGAGCTGGTACAAAAGATTGTGGGGGAAGCATGAAACGGCTGATTGCTTTGATTGGATTGGTGTTTATATTGGCTATGCCGGTGTCAGCTTTGGAAGTTGAGTCTCCTCAGGCGCCATCGGATGCGCAGGATTTGCTGCCGGGTGAGGTTACAAGCTTTGGAGAGGACCTATGGGAGCTTTTTAAGCGGGCGGTGAAGAAAGCAGAGCCGCAAATCAGCCAGGCGGCTGGGCTCTGTCTGAGCCTGACAGCCATATCCATGCTGGCAGGAATCCTTCATAGCACCCCGGGTAAGCCGGTGGCTGCAGTGGAGCTGGCAGGGGTGATTGCTGCGGCACTTCTGCTATTGAATCAAACCCAATCCCTGATTACCTGCGCCAGCCAGACGGTTGTTGAACTGAGTGAATACGGAAAGCTGCTGCTTCCGGTGATGACCACAGCTTTAGCTGCTCAAGGCGGCATCACCGGCTCAACGGCGCTTTATATGGGTACGGCGGTGTTTGATTCGGTGTTAAGCTCGCTTATATCAAAGCTGCTGATTCCGCTAGTTTACATCTTTCTTGCTTTGGCAGTAGCCAGTAAGGGAACGGGACAGGAGATGCTGAAAAAACTCCAGGGTTTTGTGAAGTGGCTGGTCAGCTGGGGCTTGAAAATCATCATGTACATTTTTACCGGCTATATCAGTATCACCGGCG
This sequence comes from Oscillospiraceae bacterium, assembly GCA_017452605.1. Lineage (GTDB taxonomy): Bacteria > Bacillota > Clostridia > Oscillospirales > Oscillospiraceae > Faecousia. Next base: position 24,532 of record JAFTMB010000011.1, read on the forward strand.
TTGTTGCCGGCGCGTCCGATGAAGCGGCTGTCAAAGCCACTAAGCTGACTATGTCCGGCATGATTCCCATGGTAGGTGGAATTTTATCGGATGCTTCGGAAGCTGTTGTCGTTGGCGCGGGAATGGCAAAAAACGCTGTTGGCGTTTACGGAATGCTGGCAATTTTGGCCATTTGGATTTCCCCGTTTATAAGGATAGGCATTTCCTATTTGATACTGAAGCTAACGGCCGTAATTTGCCAGTGCTTTGGGGTTAAGCAGATAGCCGGAGTGGTGGAGAATTTCTCCGAAGCCATGGGAATGCTCCTTGCCATGACCGGCGCTTGCTGCATGCTGCTTTTAATCAGCATGATTTGCTTTATGAAAGGAATGGGATAATGCAAAGCCTTGGTCAGTTTGTATTATGCGTTGTGGGCGCGGCGCTGATTTACAGCATTTTATCCCAAATTCCCGGGGTGAAAAGCAAGCATGCAGGGCTGATAAAGGTGATTTGCGGCGTGTTTATGATTCTATGCGTGGCTGCCCCGGCTGCAAACCTTTCCCTTACGGATTGGGACAAATGGGAGCTTTCCTTTTCTGCGGATGCCAATGCAGCAGCTCAGGAAGGACTCCATCAGGTGAATGAGCAGTACAAGCAAGTCATAATGGAGCAGACACGGGCATATATCTTGGACAAAGCGAAATCCTTAGGCTCGGATGTGGAGGTGTCGGTTGTCTTAGATGATAGTGCGCTTTGTGTTCCGCAGTTTGTCACCATAAGCGGGAGTATTTCGCCGTATGATAAGCAGCTGCTGTCAGCTTGGATTGCGGATAATATTGGAATATCGAAGGAGGACCAGAAATGGATTGGGTAGCCCTGAAAGAAAAGGGAGTTTCTTTCTGGCAGAAATACAAGTTTGCGTTGCTGATTCTGGCGGTAGGAATTGCGTTGATGCTGATTCCGGGCAGAGAAAAAAGCGCCGTATCAACGTCGATAACGACGCAGGAAGAGTGTTCTCCGGATATGGAGGAGCGTTTGGAGGAAATCTTATCCAAAATCGAAGGCGCGGGGAAGGTTTCTGTAATGGTTACGCTTTCTTCCGGCGAGGAAAAGATTTTTCAGCAGGACGAAGATGTAAGGGCTGACGGCTCATATAAATATGAAACGGTAATTATCACCGATTCCCAAAGAAATCAGCAGGCAGTGGTGCAGCAGGTGATTCCTGAATCCTATCAGGGGGTAATTGTTGTGTGTCAGGGCGCCGGAAAAGCGACTGTCAAGCTGAGCATTATTGAGGCGGTCGCTAAGTTAACCGGGTTGGGAACGGATCGTATTTCAGTGCTAAAAATGAAATAATTGGGAGGAAATTATTATGAACAACTGGAAGAAAAACTTAATCGCTGCGGCTGTGCTTGTGGTGGTGTGCGCGGGTATTTACATGAACTGGATGTTTACCAACGATAAAACCGTTGACAATTTGACAGATGTTTTGGATTCTGAGAAGGTTATGGCGGAAGACGGATTGCTTTTGGAAGTCGGCGGCATGGGGGAAGACACCATTTCTGACTATTTTGCCGCTGTCCGTCTTTCCCGCCAGCAGGCACGGGACAGCGCTGTGGAGCTTTTGCAGGAGGCTATGGCCTACGGTGAAGGCGCGGATGTTCAGGTTTCCGGTGAAAAGCTGGAAGAAATCGTGCAGACAGCTCTGTGTGAAGCCCAGATTGAAAGCCTGGTGATTGCAAAGGGCTACGCCGATTGTGTGGCCTATATGTCCGACAATGGTATCAGCGTTGCTGTCGCATCTCCGGAAAACGGCATGGAGCAGACGGATGTTGCTGTGATTGCCGATATTGTCATCACCCAGGCCGGGCTTGATTATGAAGACATTCGGGTGGTTGAGGTTCAGTAAAAGAAATCCTGCTGCGTATTTTCGCAGCAGGATTTTCATTTATCTTAATAATTGCGCAGAATAATACAGATTGACTTATTTCCGTCGGTTTGATATACTATAAAAAAGTATCATGCCGAAATAGGTATGTGTTGAAACAGGAGGATTTATCCATGGCAGAGATGAAACAATATATTACCCAGGCTCAGGAAAACGGCACTGTTATGATCTCCGAAGAAGTGATCGCCGCCATCGTTACCCAGGCTGCTAAGGATGTGGAAGGCGTTGTCAGCATCGGCGGTAAGTCTGCGGTTGACCCCAAGAAGCTGTGGTCCAAGGATTTGAGAATTACTATCAGCGAAGCCAACGAAGTCAGCGTGGATTGCAACATCGTCATCACCTACGGCTCTACTGTGGTCGCGGTTGCCAAGGCTGTTCAGGATAATGTCTATTCTGCCATTGAGTCCATGACCGGCGTCAGACCCGTCAGCGTCAACATCAATGTTTGCGGCATCGTCCGTCAGTAAGGGAACGATATGACCAGATCAGACGCCAGAGAACTGGCAGTTCATTTGATTTATTCCCAGACCTTTACTCTGCAGCCGTCTGAGCAGCTGATTGCCGACCGTCTGCAGGAGGAGTACTATAAGCTTCTGGGGCAGGAAAACGATGTGTATAAAGACCGGCCCGACAAGCGTCAGGTTGCCTATATGCACCGCGTGGTTGCAGGCGTTTGCGATGAGGTTGAAAAGCTGAACGCCGAAATCAGCAAGTATTCCATCGGCTGGGATGTCAGCCGGATTTCCCGGCTTGCACGGTCTGTGATGCAGCTTGCTATTTACGAGATTCTCTATGTAGAGGATGTTCCTACCGGCGTTGCCGTTTCTGAAGCTGTTCGAATTGCCAAGAAGTATTACGGCGCCGATACAGGCTCAGTTTTCAACGGTATTTTGGGTTCTTTCGCCCGTAGCTTAACTGCTGAGGAAGTAAAATGAGTGTAATTGGTTTCGATACCAGTAACTATACAACTTCAATTGCGTATCTGGATGGACAAGATGGGGTGAACTGCTCCAAGCTGCTGCCGGTGAAGCCCGGCGAGCTGGGTCTTCGTCAGTCCGATGCCGTATTTCACCATACCAAAAGCCTGCCGGAGCTTTCCGGCAGGCTATTTTCCCATGTTAACAAGGATTTGGTAACCGCAGTTGCGGTCTCCACCAGACCAAGAGCGGTGGAGGGAAGCTATATGCCTTGTTTTATGGTGGGTTATTCTCACGCCAAGATGTTAAGCGACGCACTCCATGTTCCGCTGCATGAGGTATCTCATCAGCAAGGACATGTGGCCGCCGCCCTTTGGAGCGCGGATAGGATGGATTTGATGGACAAGCCCCACCTTGCCTGGCACCTTTCCGGCGGAACAACTGAGCTATTGCTGGTTGAGCCGGATGGGAAGAATGTCCGATGCCAGCGCATTGGCGGCACGACGGATATTTCCGCCGGTCAGCTCATTGACAGAACCGGGCAGCTGCTTGATTTGCCTTTTCCAGCAGGAAAGCACTTGGATGCGTTAAGTAAGAACGCTTCCAAGCGGGATGTGTTTCAGGTTAAATGCCCGGATATGGAGTTTTCTCTTTCCGGGGTGCAGAATAAGGTGCAGCAGTATTTTGCTGCGGGAAACACCCCGGAGAATACGGCGGCTTTTGCCCTTATGTGCGTTTGCCGGGCAGTGATTCGGGCCACAGAAAACGCAAGAAAAGTGTATCCCGGTTTGGAAGTAGTGTTTTCCGGGGGCGTGGCATCCAACTCCATGCTCCGGGAGCTGACAGCGCCGCTTAACGGTGTTTTTGCCAAGCCCGAGTATTCAACCGACAACGCTATGGGCGTCGCTGTGCTTGCCCAGCGGTTTCAGGAGGGGTAATATGCAGACGATTTCCATTACCCAGCTCAATGAATACATCCGCTCAAAAATGGATGCTGACCCGGTGCTTACCCAAGTTGCTGTGCGGGGCGAAATCAGCAATTATAAGCTGTATCCATCCGGGCATCATTATTTTACACTAAAAGATGAGGGCGGCGCGCTGAAATGCGTAATGTTTAAAGGCAACGCCCTGCGTCTGCGGTTTAAGCCGGAAAACGGCATGAAAGTAATTGCCATGGGAAATGTCACCGTGTTTCCCAGAGATGGCGCGTATCAGCTTTACTGCAAGGCTATGACGGTGGACGGAATTGGCGACTTGCACGCCGCCTTTGAGCAGCTGAAAAAGAAGCTGTCCGCAATGGGTCTTTTCGACCCTGCCCACAAAAAACCCATACACAAGTATCCGCAAATAATTGGCATCGTCACAAGTGAAGCCGGCGCGGCGGTTCATGATATGCTGAGAATTCTCAATAAGCGCTATCCCATGTGCCGGGTTTTTTTGCTTCCTGTCCGTGTTCAGGGCGCGGAAGCGCCCCAGGAAATTGCCGGCGCAATCCGATACGCCAACCTTCATAAGCTGGCGGATTTGCTGATTGTGGGCCGGGGCGGCGGTTCTATTGAGGATTTGTGGGCGTTTAACGATGAGCAGGTAGCTTATGCGGTATATGAATCGGAGATTCCTATTATTTCCGCAGTGGGTCATGAGCCGGATGTTACCATTTGCGATTATGTAGCTGACCTGCGGGCCGCCACGCCCTCTAACGGCGCGGAGCTGGCTGTGCCTGACCGGGATAATCTCCTGCAAATGCTTGACAGCATGCACTCTGCCATGACAGGCGCCCTTTCCCGTCAGGTAAAGTCTGCCAAGCAGCATCTTGCGGTGCTGTCATCCAGCCCTGCGCTGCAGAGTCCTCAGGGGTATCTCCATCAAAGAAAGAAAAACCTGGAACTGATGAAGACCCGGCTGTTATCATCCGGCAATCGAATCTTTCAAAACAAACAACGACGCTATGTGGAGCTTACCGCCAAGCTGGACGCCATGAGCCCCCTAAAGGTACTGACCCGGGGTTACGCCATGGTGCAGACGGAAAAGGGCGAGGTGCTTAAAAGCATTCAGCAGGTGAAAGCAGGGGACACCGTAGGTGTTTCTTTAAGCGACGGAACATTCAATGCCCGAATTTTAGAGGCAAAGGAGAATCGCCATGAGTAAGAATAAAATGACATTTGAAGAATCTATGGAGCGGCTGGAGCAAATTGTCCGCAGCATGGAGCGGGGAGAGGTGGCTCTGGAGGAGTCGCTGAAGCTGTTTCAGGAGGGTACGGAGCTGGTAAAAAACTGCTCCAAGCTTTTGGAGGAGGCGCAGCTGCAGATTCAAAAGGTATCTGTCGGCGCTGACGGCAATCCTGTGATGGAGGAGTTTGCAGATGACAGCTTATAAAGAGCGCTTTGATGCTTACCGCGATCATGTAGAAAAGTTCTATAAGGATTGGTACGCTCGTTTTTCCGACGAACCTCAGAATAAACTGTTTGATTCCATGAGCTACAGCTTCCTTGCCGGAGGCAAACGCCTGCGCCCCATTTTTGCCTATGAATTTTGCCGTATGTGCGGGGGTGATTGGCAAAAGGCAGCACCCTTTGCCGCAGCTGTGGAAATGGTGCATACTTACAGCCTGATTCATGATGACCTGCCCTGCATGGATAATGACGATTTCCGCCGGGGAAGACTCACAAATCACAAGGTTTACGGCGAAGCTTTGGCAACCCTGGCAGGCGATGCGCTGCTTACCGATGCATTTGCTGTGTTATCCACAGCGGAAATCCCGGGGAAAGGCATGGCGGACGCCGTTGGAATTCTTTCCGAGTGCGCCGGCTCTTTGGGCATGGTGGGCGGTCAGGTTCTGGACATTATGAGCGAGGAGCGGATTCTTACCGAGCAGGAGGTGCTGGACATTCAGAGCCGGAAAACCGGAGCGCTGATTCGTGCAGCCTGCGCCTTGGGCGCGATAGCAGGTAATGCAAGCGATGAGCAGTTTGACGCTGCCTGCCAGTTTGCTGCGGGCTTGGGTCTGGCGTTCCAGATTCGCGACGATATGCTGGATGTCATCGGCACCCAGGAGGAAATGGGCAAGGGCGTTGGCACTGATGCTGCGAAAAATACCTTTGTTCGTCTTTACGGGCTGGAAAGATGCGAGGAGTTGGTGCAAAAATACACCGATTACGCCTTACAGGCGCTGGAAGTGTTTCCTGACCACGATGCCATGGCTTGCCTTGCCAAAAGCTTAACCAGCAGAAGAGTATAAAAATTTTGGGCTTGACCTTTTAGGTCAGGCCCATTTTTTCTGCATAACCTTTTTCCTATTGTGGCAATATTTTAGATAAGGAAGGAGTGGTTGTGTGGAAAAATCCACCATTCGGATTGCCGTGGGCACATCCATCGCTGCGGCAGGGATACTTGCCGCTGGTATTGCCCACATGGCGGCAGTGAATCAGTTGGGAAAAATCGCATTCGACAGAAAATGCCCGGATATTGACAATCCAAAGAAAAGAGACCGTGTCAGAGGTTCAACGGGAAATGATGCATTTGAGCTGTACCTTAAAACCCAGGGCGAGGCATTAAAAGAAGAAAAATTACAAACAGTGACCATCACCGCAGACGATGGCATTAAGCTGGTGGGGCATTGGTATCAAGCGGAAAACGCCAGGCGGGTGATTGTTGCCATGCACGGCTGGCGCTCCAGCTGGCATCATGATTTCGGAATGGTTTTTCCGTTTTTTAAGGATCAGAAGTGCAGCGTTCTGTTTGCCGAGCAGCGGGGGCAAAGCGAAAGCGGGGGAGAGTACATCGGTTTTGGTGTGCTGGAACGCTTCGATTGCCAAAAGTGGGCCCAGTGGGCCGCTAAGCAAACCCAGGGAAAGCTTCCAATTTACCTGGCTGGCATTTCCATGGGAGCAACCACCGTTATGATGGCGTCAGAATTGGAACTGCCTCAGCAGGTGAAAGGGATTATCGCCGATTGCGGCTTTACTTCCATTCGGGATATTGGAAATCATGTCATCAAAAATAATCTGAATATGCGATTACCGGTGCCCAAAAGGGCCATTGATAATCTGTGTAAAAAGCGGTTTCAGGCGGGAGCGGGCGAGTACTCTACCGTTCACGCTCTGCAAAACACCACTGTGCCGGTGCTCCTTGCCCATGGGCAGGAGGATTGCTTTGTTCCGGTTCGTATGTCCTATGAAAATTTTGGCGCCTGCAAAGGTCCAAGAGAGCTTTTAATTGTTCCAAGGGCCGACCACGGCATGTGCTACTATTTAGACCCCGGCAGATATGAGGCTACAGTTTCAAGCTTCTGGAGCAAATATGATGATTGACAATTATGCTGCCGTCTTCTAAAATATCCGTGTAAGTTATTTTGAAAGGCAGGGAAGACCGGTGGAGAAGTTAAAAGCATTAAAGCTGTATTTATTTGATATGGACGGCACGCTGTATCTGGGTGACCGGCTATTCCCCTTCACAAAGGAACTGCTGGAAACCGTAAGAAAAAGGGGCGGACGATATCTGTTCATGACCAACAATTCCTCGAAAAGCGTATCTGCTTATGTCGAAAAGTTGGGAAGATTAGGAATTGCTGCTACGGAAGAGGATTTTCTCACTTCTTCCCAGGCCACGGCGTATTATCTGAAAAAGAACCACCCCGGCAAGACCCTTTATGTCTGCGGAACGGCATCCTTGAAAGAGGAGCTTAAGAAAGAGGGCTTTTCTCTAACCGAGGATATTTTCAAAACCGAGTGCATCGTCATGGGCTTTGACACGGAGCTTACCTTCAAGAAATTGGAGGATGTATCCAAAATGCTTTGCACCACGGAGCTTCCGTATATCGCCACCAATCCCGATTATGTCTGCCCCACGGAATTTGGCAGCGTACCGGATTGCGGCAGTGTTTGCGATATGTTATATAATGTCAGCAAAAAGCGGCCCGTCGTCATCGGCAAACCCTCGCCCTTGATGCCTGAGCTTGCCATGGAAAAATGGGACGCGAAACCGGAAGAAACGGTGGTCATTGGCGACCGGATTTACACCGATATTAAAAGCGGCTTAAACGCCGGTGCGAAGACCATATTGGTCATGAGCGGGGAAACCACCAAGGAAATTCTCGATGCATCCGAAGATAAGCCGGATTATGTGATGGCTGACTGCGGGGAACTTCTTGATTTACTGAAATAAAAAAGCGGTGCGGACAATTTTCGTCCGCACCGTTTCATTAAATAAAGTTGGTGGTAATCCGCTTTTCCTGCTGAGGAAGACCGAATTTTTCTTTACCCAGGGCGATGGATCTCATGAGGAACACCATGTTTCTTGCCAGAACCCGCATGGTCTGCAGGCCTTCGCCGTCCTGCTCGGCTTCACCGGGGGCGCCGCCGTGAACACTGTTCCAGTACTGGCTGGAGGCAACGGGCATACCGGAAATGGTGAAATATTTGTTCAGCTGGTCAAAGGTTGCAGAGCAGCCGCCGCGCCGTGCGATGGCTAC
>JAFTMB010000012.1 GCA_017452605.1 Oscillospiraceae bacterium
AACACCAGCCTTCCAAGCTGGATACGCGGGTCCGATTCCCGTCACCCGCTCCATAGAAATGCGCCAGTAGCTCAGCTGGATAGAGCAACTGCCTTCTAAGCAGTAGGTCGGGGGTTCGAGTCCCTCCTGGCGTGCCATTCAGCTAAATTGAATATGGTGGGTGTGGCCTAGTTGGCTAAGGCGTCAGATTGTGGCTCTGAAGATCGTGGGTTCAAGTCACATCATCCACCCCATACAATAGAGAGCAGCAAAAGCTGCTCTCTTTTTTATATGGGCCTTTGTGGAAGACGGGACTTGAAAGGCCAACCGAGCGAAGCCGGGCCCTACATTTTTTGTGCCGTAGGCGAGCCTACCCCTTTTTCATGTTCTCTATTGCTTCTTCTAACAGTCTTTGCGTCCGCGACCAAAATCGTTCTACTACAATTACTCGTTTATACTCACCGCATTCCTCACACAGCTCCCGACTCCAGGATAGCGCATATCTCCATTTGGAGTCTTCTGTGTCGTTGATCTTATTCCAACAATCCAAGCAAAACTCAGCCATATCCTTTTCCTCCCGGTAAAATTAGTATACTTATTTTAAGTATACTTCCACAAGTATAGCATAAGTTCATCTTAAAATATACTTAAATAAAGATATTTTGAGGTGGCATATGCGAAATAAACAAAACAAGCATTTGGGAATCGAAGTAGACCCGGAACTGCACTACAAGCTCCATTATATTGCAAAGTATGAAGGACGCTCCGGAAACGGGCAGATTCTGCATCTGATTCGTCAATGTATCCGGGATTTTGAGAGTGATAACGGCAAAATTCCCTTTGACGGAAAGGATTGCGAAAAGCAAGAGGGTTAATCTTCCGTTATAGCGTGTCTCCCCTTAAACAGGGGAGGCTTTTTGTTAAGCTGTCAAGAAAAAACCGCCCGGTCGCATCTCATAACGACTGGGCGGTTATCTTTATTTTTTCTGCCATTTGGGTCGGGTTTTCAGCTCCACACGAAGATTCTGGAAAAATTCCTGCAAAAGCTGTCCCGCCTCTTCCTCCAAAACCCCGCTTTCTACCTCCGGGTGATGGTTAAAGGCCATGGAGAACAGATTGCACACCGAGCCGGCAGCGCCGCATTTGGCGTCCGACGCGCCGTAGACCACTCTGGGAATCCGGGCGTTGACAATGGCGCCGGCGCACATGGGGCAAGGCTCCAAGGTTACATACAAGGTACACTCCCACAGCCGCCAACCGCCCAGGGTTTGGCAGGCTTGGGATATGGCTTCCAGCTCCGCATGACACAGAGCGTTCTTCTCCTTTTCCCGGCGGTTGCGTCCCCGTCCTACAATTTCATCGCCGCGTACAACCACGCAGCCAACCGGCACCTCGCCCTCCGCCCCGGCCTCCCGGGCAAGAGCCAATGCTTCTTTCATAAAGTATGTATCATCCACTTCACGGCACCCGCCTTTCCGGGTTTATCATACCCAAAGGACGCGTTTTCGTCAAGAGTCCATGAGCATAGCGGCAAACAGCACCGCCAGCTCCTGCCGGGAAAACGGCCGTACCCGCCGGGCGGAAAGCTGCCCATCCGCCAAGTCCACCCGCTGCAAAAGAAGCTGGGTGATCGCCTCCTGCTCCTGCTGGCTGGCGGTTTTGCCCGTGACCAAAAAATCAATGCTGACGCCAAACACCCGGGAAAGCTGGGCCAGAATTTCCACAGATGGCTCCCGTCGGTTTTGCTCGTACATACCCACAGTGCTGGGGCTGATTTTCAGTTTTTGGGCCAAATCTGCCTGACTCATACCCGCGCCCCGGCGCAGGGCGGCAATTCTGGAACCTAACATAGTTTTTCCCCTCTTTCCAAGGTTTTGTTTCAGTATAGCACAAATATTTTCAAAAAAACAGACGAAAGAATACCGTCTACACAATTCGACGGACATCACACAAATTGTGTAGTATGTTTTTTTCGGGACGCGGAAACAAAAGGAGGGAGATGCCTATGGATTCATCCATTCAGCCAATCCTATACATAGACCCGGGCAGCAGCAAACCCGCCATGCTCTGCCCGGATTGCGGGGCAGAATGCTACTTGCCCGGATGTCAATGCCTGCGGTGTCTGCGCAGGTCACGTGACACTTAAGGAGCTGAGCGCCGGCTATCGGGAATCGGCAGCACTTTTAAGCGCCCGGCTGAGTCTGCTGCGCCGATTGCTTTGTCAGGCCAAGACAGCCGAGGAAATTTGGCACATCAAGCGGCGAATTGCGGAGCTGACGCCCATGCTGACCCAGATGAACGAGCTGGCGGAATTAACGGAGCGTTATTATGAAAAAGGGTACTATCGCAGCAAGAAATACACACTTTGAAGGCAACGCGTCCCTACGGCTGCCAAAGCAGGTGCAGCTGAACCGGGTGAAACGGGTCATCCGGGAGGAGCTGACAGAGCTCCAGCGGCTGACTTTGACCGCCTACTATCTTCAGGGTCAGAACATTCCCGCCATCGCCCGGGAGCGGGGCGTCAGCAAATCCACGGTGTGCCGGACTTTGCACCGGGCCGAGGACAAGCTGCGCCGATTTTTGCAGTACTGACCCGAAAAACCCACCGCCGTGGCGCTGCGCGCCGCGGCATCTTTTTTTCGTTTACGAAAAATTTATGATTTGGGGCAGACAAACGAGAAAAAGTGTGCTATACTAAGACAAAGTATGTCCTTTTAACAAGCTGATAAAGGAGGGTTTTCCTTTGAAATACTGGCGTGGTTATATTGCCGCCGGCATTATCGGCGCGCTGACCTGGGCCTTAATGGCCTTTGCTGAATCCCACACGGCGCTGGTGGATATGGTGTATCCGTATATGACCCGGCTGGTGCAAACCAGTCTTGCCCAATGGAGCAGCGGCATTGATGTCTGCCTTTGGCAGCTGCTGGCAGTGCTGCTGATTGTCATTGTCCTCGCTTCCATCGTGGTGATGATTCTTTTGCGCTGGAATTTTGTTCAGTGGCTGGGCTGGGTGCTCACCGGTGCGGCTGCTATTTTCGCCCTGCACACCGGTCTTTACGGCCTGAACTCCTACGCAGGCCCGCTGGCTGACGATATTCGTCTGGAAGTCACCGAATTCAATACCACCGAGCTGGCAGAAGCCACCACCTATTTCCGTGACATTGCCGGCGCCCTTGCCATGCAGGTGCCCCGCACCGCCGACGGCGAACCGGATTACCCCACCTTTGAGGAGCTGGCGGAAAAAGCAGGCGATGGCTTTAAGACCCTGACCTACGAAAAATATATGTCCGTATTCGCCGGGTCGACTGTGCCGGTAAAGAAGCTGGGCTGGGCGGATATGTACACCTCCATGGGAATTGCAGGCGTAACCATGGGCATTACCGGCGAGGCTGCCGTCAATCCCCAGACCCCGGTAACGGCGATGCCCTTTGTCATGTGCCATGAAATGGCCCACAGAATGTGCATCACGCTGGAGCGGGATGCCAATTTGGCGGCATTTTTGGCCTGCGATGCCAACACCGACCCCACCTTCCGCTACGCAGGCTACTTTATGGCCTATAAATATTGCTACAACGCTTTGATCGCCCTGAATACCACCAGCTCCAACGCCGCAGCGGAGGAGATTGCTGGCGGCGTCAACACGGTGATGCAGGCTGATTTGGATCGTTACGATAACTTCTATTTCGCCAACCGCAACGAATCCGCCACCAACCTGGCAGATAGCCTGAACGACACCTATATCAAAGTCAGCGGCGACGAAAGCGGCATTGAATCCTACACCGAAGTCCATGACCTGCTGGTCAGCTGGTATATCCAGGAAATCTATATTCCCGCCCACAAGGACGAGGAAATCAAATTTGACCCCACCGATAAAAACCAGGTGGATTTGACCGACAGCATCACAGGAGGCGCGGCAGGATGAAAGACACCTTAACCGCCGGCGCCAGGGAGCTGGGCATCCCCCTTTCCGAAGCAACGGCAGATAAGCTGTGCGCTTTCGCAGAGGCGGTGGTGAACCAGAATGAGGTGATGAACCTGACAGCCATCACCGAGCCTGCCGCCGTTGCCAAGCTGCATTTGCTGGACTCCCTTACGCTGCTGCAGGTGGCCGATTTAAAAGGGAAAAGCCTGATTGACGTAGGTTGCGGCGCCGGATTCCCCGGTGTTCCCGCCGCCATCGCCTGCCCCGAAGCCCGGGTGACATTGCTGGACTCTCTGGGCAAGCGGATGCAGTGGCTGGAAAGCGTGCTGCCTCAGCTGGGAATTCGGGCAAGGTGCATCACCGCCCGGGCAGAAGAGGCGGTAAAAGACTACCGGGAAAGCTTTGATTACGCATCCAGCCGGGCAGTGGCGCGGCTGAACATTCTTCTGGAGCTGACTGCCCCCTATGTGCGGCTCGGCGGCGCGGTGCTGGCGCTGAAAGGCGCTGCCGCCCGGGAAGAGCTGGAAGAAGCCAAAGGCGCTGTGAAAAAGCTGGGTCTTAAGGTGGAGGAAATCCGGGATTTTCACATTGACGGCGCAAATCACAGCATCATCGTCCTGCGGAAAATTGCCCACACCCCTGCCCAATATCCCCGGCGCTTCGCCAAAATCAAACAAAGTCCTTTATAACCAACAAAAGCCGCCCATCGGGCGGCTTTTTTAGTTCTTGAGGAACATGAGATTGATGTCCACATTTCCTTTAATTCCGGGAACGCGGCCGGTGCAGGTGTACTGCCACACATCCATGCGGCAGGGAAAGGGCGCGCTTACATCATACATGGCAAGCCACCAGGGATAGTCTTCCAGCAGCTGCATATCCATCAGATTTTCTGCCTGGTGGGCGTTAAAATAAACCATGCTTTGGTATCCGGCCTGCTCTACCGCCTGGCAAAAGGCGATGGCGCATCGGCTGACCAGTTCCTTTTTCATGCCTGCGTTTCTTGTTTCCAGCTCCCAGTCAAACACCAGAGGTAAATCCAGTTCCCGGGAATTCAGGATTTGAAGCGCCAGCGCCGCCTCCGCCCGGGCCTCCTCTACGGAAATGGCCTGGGAGTAAAAGTAGGCGCCGATTTGAAGGCCTGCCTCCTTTGCCTGCTTCAGATTTTCTTCCACCCGGTCATCTTTCTTCAGTTCTCCGGCTTCCAGAGTGCGGTAGCCAAGGCGGATAAAGGCGAATTCCACCCCGGAATCGGCAACCTCCTGCCAGTCGATTTCCCCCTGGTGGTGGGATACATCAATGCCTAGGCTGGTTTTGGCGGCGGAGCAGGCAAGAAAATCCCCGTCAAGATAAAAATCCTCGGCAGTGTAGGGGCTGGGGGGCAGCTGATATGGCAGCAGTTTGGGAACAGCATGAAACATGGCAGCAAGAATGGCCAGCAAGCCTGCGCACAGCAAAATCCGCAGACCCATGCCCCGTTTTTTCTGCTTTACCGCCATGTCTTCACCCCCTTGCGTTTTCCCCATTATACCACGAAAGTCGCCCCCTGCCAACCCGGAAAAACAACACCGCCGGCTGAAAAGCCGGCGGTATATTCATTTCCTTATTTCCAAAGACCCACGGGATATTTTCCCTCGTCTGCCATGGCCTTCAGCGCGGCAACCACCATGGGCTTGTCCGCGGCGTAGGTCACGCCGTACCATCTGTCAGCAGAGCTTAACACCTGCAGCCGGGCCTTGCCCTCGTGCAGAAGATTGTTGACAATGGTGGGAAGCAAATATTCCTTCTTGGCAGGATTCTGGGGCACTTCCTTTTCCAAAAATTCCGGGAATCTTTCCGCCAAACTGCGAAGCAAGCTGGGAGTAAAGCCGAACATATTCATGGAAACCAAGGTATCGGGAGCCAAATCCACCCAGGTTTCTCCGTCTTCGGTGAAGTGAATGCCCTTTTCGTATTTTTCAATCCGCAGCCGCTCCACGATGTTGGTCAGGTATCCCTTGTCGTCCACATCGCAAACGCCCCGGGCCACGCTTCCATGGTCGGTTACTGTGTTGCCCAGAAGATAGCCCACCATACAGAACTCTGCCATGTCGGTATCTTCCCGGCCATTTAAGGCGTTAAAAATGGTTCTGTAAGCGTCTTTTCCGTAATAATCGTCAGCATTGACCACGGCAAAGGGCGCGCCGTCAATTTCCTCGGTGGCGCACAGCACCGCGTGGCCTGTACCCCAGGGCTTGGCGCCCCGAGCCTCAGGAACGGTCACGCCGGCGGGGAGCATCTTATCCTGCTCCTGATAGGCGTAGCGAATTTCCATGGGGCATTTTTCCAGGCGCTTGCCAACGGTGTCCATAAAGTCCTGGCGAATGGCCTCTTTGATAATGATGACAGCGGTTTCAAAACCCGCCTCGTAGGCGTCATACAAGGAATAATCCAAAATCGCCTCGCCGCAGCTGCCTACGGGGTCAATCTGCTTCAGACCGCCGTAACGGCTGCCCATGCCGGCGGCCATAACCACCAATACCGGTTTTTTTGCCATAGCAAATATTCTCCTTTTAATATGTAAGATGGGACAGGCAAATATCTTCCTTTTTCAGCTTCTCCCAGGAAAACTCCCTGGAAAGCTCCCGGGCGGACACCGCCTCCGGCTTGTCAATCAACCCAGCTGCCGCCGCCAAAATGCCGATGAGGGTTTCCGGCGTCATATTCTGCCGCAAGACACCCAAATCCAAATCCTTGTCCCGCTTGCTTAAACGCCGTCCGTCCTCGCTGAGCAGCATGGGCACATGGCCATACTGGGGGTGGGGAAACCCGAACAGCTCCTGCAAATACATCTGCCGAGGGGCGGAGCTTAATAAATCCATGCCCCGAACCACTTCTGTGACTCCGGCTTCGCCGTCGTCCACAGTAACCGCCAGCTGGTAGACATACACGCCGTCGGCTCTTCGCACCACAAAATCTCCGCAGTCGGTAGAAAGATTTTCCGTGTACTCCCCCTGGCACCAATCGGAAACCTGCCAGCGCCTATCCGGCACTATCACCCGCCAGGCAGGGAGCCTGTCCGGCTTTTCCTTTAAATTGCGGCAGGTGCCGGGGTAGACATAGGTTCCGTCGGACAAATGGGGGGCATTGACGCTGTGAAGCTGGCTGCGGGTGCAATAGCAGGGATAGAGCAAACCCTTGCTTTTCAGCAGGTCAAAATATTGATCATAGGTCTGGGCGCGCTGGGATTGGGGCAGGGTTTCTCTGTCCCAGGTAAGGCCCAGCCACAGTAAATCCTGCCGCAGAATTTCGGCAAACTCCGAGCTTGTGCGCTGGGTGTCCAAATCCTCCATGCGAAGAACCATTTCTCCGCCCTTGGATTTTACCGAAAGCCAGGCAATCAGGCCTGCAAACACATTTCCCAGATGCATCCGCCCCGAGGGAGTGGGGGCAAAACGACCGACAGCGCCCATTACAGAAACGCGATCAACCAGTAACCCAGCACGCCCAAAATGCCAAGGCACAGCACGCTGGCGGTGATCATCAATCCCACAAGGATTTTATCGTCCCGCTTTTTGGTTTCCAAATCCTCATCTTCTGCAGGTTCGGCTTCGCCGTACTCAATCACATTTTCATCCAGCTGGGAAGGAAAATTGTGAAACACCATGGTTTCATCGGAAACGGCAGGCTCCTCCGGGGCAAAGTCCTCGCTTTCCACCTCGGCAATCAGCTGATCCAGCAGATCATCGTCAATCACCGGCTCGGATACTTCCGGCATCTTCTCGGGTATCTGCTCTTCGGCCATTGCCTTTTCAAATTCCTCTGCCAAAATTTCGTTATCGACAGACAGCAGACCCTCCGGCAAATCCTCCGTCAAGTCCTCATCGCCGATGGGCAGGCCCACCAGGGTTTCGTCTTCCAACAGTGCTTTTTCCAAGCGCTCCAGCTCCTTATTGGTATCTTCCATAAACTGACACGCCTCCTTTGCTCTATAATATAACCCAAAAAACCCAAACTGTAAAGTTTTATTCTGCAAAGGATGAAACAATCCGAAAAACTTTCCATAAAATGAAGGGACACGCCTGGAAAAATACAGTTTTTCTTCCCCGAAAAAATTTTTTTGATTTTTTCAAAAAAAGTGTTGACAAGTTTTCGATGCCATGATATATTCTAGATGTAAATAAGAATTGTTCTCATTTAGGAGGTGTCTATGGCACTACAAAACAAGCATTTTCAGAAGCGGGACGCAATCCTGAAATGCCTTTGCAGTACCGATACTCACCCCAGCGCGGATTGGATTTACGAGCAGCTTCGCCAGCAGGATGCCAACATCTCACTGGCTACGGTTTATCGGAATCTGGCGCTTTTCAAAAAACAGGGGTTGATCCAAAGCATTGCAACGGTAAACGGCGTCGAACGATTCGACGGCAACACCGCGCCCCATGTCCACTTCATCTGCACCGGCTGCGACGCCGTGCAGGACTTAAGCAATATCCAAGTACCTCAGGAGCTTTGCTCCACTGCCGGTAAAACCGCCGGCGCCCGCATCGAAGGCTGTCAGCTCAGCTTTACCGGCCTTTGCGGAAACTGTCAGAAATCCTAAAAAACAAAAATAAAAAAACAAAAAAACATATTTGGAGGAATTGATTATGAAAAAGTTCGTTTGCCCCGTTTGCGGTTATGTCCATGAAGCAGAGGCTATGCCCGAGGGCTTTGTTTGCCCCGTGTGCAAGGTGTCCGGTTCCAAGTTCAAGGTTATGGAAGAGGGCAAGCTGGCTGCTGAGCATGAGTACGGCATCTACGCCAAGACCGTAAAGAACAACCCCGACATCTCTGAGGAAGACAAGAAGTTCATCTTCGAGCAGCTGATGGCCAACTTCAACGGCGAGTGCAGCGAAGTGGGTATGTATCTGTGCATGGCCCGCATTGCTCACCGGGAAGGCTATCCCGAAATCGGCCTGTACTGGGAGAAGGCTGCCTACGAAGAGGCCGAGCACGCAGCAAAGTTCGCAGAGCTGCTGGGCGAGGACCTGGAGCCCAACATGAAGGCCACCACCAAGGCTAATCTGGCATGGCGTGTAGACTGCGAGTACGGCGCAACCGCCGGCAAGTTCGACCTGGCCAAGGTTGCTAAGGCTAACGGCCTGGATGCTATCCACGACACTGTCCACGAAATGGCTCGCGACGAGGCCCGCCACGGCAAGGCTCTGGAAGGCCTGCTGAAGAGATATTTCAAGTAATACACGATCATCCCTTTCCATCATTTCGTTTTTCACCTGAAAAGAGGTACACGGATTTTCCGTGTACCTCTTGTTATTAGACATTTTTCACCGAACAAAGGTCTTTCATCAGGCTTCGCCGGGCGATTCTGTTTCTTGAAAATTTTCCCCGCCCCATTGACAAACCCGGCCGCCAAACAGTATGATAGTACCAGCTTATTTTAAGCATTTTGTAAAACAGAGGTGTTTACTATGATTGAAAACTATACCGTATGTAACTGCAAGCAGGTCAGCTACGGAGATATTCTGGACGCGCTGCACGAGCATTCCAGTTTTGACGATGTTTTGTCTGCCTTTGAGAGCGTAAAAGAGGTTACCCATTGCTCCACTGGCTGCGGCGGCTGCCATGATAAGGTGATGCAAATCATCTCCGATGTGATGATGGGTCACAAATAACAAAATTTTTGGGCGGTGGGCAAACCCCACTGCCCTTTTCAAAAAGCAGATTTTTCTGCGGAAAGGATACCTATGGAACTGAAAGAAGGCCTGATTTCCGTGGTAAGAGCGGAAAAGGAGTGCGATGTTTATTGCCCCATCTGCCACAAGCTGCTTCATGTGGAAGCCGGGCAGGTGATTCCCCGCTGCTGCGGAAAACCCATGCAGGTTTTAGATTAAAAAACGGCTTCCCGCAAGGGAAGCCGTTTTAATTATTCCGCTTCGATATAGGTAAGGGTGCCTTGGTATCCTCGGGAATGGACTCCGGCTAGCTGTTCCCATCCACTTTGCTGTAATGGGGCTGGGCGCCAAGGTCGGAAAGCTCAGCGATGCCGTCGGCAGCCAGATACACACTGCGGCGCATCAAAAACGCGTCTGCGTCGTAAATGTCAATGTCGATACGATCGCCTCCCATGGGGTCCAGACCGTACCAATCAAATAGTTTCCAGGTGTATTCCTTGCTGTCCAGAGAGCAGGTGAAGTCCTGGCGGAATTCCAGCTCCTGGGCAACATTTTCCATGCCCTTTTCCTCCGGGTAAATCTTCCACTTGCCCAAGAGCACTTGGAAGATCGGCTGGGAGAAATCGATTCCCGACTCACCGGAACTGGGCTCGGGTATCAGCTCGGTGGGCTCTGACGCGCCCGTCTGGGAATCCGTCGCCGCCACCGATTCGCCTGCCGGGGCAGAATTGCCGGGCTGATTCTCTTCGCCCTGACCGCAGGCGCAAAGGCTCATGACAAGCATGACCGCCAAAATCAAACATGCAGCTTTTTTCATAACGGCCTTCCTCTTTCTTTATTTCTTTCCTGTAAGCTGCGCCTTTGCCAGCTGGATATAATGCTCCGCGCCCTGATATTGAGCCCGGATGGCTTCTTCATCCAAAGTTTTTACCACCTTTGCCGGGCTTCCCAGCAGCACCGACCCGGGGCCTGCGTTGGTTTTACCCGTAACCACCGCGCCTGCGCCTACCAGACAGCCATCAGAAAGCACCGCGCCGTTAAGGATCACCGCGCCCATGCCGATGACGCAGCCGTCGCCAACGCTGCAGCCGTGGACAATGGCGCCGTGACCCACGGTGCAGAATTTACCCACGGCGGTTTTTTCGTGAAGCACGCAATTATCCTGAATGTTGGTGCCCTCGCCCACCGAGATGCTGCCGCTGTCGCCCCGCAGCACCGCGCCGTACCAGATATTCACATTTTCTCCCAGAGTCACATCTCCCACAACGGTGGCGTTTGGCGCTGCGTAATACATAATCATTCCTCGTTTCCTTTGTTTACGGTATTGTAGCACATATGGCACGCTTTTGCAATCAAAAGGGCCGCCCGGTGGGCGACCCTTTTTCCTTATCTTACAAATTCGATGACAACCCGACGGTTGGGTTCGGTGCCGGTGGAGTGGGTGGTGATGTTGTCCATCTCCTGCAGGCTGGCGTGAATCACATGGCGCTCATAGGCATTCATGGGCTCCAGAGTGGTGCGGCGGCGGTTCTTGAGAACCTGCTGCGCCTTCTTCCGGGCGTACCGGCGCAGGCTTTCTTCCCGCTTTTCCCGGTAATCCTCAGCATCCACACTGATGCGGACACGGCCCTCTACGCCCTGATTGATGGAGTAGTTGGCCAGATGCTGCAGCGCATCCAGCGTGTCACCCCGGCGGCCAATGAGATAGCCCAGATCGGAGCCGGTGAATTCCACCTTGTAGTTGCCCTTTTCCACTTCCCATGCGTGGGGCACAGCATCGCTGCCCATGTGCTCCAGCAGGCCCTTCAGGAACTTTTCAATCTTTTCCTCCACAGAGCCGGGAGCGGCGGGGGCGTACACCTTAGGCTCAGCAGGCTTTTTCTCAGCCTTGGGCTGAGCAGGCTGCTCTGCCTTGGGGGCTTTCTTAACCTCAGCCTTGGGCGCTTCCTTCTTTACTTCTGCCTTGGGCGCTTCCTTTTTCTCCTCGGTCTTGGGCTGGGCAGGCTTTGCTGCCTTGGGCTTGGACCGGGAAGCCGCGCTTAATGCAACCTTGGGCGCCGGATCGGGAGCCTCATAGGTCACTTCTACCTTGGCCAGCTGGGCGCCTAAGCCCAGAAAGCCTGCCTTTTCCCGCTGGATCACCTGGACGGAAACGCTATCCCGATCCATGCCCAGCTGAGTCAGGGCCGCTTCAATGGCCAAGTCAACGGTTTTACCGCTGGCAATCAAACTCTTTTCCATTGATTATTCCTCCGTATTGTGGTTGCTGTAACGGTTGGGATCGTAGTTACGACCCTTGCAGTAAGGCCGGTCAGCAACGCCGGACAGCGTTTCCTTTTCCACGCTTTCCTCTTCTTCTGCGATGCCCTTTCTGGCATCATATTCCTTCTTGGCAGCGGCGCGGGCCTCTTCCTCGGAGCGCTGCTGCTTCTTCTGCAGTTTTTTCTTGCTGGTGTTTTCGGTAATGCCGTCGGGATTGGCAGCGCGGCGCTCAGCCCGGATGCGCTCCTTTTCTTCCTCGATGGCCTGCTGCTCCATATACTTCTGCAGCCGCACTGCGTCCTCGGCATCGTAAACCTTGCGGTAGTGCTTGGTCAGCACCATGTCTTCCACCATACGCACCACGCCGCCGACGAACCAGTAAAGGCTCAATGCAGTAGGCACGGTAAAGCCGATCCACAAGCTCATGGCGGGCATCATCCACAGCATCATCTTGTTGGTCTGGTTGGCCTGAGAGTTCTTTGCGGTTTCCTTGTCCTGCAGACCCTTTTCGTCTGTGACAACGGAATTGTTGGATCTCTGGGCCACCAGCATGCTGATCACCTGCTGGCCGGCAGAGAAAATGGGTACTAAAAATGCGCCGATGTGAGCCCAATCCCAGGCCCAGTTTGCGGAGTCGAAAATGTTAAAGGTAGGAATCGCGCCCAGGTTAATGCCCAGGAAGGACAGATTCAAGCCCTCCAGGGTACGGGCGGAAACCTCGGGAACGGCAGCCTTTACAGCCTCGGCATAGCGGCCGATGTTGCTGATGGCTACGATCTGGTCGTAGTAGTTGTTCTCGCCGAACAAGGTGGCAGCGGCAATTTCCGCGGCGGACTTACCGGCTTCCTTCATCGCTTCAATTTCTGCCAGATTGGCATTTTTCACCACTTCCACAATCTGGGCGGCAACCTCTGCGCTTTCATGGAGCATAAACTGAATGGGCTGACGGACAACCTGATAAAGGGGAAGCAAAATCAGCAGGGGAATTAAACTCCAAAGGCAGCCACC
>JAFTMB010000013.1 GCA_017452605.1 Oscillospiraceae bacterium
ACTACTATAAGCGCCTGGACCATTTAAGCTTTGAAGAGCGCTGCAGCGTCAACTACGACGAGCCCGGCGCCTTTGATACCAGTCTGATGGCCTACCACCTATCCGAGCTGCGCCGGGGCGCAGAGGTGGAGTGCCCCATCTACGATTTTACAGTGCACAACCGCAGCAACGAAACCCTCCGTCTGGTGCCCAGAAAGGTGATTATTGTGGAGGGAATTCTGATTTTTGAAAATGAAGACCTGCGGAATTTGATGGACATCCGCATTTTCGTGGACACCGACGCAGACATTCGCCTTTGCAGGCGGATCAAGCGGGATGTGAACAAGCGGGGCAGAACCCTGGAATCGGTGCTGAAGCAATACCAGGCGACAGTGAAGCCCATGCATGAAGCTTATGTGGAGCCCAGCAAGAAATATGCCCACATTGTGGTTCCCGAGGGCGGAAAAAATCAGGTGGCTCTGGATATGATCTTCGACCGCATCCAGTCCCATCTGGAAAACGGCTGATTTTCCCTTGTTTGTAGGGCCCGGCGTCCCCGACGGGCCATTCCCTCTTTTTCTCCCAGGACCGTCCGGGAGGCCGGTCCCTACGGCTTTTGCCCCGATCTATAAAAAATCTCCGACGAATACTCGTCGGAGATTTTTGCGTGTATCTTAGTACATACCGCCCTGGGCGGCAGCTGCTGCGGCAGCGGCATCTGCGGCGGGATCGGGCTTGTCGGTAACCAGGCTTTCGGTGGTCAGCACGCAGCCGGCAATGGATGCGGCATGCTCCAAAGCAGAGCGGGTCACCTTGGTGGGGTCTACGATGCCTGCGGCAATCATATCCACATACTCTTCGGAGTAGGCGTTGTAGCCGTAGCCAATCTTCTTGGAATTCTTGATCTTCTCGTAAACCACGCTGCCGTCAACACCGGCATTCTGGGCGATCTGGCGGATAGGAGCCTGCAGAGCGGTGTCAATGATCTTGGCGCCGGTCTTTTCGTCGACGGAGAGCTTGCTTACCAGCTTTTCCACAGCGCCAATGGCATTGACCAGAGCAGTGCCGCCGCCGGCTACGATGCCCTCTTCCACAGCGGCGCGGGTAGCATTCAGTGCGTCTTCCACACGCATCTTCTGCTCCTTCATGGCCACCTCGGTCTGGGCGCCGACCTTGATAACGGCAACGCCGCCGCTGAGCTTTGCCAGACGCTCCTGCAGCTTTTCCCGGTCGTAGTCGGAAGTGGTGGTGGCGATGGATGCGCGGATCTGATGCGCCCGGGCCTGAATGGCCTCGGCAGCGCCTGCGCCGTCGACAATGGTGGTGGTGTCCTTGGAGATAACCACCTGACGGGCGCGGCCCAGATCGGTCAGCTGGGTTTCATTCAGCTCCATGTTCAGCTGGCTGGAAATCACAGTGCCGCCGGTGAGAACAGCGATGTCCTGCAGCATTTCCTTGCGGCGGTCGCCAAAGCCGGGAGCCTTGACGCAGACGCAGTTGAAGGTGCCGCGCAGGCGGTTGACCAGCAGCGTTGCCAGAGCGTCGCCCTCTACATCCTCGGCGATGATCATCATCTTCTTGCCTGCCTTGACAACGGGCTCGAGGATGGGCAAAATCTCCTGAATGGAGGAAATCTTCTTGTCGGTAATCAGAATGTAGGCATCGTCGAGGACAGCCTCCATCTTGTCGGTATCGGTGACCATGTAGGGGGAGATGTAGCCCCGGTCAAACTGCATACCTTCCACAACATCCAGACCGGTTTCTGCGGTCTTGCTCTCTTCGATGGTGATGACACCCTCGGTGCCCACCTTTTCCATAGCCTCAGCAATCAGCGCGCCAACAGCCTCGTCGCCGGAGGAAACGGTGCCGACCCGGGCAATGTCATCGGAGCCGTTGACGGGAACGGAATGCTCCTGAATGGTTGCAACCGCAACGGCAACAGCCTTGTCGATACCCTTGCGCATCACCATGGGATTTGCACCTGCAGACAGATTCTTCAGGCCCTCACGGCTGATAGCCTGAGCCAGAACGGTTGCGGTAGTAGTGCCGTCGCCGGCAACATCGTTGGTCTTGGTGGCAACTTCCCGAATCAGCTGCGCGCCCATATTTTCAAAGGGGTCTTCCAGTTCCACTTCCTTGGCGATGGTCACGCCGTCGTTGGTAATCAGGGGAGCGCCGTACTTCTTGCCCAGAACCACATTGCGGCCCTTGGGTCCTAACGTAACCTTAACGGTATCTGCCAGCTGGTCGATACCGGCCTGCAGCTTTTTCCGGGCTTCTTCGCCGTAAACAATCATCTTTGCCATAACTTATTACCTCCCAATCAGTCCAGCACAACGGCCAGAATGTCGTCGACCTTTACAAACTTGTACTCTACGCCGTCCAGCTTGATTTCGCTGCCAACGAACTTGCCAACCACGACCTTGTCGCCGGCCTTTACGGTCATAGCCACATCCTTGGTGCCGGGGCCTGCGGAAACAACCTCGTAAATAGCGGGCTTTTCCTTGCTGGCAGATGCCAAAATGATGCCGGAAGCGGTGGTCTCCTCCGCCTCAGCTTGCTTGAGCAGCACATTGTCTGCCATAGGTTTCAGTTTCATAATCCTTTGCCTCCATACAATAATATTTAGCCTGCAGGTATTGCCTGCAATTTATCTCTAAGCTTAGCACTCCTTTCCTGTGAGTGCTAATTCATCATACCACATCCTGAGAAAAATGCAAGAGGAAATTTGCTGATTTTGGTAAATAATTTGTGAATAGGTCATGCAATCCCCGGTGTTTGGAAAATATATCCTTAAGGGTTTGGCATCAGGCCCCTACTTTCGTATATATTGACGAAAAAACTTCCAAAAAAATACTTTTTGCTATTGCTTTTTGTGCGAAATTCCTTTATAATGGACAAAAATATAGCAAGGAGGAATGGCGCATGGGTGAATTAATTGCGATTGTGTCCGGCAAGGGCGGAACCGGCAAAACCTCGCTGTGCGCCGCCATCGCCACCGCTTTGGCCACCTCCGGAGAAAAGATTCTGTGCATCGACTGCGACATCGGCCTGCGAAATCTGGACATTTCCCTGGCTATGTCCGACACCTGCGCCCTTTCCTTTTTGGATGTGTGCGGCGGCGGCTACGATGTCACCAGCGCCACCCATCACCCCCAGTACCCCAGCCTGTCTTTTCTCACCGCTCCCATGAACTGCGCCGCCGAGAATATCGACCTGAGCGCGTTTCACGATATGCTGCGTATCGCCCGGGCAAAATATGACCGGATTTTCCTTGACGCCCCCGCCGGAATTGATGCCGGCTTCCAGCTGTGCGCCAACTTTGCCGACCGTGTGATTCTGGTCACCGATGCCAGTCCCGCCTCCATTCGGGACGCCGCCCAGGCCGGTCAGGTCTTAGAGCGCATGGGCAAGGCCCAGGTGAGAATCATAGTCAACCGGGTTAGCAAAAAAATGCTTTCCGCGATCCGTGTCACCATCGACGACGTGATGGACGAAACCGGACTTCCCCTGCTGGGCATTGTGCCCGACGATGGCTCGGTTACTCTGGCCGCTGCCTTCGGTCTTCCTCTGTTTGCCTACACTGACGAAGGCGCAACCGCTGCCTGCCGCCGGATTGCAAAGCGCATTCAGGGCCGCACCGTTCCCATTCCCAAAAAACAAATCTGACAAAGGAGTGATTCGTTTTGAATATTGCATTTTTGGCACATGACAAAAAGAAAGAACTGATGGTTCAGTTCTGTACCGCCTATAAAAGCGTATTGGTCAAGCATAATCTGTTTGCCACCGCCACCACAGGCCGCCTTATTGCTGACAATACCGGTCTGCCAATCACTCTTCTTTTATCCCATAAGCAGGGCGGTCACCAGCAAATTAACGCCCGCATTGCCTATAACGAAATTGATTTGGTTCTGCTGTTTACCGACCCCAACACCACCGACCCCTGGGACGATGCCCAGATGATTGAAACCATTCGCCACTGTGACAAGCAGAATGTCCCCATCGCCACCAATCTCGCCTCTGCGGAAATGTTCATTATGGGCCTGCAGCGGGGCGATCTGGATTGGCGTGAAATGCTGCACAGCAAGCCGAAATTTTAATGTTTCGTTAGGAGTTGGAAATCGGGAAGGCTTTTCCCGATTCCGATTCCTAATTTCTTGTTAGGAAAGAAAGGATAGATTATGGAAATTATCAAACCCCGGACACTGTCCGGCTTTATGGAACTGCTGCCCGGCAAGCAGGCGCAGTTTGAAAGAATGCTCACAATTTTGCGCAGCACCTATGCCTCCTACGGCTTTGCCGCGCTGGATACTCCCGTGATTGAAGATGCCCGGATTTTGCTGGCCAAAGGCGGCGGCGAAACGGAAAAGCAAATTTACCGCTTCCAGAAGGGCGACAGCGATCTGGCTCTGCGCTTTGACCTGACCGTACCCCTTGCCAAATATGTGGCGCTGCACGCAAACGAGCTGGCTTTCCCCTTCCGCCGGTATCAAATCAGCAAGGTTTACCGGGGCGAGCGGGCTCAGAGAGGCCGCTTCCGGGAATTTTACCAGGCTGACATCGACATCATCGGCGACGGCAAGCTGGACATTCTCAACGAGGCGGAAATTCCCGCTATTATTTATAAGGTGTTCCGGGGCTTTGGCCTGAACCGCTTCCAGATCCGGGTGAACAACCGGAAGATCCTGAACGGCTTTTACGCCATGCTGGATTTGTCAGAAAAAAGCGGTGACATCATGCGCACCGTGGATAAGCTGGACAAAATCGGCGCGGATAAGGTTCGCACCATTTTGTGCGACGACTGCGGCTTGACCGCAGAGCAAGCAGACGAAATCCTGAAATTCATCTCCATCCGGGGCTCCAACGCCCAGGTGATTGCCGCGCTGGAAAGCTATACCGGCAGAAACGAGCTGTTCGATCTGGGCGTGGAGGAATTGAAGGCCGTCACCGCCAATTTGAGCGCCTTCGGCGTGCCGGAAGAAAACTTTGCCGTGGATCTGACCATCGCCCGGGGTCTTGACTACTATACCGGAACGGTGTACGAAACCACCCTTTTGGATCATCCGGAAATCGGATCTGTCTGCTCCGGCGGCCGGTATGACAATCTGGCAGGCTACTATATTGAAAAGCAGCTGCCCGGTGTTGGCATCTCCATCGGCCTTACCCGGCTGTTCTATGTTCTCGACGAGCAGGGCCTTTTAAATCCCCAGCTGCCCACCGCCCCGGCAGACGCTTTGGTGCTTCCCATGACGGAAAACGCCGGCCCCGCCATCGCTTTGGCCGAGGGGCTGCGGCAAAAGGGTCTTCGGGTGCAGCTTTACGGCGAGCAGAAGAAATTCAAGCAGAAAATGGCCTACGCCGACAAGCTGGGCGTTCCCTTTGCCGTTTTGCTGGGTGAAGACGAAATCGCGGAAAATGTCTGCTCTGTAAAGAACATGCGCACCGGCGAGCAGCAAAAGCTGACCGCTGACGATGCCGCCGCGTACATCCTGGCCGCATTGGCCGCAGAGGGCGGCCCCATTATTCTGGAGAAATAATATGGAAGAAAAATTTATCGCCGCCTGGACAGCTGCCCGGGAAACCGCAGCTGCCCAGGGTGTGCGTATGCGCGGCCTTTCCCCGGCGGACGCCATGAAATCTGCCCATTTTCAGCTTTCCGGCAGCCGCTGCAGCGACGGTTTTCAGGCGCTGGCTGACAAGGGTCTTTTGAAGCTGAGCCTGGAGGCGCTGGCGGTGGACAAGCAGTTTACCAAGCTGTTTTCCGACGAGGAAGCCAACAATGCCCTGACCCGATTGCTGGAGGCAGGTCACCGTTTTTGACACCCCTGACCCCCTCCCGGGGTTTTGCCCCCTTTTTCTGCGAAAAAAAGTTTATTTTTTACTTGACAAACTATATACTCTTGGATATAATAACAAAGCTGATTTCGGCGATTGCTGACATCATGGCGGCGTAACTCAGTTGGTAGAGTACCCGGTTCATACCCGGTCTGTCACCTGTTCAAGTCAGGTCGCCGCTACCAGGCCCGTTGGTCAAGCGGTTAAGACACCGCCCTTTCACGGCGGTAACATGGGTTCGATTCCCG
>JAFTMB010000014.1 GCA_017452605.1 Oscillospiraceae bacterium
CAGTAGATTATATACTTCTGCGACAGAAAAGAAAATAAGTCTGGTTTTCGACTGCAATGTGATTGCAAACAATTTGGATATCTTCACGATAAGTCCTCAATTCATTTGTAAATTCACATTGCAACAGTTCGTTTCCCAAATTTAAAACATAAGATTTTGATGATTCTTGCCCTTGATTTTGCCCTTATTATCTCTCGGCACAAGGGTAAAACGGTGTAACACCGTACGATGGGATGAAATGAGTTGTTTGCGGAAAATCCTTTATTTAAGGCGGTTTTAGAGCATTTTGCTACGTGTTATGAATAAGCAATAACATCTCAAAAAATCTTGCTATTCAAATTCCAATTTATCGAACTGTTCGACATGTTGAAATTTATCTGTGTGCCTTAAAATCTATCCCTGCCTTCAAGCAGGAAGCGGCGTCTATTAGGGGTAAAGCATTTGCGAATCTGCAAAAAACTACCCTTTTCTGTTTTTCCCTGCCAGGTATGCACTGGGGGACATGCCCATGCGCTTGGAAAACACCCGGTTAAAGGTGCGGATGGAGGAAAAGCCCGAGGCATAAGCCGCCTCGGTTATGGAACTTCCCTGCTCCATGACCCGGCAGGCATTGGCGATACGCAAACCGTTCAGAAACTCCGCAAAGCCCATACCCATCCGTTCCTTAAAAACATGACAGATATAATACTTGCTCAAATGGAGCTGCTCTGACACCATATCCAGTGTCAGCGGCTCCGTATAATTTTCAATGCAGAAAGTCAGCAGCGACTTGACCGTATCCTGATTGGCGGTTACCTTTGTCAGTGGCATTTCCGGCAGGATCGCTGCCAGAATTGCCATAAGATATCCCTTAATCATAACCTTTTTCAAGGGTAAATCCGACCGGTAAATGGTAAGGATTGTTTCCATCTGCTTCTGCATATCTTTGGGCAGTTTTTCCGCCGGCAAGACGGCATTTACCGGCACCTGCTTTTCGAAAATATTTTCAAAATCCGCAAAAAGATCCGGCGAGAAAATCATCATATATGCCCGGGTAGGCGACTGATCCTGATAGTAATGGATCTGATTGGGAAACGCAAGAAACAACCCTCCCGTTTCCAGCAGAAAACCGCCGTTATCGGCATGGGCGATGCTGCTTCCCTCCACCAGATAGATCAGTTCCAACTGGGTGTGAATATGGGGAATGGTGATCAGATTCCGCAGTTCGCTGGCTGTCAGATCCGCTGTTCGCGGTTCAATTTCATATAACATCTCGTTTCTCCATAATTACAGCAATATTTGTCTACTTTTATCCTTTGCATGACTTGAATTATATCTCATTTTCGTTAAAATGTAAATATAGACCTCTAAAATTTCATGTCAATTCAGGAAAGGTGGCTATATTTATGGACAAAAACAAGATCGCATTACAGCTGTATTCCGTCCGCGACGACGCAGCAGCAGACCTCTACGGTACACTGAAGGCCGTAAAATCCTTTGGCTACTCCGGCGTAGAGTTCACCCACGGCCTTTGTTCTCATGATCCGCTGGGAATTAAAGCCATGTGCGAGGAAATCGGGCTGGTCCCCCTGTCTTCTCATGTGCCCTATCCGACGCTGAAAGACGATCTGGAAGCAACAATTGACTGCTACGTAAAATTAGGCGTATCCTATGTGGTAATCCCGTATTTGAACGCGGAGTGCCGCTACGGCACCGAAGGTTTCCCGGAATTCCTGGAAAGTCTTCCGGCAATCGGCAAGGCGCTGAAGGACCGGGGCATCGTGATGCAGTATCACAACCACGACTTTGAATTTGTAAAAACGGAAAGCGGCGAGTATATGTTGGACCTGCTGTACCGTACCGTTGGCCCTGAGTATCTGCAAACTCAGCTGGATACCTGCTGGGTCAATGTAGGCGGCGAAGATCCCGCAGCCTATCTGACCAAGTATGCCGGCCGCATCCCCACTGTCCATTTGAAGGACTTTGCCGGTTGCCGCTCGGAGAATATGTACGCCCTCATTGGCATTGATGACGACAAGAAGCAGGTCGCTTCCGAAAAGTTCCAGTTCCGGCCTCTGGGCAAGGGACTGCAGAACTTCCCCGCAATCATCGACGCCGCAGATTCTGCCGGCGCTGAGTGGTACATCGTGGAGCAGGATTCTCCCAGCATGGGTCTGACCCCCATGGAATGCGTCAAAGCCAGTGCAGAATACCTATTAGGATTATAAGGAGGAAATCATCATGTCAGAAAACATCCTCAACCGCTTTAAGGACGAAACCGTAGAAACCAAGATCGACACCAACAAAAAAATCCGGGTGGGCATTATCGGCACCGGCTGGATCGCAGAACCCCACGTGCGGTCCTACCTGAAACAGCCTGACGTAGAGATCGTCGCAGGCGCTGACCTTGTTGAAGGCAAGGCCGAAGAATTCTTCAAGAAGATGGGTGTGGAAGCCAAGTGCTATCGCAGCCACAAGGAAATGCTGGACGACGAATCCCTGCAGCTGGACGCTGTCAGCGTCTGCACCTACAACCGCACCCATGCCGAGTGTACCATTTACGCGCTGAACAAGGGCATAAATGTTCTGCTGGAAAAGCCCATGTGCGTCACCACGGAGGAAGCCGTCGAAATCATCAAGGCCGAAAAAGCCAGCGGCAAGGTTCTTTCCATCGGCTTCCAGCCCCGTTTTGACGAAAACATGAAAATGATCAAGAAAATCGTCCAATCCGGTGCTCTGGGTAAGATTTACTACATCCAGACCGGTGGCGGCCGCCGTCGTGGCATTCCCACGCCCTTCGGCACCACCTTCATTGAAGATGCCACTGCCGGCATCGGCGCGCTGGGCGATATCGGCTGCTACTCTCTGGACATGGTTCTCAACGCCATTGGCTATCCCAAGCCCCTGACGGTTTCCGGTTACAAGTCCGACTTCTTCGGCACCCGCCCCGACTACTCCGGCTACGCCAACAAGGGCAAGCCCGAGCTGGCAGAGAAGTTCCAGGTGGATGACTTTGCCGCAGCCTTTGTCCGTCTGGAAGGCGGCATCATTCTGGACTTCCGTATCGCATGGGCCATGAACATGGATACCCCCGGCGACACCATCATTCTGGGCACTGAAGGCGGTCTGCGCATCCCCTCCACCGAGTGCTGGAACGGCAGTGTAGGCGGCGCAATGACGCTGTACCATGAAGTTTGCGGCCAGCAAACCTCGACCGAGATTCCCATCGTCAATACCAATGGAAATCTGTTCGATCTGAAAATCCGCTCCTTCGTAGACGCCATTAAGAACGGCACAGCCGCGCCCGTTCCCTCCTCCCAGATTTTCTACAACCAGGCCATTCTCGACGGCATCAACAAGTCCGCCGAGCTGGGTCGCGAGATCGAGCTGGATCTTCCCGAAATCTAAAAAACACCAAGGAAAACGTTATGAACAAAACCGGAATTGCCATCATCGGTTTTGGCGGCATGGGTGCCTGGCATGGCAAAACCATCAGCGCCATTGAAGAATTGTCCCTTCGGGGTACATACGATATTAAGCCCGAGCGTTGCGCCGCAGCGGAGGAACGGGGCATCCACGCCTACGAATCTCTGGAAGCGCTGCTGGCAGATCCCGCAGTGGACATCGTCACTGTTGCCATTCCCAACCACCTGCACCGGGATGTCTGTATCCGTGCCATGGAGGCAGGCAAGCACGTGGTCTGCGAAAAGCCTGTGACCCTGTCTTCCCAGGACCTGCAGGCCATGATCGACGCATCCAAGCGCAACGGCGTACTCTTTACGGTGCATCAAAACCGCCGCTGGGATGAGGATTTCCAAACCCTGCGCTACATATATGACCAGCACACCCTTGGCCGGGTATTCCGCATTGAATCCCGGGTTCACGGCTCCCGGGGCATTCCCAGCGACTGGCGGAATCAAAAGGAATTCGGCGGCGGCATGGTGATGGACTGGGGCGTGCATTTGCTGGACCAGATTCTGCACATGATCCATAATCCTCTGGTTTCCGTCTACGCCACCCTTTCCTACGTCACCAACGAAAACTGCGACGACGGCTTTACCGCCACGCTGAAGTTTGAAGGCGACCTGACCGTTGTGGTGGAGGTTGGCACCAGCAATTTCATCAGCCTGCCCCGGTGGTACATGCTGGGCGAAAACGGCAGCGCCATCATCCAGAATTTCGCCCAGGAGGGCAAAATCGTCATGGTCTCCGACTGGGAGAACCGGGATGCCGTCCCGGTGGTCACCGCCGCAGGCCTGACCAAGACCATGGCGCCCCGCACCAGCGAAACCATCAAAAAATATCCCCTGCCCGTTCAGACAGCGGATGTCAAGGACTTCTACCGCAACGTAGTTAAAGCAATCCGGGGCGAAGAACCCCAGCTTGTCACCCACGCTCAGGTGATGCGGGTGATGAAGCTGATGGAGGCCATTTTTGAGTCCGCCCGGGAAAACAAGGTCATTACCGATTTTGAAGCCCGGGTCTGCGCGGCAGGCGAATGATACTGCCATGTGTCACAAAAATTTCCCTGCATAATATAATATAACAATACCGGCGCGGGTAGATCACCCGCGCCGGTCAGTCTTTTTCCTTTTTCATTTGCAGCCATTCTTTTACAATTTCCTCGGTGAGCTGGGAGATGCTCCACTTCTTTTCCGCGGCGAGCTGCATCAGAATGTCTTTTGTTGCCTTATCCGTCCGATAAGAAATAAATTCCGTTCTTTTTTCGGCTTTTTGCATAATATCACCTCATATACATGGTATACCTTTTGTCTTGACTGTTATAGGTTTATGTGGTATATTTGATATATCCTATATGTTTCCAAATTTCTCCAATTCAAACCCAACCGATTCTGCCCGGCTCCCTGGGGCGGCTGGGCGGAAAACGGCGGGCGAACAGTCATGTTTTTGCGTTTTCTGCATTATGTATACTGAAAGCACTTGACTTAAGGGAAGAAAATTGGTATACTCTAGGGTGTTAATAAGGTCGGTAAGTATCCCCTGCCGGCTAAGCCAAACCGCCTTTTGCTTTTAGGGGCGGTTTGAAAAAAATTCTTTTTCAAAAAGGAGAGACGGTAATTATGAAAGCAAACAGAAAAGGCTTTACCATCACTGAGCTGGTAATCGTAATCGTTGTGATCGCCATTCTGGCCGCGGTTCTGATTCCCACCTTCGCAAGCCTGATTAAGAAGGCCAACATCTCTGCTGACACTCAGATGGCCAAGAACCTGAACACTGCTCTGACCATGTATGAGGCATCCGGCAACAAGGTCGATGACTTCAGCGAAGCGCTGGACGCTATGCGTGAAGCTGGCTACCTGCTGGCTAACATGAACCCCACTGCTGACGGCTGCTATCTGGCATGGGAAAAGGAAACCAATCAGGTTCTGCTGGTTGAACTGTCCGACAATTCCCACAAGGTGTTGTATCACGCCAAGGAGAACTACGGCGAACCCGATGACTCCTGGTACTTCGCAGTGAAGGATCAGGCCACTGCAGACGCCATTAAGGCTGTTCTGGCAAATGTCAACACCGAGCTGACCATTCTGGACACCACTGCTCTGAACACTGAGATCAACGGCGACGGTGAGAAGACTGTGTACATCGACGGTAGTATCAATGCTGATGACAACAATGTTGTTAAGCTCGACAACGCCAACGCTAACACCACCATCGACCTGGGTAACAGTGTTGTCTCCGGCGGCTCCACTAACGCATCTCTGGAGGCAATTCCTTTCCAGGTTGAAGCCGGTACTTTGAACCTGGTGGGCGGCACCGTCAGCGCTTCCGCCGCTTTCATCGACTCTGACGGCGACCTCTGCTATGGTGCCGTGTGGGCAGAAGGTGGCGTGGTGAACGTTGATTCCACTACCTTTGATTGCCCCGACGGAGAGATCCTGCTTGCTTATTGCGGCGCAACCGGCGCTGTCAACAACGCAACAATCAACACCCACGCAAGCGCGATCAATGTTGGTAGCAACTCCGTTGTTACCGTCGAAAACTGCACGATCAATGTTTTCTGTGAAGCAATTTGGGTTTCCAGTTCTGGTGGATACAACGACACCAAGGTAACCGTTAAGAGCGGCACCTATAGCGGCACCGGCAATACTCTCGCTATGCACGGCGGCACGCTCGTTATCGAAGGTGGCACATTCACCTCTACCAATCCTAATTTGTTTAGATTCTACGCCGCCGATTCTACCCTTGTCATTAAGGGCGGCACCTTCAACGGCAAGACCTTCGATGCAAATACCGATCCCGCTGTTATCAAGGGAATGTTCTCTACTGGCACTACCAATTACAGCAATCTGAGCATCGTGTGGGCAAATGACGCCTGGACCATCACCAACTGAGAATCTATCGTACTGAACTGCATTAAACTTACAGCCCGACCCGTATCGGGTCGGGCTGTACGCACTTTCCTAAAGGAGGAAACTATTATGAAAAACCGCAAGGGCTTTACCATTACCGAGCTGGTCATCGTTATTGCTGTTATCGCAATCCTGGCCGCTGTTCTGATCCCCACCTTCTCCGGCATCATCGGCAAGGCCAATGATTCTGCCAACCTGCAGGAAGCCAGAAGCATTATGACTCAGTACATCGCCTACAAGGACGCAGATGTCGAAGACGAGTACTATGTTCAGGTCGGCGACGGCAACAACGCTGTTTACTTCAAGGTTCTCAACGGTCAGCTGTCCGACACCAAGGAAGCCACTGCTCCCACTGCAGCTGGCACTGTTATCGTTTCCAAGGATACCACTGACCCCGACGAGTGGCCTGATGTTGCAGCCATCCCCACCACTGCTCCCGCTGGCGGCAACGGCTAATTCGCTTATTTTTCATAGCCCAACATTTTAACCCAAAAACACCGCAACACCTCTTGGGGTGTTGCGGTGTTTCGGTATGAATCCCATTATTTTGAAAGAAAGGATGCAAATGGCATGAAGGGTTTTATTCTCCCTGCCCGGGGCGCTAAAAAAGGCTCTTCCCTGGCGGAAATGTGCGTTGTTCTGGCAGTGGTCTCCATCGTCGCCCTCTTGGTTGTGTCCTTTACCACTATGGTCAGCGCTCGCGGCACAGTGGGCGCAGCCAAATTAAAAATGATGGAAGACCGTCAGCTTACAAAAGTGATTTTGGAAAGCTGGCTGAATCAGCTCACCGAAGAAAACGCCGTTATCACCGCTGATGAAAACGGCTTAAGCGCCGCCATTGACGGCGAAGTATTCTCCGTCACCCTGGAAGAGGATCGGCTCACCGCCGCCATTCCTAACGGCAATCCCCTTTCCTGCCCCATCCACACCATAACCGGCATTACTTTTGACGTTATGTCCCATTCCGGCGATGCCATTTACTTCTGCACCGCCGAATATGAGCTGCCCAACCCCTCCGGCGGCGTGATCCAGCGCTCCTTTACCTTCGCCCTCAACCCCCACATCGGGGATGTGTATGAGGAGGTGGGAGCATGATGCTGCGCAGCCGCAAGGGTATGTCCATGGTGGAGGTCGTCATCGCCATGGTGATTATCGCCATCATCAGCGCCTCTGCCCTTTCCATGATTATGATGTCTGTAAATGTGGAAGCGGATACGGAAATTTCCGTGGAGGTGGCGGAGTCTGTTGACAACGCCGTCGCCTGTTTCCGTTTCGCCCAGACCAAGGAGGATTTTTTGCAGGCTTTGCAAAAAACCGCTCCCTATGAGGAAAACCCGGAAAATCCCGGGGAGTTTCTCCTGAAAGCCAGAGGCTTTACTGTAACCATTCTGGCTTCCCAAGATGAATTTGCATACACCGCTGTCGATTCCGGCAGCGAAATCATATATTCCTTTACCTACGCCAAAGGCAGCGCTGCCGCTGCCCCCACTTTGCCCCAGGAAGGAGGCGCGGAGTAAATGAAAGCCTTTCTTCATAAGCTTAGGCATGACCGCCGGGGCATCGCCCTGGAAATGGCCATCACTCTTTTAGTGGTGACCTTTGCCCTGTCCACCCTGGTGCTTTCCACCTCCTTGCTGCAGCACAGCAGAAAGGTGGCCGTGGAAGACGAAATCCCCCGCAATGTGATTCTGGAGCAGATCGGCGAATCCTTCTGTGCCGCCACTGCCGCAGGAAAAGACGTAAATCAGTGGTCTGCCGCCTATCCCGATTACAAAATAACCGTCAACGGCCTGAAGCTGACGGTTTCCCTGCCCGATTCCGACACCGCCCTGCTCACCGTGGAATTAAAGCACGAGGGCGGCAAGTACACCGTAACCCAATGGAGCTACAACTGAGAGGAGTACAGCGTTATGTTTGATTCTGCACTGTCCGCCGTCATCTGTGTCAACACAGATAATCAAACAATCAATTTTTACGCCCATCTGGGAGGCAATTCCTGCTCCCATTTGGCAGTTCGCTACAACAGCCAGCCTTTTGACGATGTGTTTTTCCAAAAGCTGGACAGAATCCTGCAGGGCTATCGCCAGAAGAATCCCAATGTTTCTTTGGCTAAAGTTTCCCTTGTTTTGCCGGATCACGTCTTTTTGACGGACATCGTCAATGTTCCCTCCCTGGGCAGAAAGGCTACGGATAATTCCCTGAACTTAGCCATTGACGCCATTTACAAGAACTCTGACGAGCTGAAGCTCCATACATATCCCATGACCCAGAACAAGCAGACCGCCACCTTTGGTCTGGTGGGCGCCCGCAAGGATCTGCTGCAGCGCATCACTGATGTGTGCGCCGCCAACGGCGTAGGCATCCAAAACATCACCTTTACCGCCAACGCCATGGCAAACGGCGCTTTCGCGTTGAATCCCAAGCTGAAAAACGGCACTTTCCTGCTTCTGGATATTAAGGAAAGCTCCGCCCGCTTCGCCTTTGTGAACAAGGGCAGAACCGTGGGCAGGTATTCCCTCCCCTTCGGCTACTCCATGCTCTATAAGACCCGCTTTGCCGCGGAGGATGTTCTGTTTGACCACAGCAGCGGCGAATTGCTGGTGCTCAACGCCAAGGAGCGCGCCAGAGCCAAGCAGCTGACCATCACCGGCGAAGAGGTGCTGCAGGACGAAGACGCCATGGACAATCAGGATGTGATTGAGTTCAACGCCGCCGGCGAGGACGGCGAGCTGTTTGACAGCGATGCCCGGGCAACCAGCAGGGGCGGCAGAAAGCTTCCCAAGTTCATGCTGCGGGATGCGCCTACCGACGGCGACGGCTTTATGTATGAAAACTTCCGCATTTTCATGAAATGGACATTGGATTTGATTGCCGGAAATCCCGACATCATCGCCCAGGGCCCCATTGACACGGTATATGTCAACATGCCCAGAACCCTTAATTTCCTGTTCGACATGGTCAATGCCGAGGCAGAGGAAAACAAGGTTAAATTCGCGCCGCTGATTGCCGGCGCCAGCTTCGATTCTTCCGCGGCTTTCGCAAGAGATTTGGAGCTGTTTGGCGGTTTCCATGTCCGCCAGTTCAATAAGATCAACAACTTCTAAGGAAAGGATTGTAGATTGCCATGGACAGCCATACCTTTACCCTCATCTGCGTTTACATTCTGTCAGGCTTGCTGGGTCTGTGCGTTGGCAGTTTCCTAAATGTGGTGATCTACCGTCTGCCCAACAACATGAGCCTGGCAAATCCCGGCTCTCACTGCACCTCCTGCCAATACAGCCTCCGCTGGTACGATAACATCCCTGTGGTGTCCTATCTCCTGCTGGGAGGCAAATGCCGCAAGTGCAAGAGCAGAATTTCTCCCAGATATATGCTGGTGGAGCTGCTAAACGGCGTTTTGTGGGTGCTGTCCGTGGCGCTTTTCTGGGAAAGCAGCGTGGTTTATGCCTGCGCCGCCGCCATCGTGTCCTCCGCGCTGATTTGCATTTTCTTCATTGACCTGGAGCACATGCTCATCTATAACCGCTTTACCCTGATCGTCGCGGCAGGCGGCATCGCCGCCATGTTTACAGACAGCGGCACAGCGTGGTACGATCATCTCATCGGCGCGGCTGCGGGAGGACTCATTTTCCTGGCCCTTTACTACGGCGCAATCACCGTGCTGAAAAAGGAAGGCCTGGGCTTCGGCGATGTAAAATACGCCGCCGCGGCAGGCTTGCTGCTGGGCTGGCAGAAATTTATACTGGCTATGCTTCTGGCTTCCGTTGTGGCCGCTATCGTCATGTCAGCGCTGAACCGCATCCAAAAAGCCGACAAGCAAACGGAGCATCCCTTCGGCCCTTACCTGACGGCGGGCACATTGATAGCCATGCTTGCAGGCGACGCCATCATCGCATGGTATGCTGGATTTTTGATGAATTTGATTATGTAAGAAAGGAACAGACGCTTTATGCAGAAATACAAATACACAGCGGTCAACCTCCAAAAGCGAAAGATCCGCGGCGTTTTCATCGCCAAAGACGAAAAAGACCTGGCCCTGCAGCTGGCAAAGCAGAGTTTGTTCCTTGTGTCTGCCAAGCCGTACTCCGGCGGAACGCCCTCCGCTTTCTTTACTCTGGGCACCGGCAAGGTATCCATGAATGAGCTGACCACCTTCTGCCGGCAGTTTTCCATTATGCTCAACACCCACATTCCGATTCTGGACTGTCTGGATATTTTGAAAAACCAGCCCTATTCCTCCTACTTCCGTAATATTCTTGCGGTGGTTTACGAGGATGTACAGAGCGGCATGCTTCTTTCTGAGGCGCTGGATAAGCACGCCAAGGTATTCCCCAACTTTTTCCGCAGTATGATCAATGTTGGCGAGCTCAGCGGCAAGCTGGACGTTGTGCTGACCTCCCTGGCTGATTACTACGAAACAGACTCCGCCATGAAGCGGAAAATCAAAAGCGCCCTTTCTTACCCTCTGATGCTGGCAGCCATGACGCTGGGCATTGTGGTGCTGATGCTTACTCTGGTAGTTCCCACCTTCCGGGAAACACTGACCGAACTGGGTGTGGAGGTAACAGGACTGACAGCGGCGGTTTATGCTGTATCCGACTTTGTTCTGGAATGGTGGCAGCTGATTTTGTCCGTCGTCATCATCCTTGGACTGATTATTTTCGCCATCTCCCGCACGGAATTCGGCGGTTACGCCTTTGACGTGCTGAAGCTGAAGCTGCCCATCGTCAAATCCATTCAGATCAACATGATCACTGCCCGCTTTGCCCGCGGCTTTGCCCTTTTGCTTTCCAGCGGCATGGATTTGAACGAAGCCATGTACGCCACGGAAATCGTGATCGGCAACAAGTACCTTACCAAGCGGTTCCATGAAGCAACGGAAGCGGTGCGGGGCGGCATGTCCCTGACGAACGCCTTTGAAAGCTACAAGCTGTTCCCGCCTATGATGATTCAGATGATCACCATCGGCGAAAAGACCAACGCGCTGGACGACGTTTTGACCCGCTCCTGCAATTTCTTTGATACCCAGGTGGAGACCTCCATGAACTCCCTGACCAATAAGATTCAGCCCATTATGCTGCTGATTATGGGCGGCATTATTGGCGTTCTGTTCCTGGCTGTGTACTCTCCCATGATCTCGATTATGACCGGACTTGAAGCATAAGGGGTAGGATATATGAATATCAATCACGAACTTCTGCAATTCTATGTTTATAAAAAGCTGGTAAAGCGCAAGGATTCCCCGGAAATTCTGGAGGAATGCGAAAGATTAAATATCGGTGTTCGGGATTACCTGCTGGCTAAGGAAGTGGTGACGGAAACCACCGAACTGGAGGCCCTGGCAGAATACTACTGCATGCCCTGCGTTGAAATCGATATGCTGGACATCGACAAGACGCTGTTTGATCTTTTTACCTTTGATTTTATGAAAAAGCATAAAATCATTCCCGTCAGTTACGACAAAAACGGCGTGCTGCTGGTAGCCACCGGCAAGCCGCTGGACTGCCACGCCCAATCGGCTATGGCGGCGCAGCTGAACTGCCGATTTGATTTTATCCTTGTGCCGCCGGTTCAGATTGACCGGTATGTAGACTCCATCTCCGCTGTTATCTCCACAACAGCAGCCCTGAGCGACCTGAACACCGAAAAAACAGAGCAGCAGGTCAGCCTGATGCAAAAAGGCAGCCAGGGTCTTTCCAGCGAAAGCGATGTTATCAACAACCCCGCGGTTCGACTTGTGGACTCCGTCATCAAGGAAGCAATCCCCTACCGCGCCAGCGATATTCACATTGAGCCCTTTGAAAAAGTCGTGCGGGTGCGCTACCGTATTGACGGCGACCTGCAGGACCGCGCCCAATTCCCCATTGACGCCTATTCCGCCATCTGCGCCCGACTGAAGATCATGTCCGGCATGAACATTGCGGAGCGCCGTATCCCCCAGGATGGCCGTATCAATATGATCGTCGGCGAAAAGGAATACGATTTCCGTGTGTCCACCCTGCCCACCGTTTTCGGTGAAAAATTCGTTATCCGTGTGCTGGATAAAACCTCCTTCCACTTTACCCGGGCAGACCTGGGCTTTACTCCGGAGGAAAACGTTGTCGTCGACAAGATGCTTGCCCGTCCTCACGGCATCATCCTGCTGACCGGCCCTACCGGCTGCGGCAAGTCCACCACGCTGTACTCCTTCCTGAAGGAAGTAAACAAGCCTTCGGTGAATATCGTAACCGTAGAAGACCCCGTGGAATTTACCATGGCGGGCATCAACCAGACCCAGGTTAACCCCAAGGCCCACATGACCTTCGCCACCGCCCTTCGCTCCATTTTGCGTCAGGACCCCGATATCATCATGATCGGCGAGATTCGTGACGAGGAAACCGCGGAGATTGCTGTCCGTTCCGCCATTACCGGCCACATCGTGTTCAGCACCCTCCACACCAACGATGCCCCCGGCGCCATTCTCCGTCTTCAGGATATGGGCGTGGATAACTATCTGGTAGCGGACGCTTTGGTGGGCGTTATCGCCCAGCGACTTGTAAAGCGTCTGTGCCCCGCCTGTAAGAAAAAAGGCCGCACCAACGCCAAGGAAATGGAAATTCTGGGCATTACAGAGCCCATCAGCATCGCAAGACCCCAGGGCTGCCAATTCTGCAACAACACCGGATATAAAGGCAGAATTGCCGTGCATGAGGTCATGTACATGAACGAAACCATGAAGAGCGTGGCGATGCGGGAAAAGAATTTGGATGTTCTTCGGAAAATGGCCGTGGACAACGGCATGACCACCCTGTGGAATTCCTGCCGTTCCTTTGTGCTTTCCGGCATCACCAGTATTCAGGAGCTTATGACGCTGAATATTGAGTAAGCATACCTTTATGAAAGGAGACATTTTATGGCAAAGCAGCATTTGTATTCCCGCGTTCCTGCAAAGCTGAGCATGTTCAACCGCTTTGACAGCTTTGATACCTTTGCCCATTCCGACGGACTGACCCGGGAATTTATAGAACGGGAACTGTCCTGCGCCTATACAAATAAGCTGAGCAAAAACGACGCGGAAGCAGTTCGCACCGGTAAAATGCCTCCGGTTTACAGCCAGTTTCCCTTGCGCTCCGGCCCGGTGGCCCAAACCTGCACCAGCTATCTGCCCCTGGATTACACTGGGGAAAGAAGCGCCTATCTTTCTCACACTCTGATTTTGGAGGAAGAGGAGCAGCAACAGCTGCTGTGCAGCCGGGAACACGCCATTTTTAACCCCCGGATGTTTACCCAGGATGTTTCCCAATTCCATTTTACATCCCCTGCTGCCGCGGCAGACTGTAATTTCCCGGAAGCAACATACAGCTTCTGCCCCCCAGAAGACACCAAAGAGCTTATTAGCCGGTATGATGCCGATGTAGTCAAGAAGTTCCTCCGCGCCATATTTGCAACCCTGTGCGCCAACGGCAAGGCCGTTTATTTCAAGCTGGGCTGTGAGGATGCGGAAACCTCAGAAGAGGCGCTGAAGCTGATCTGCGCGGTGGCAACGGTCATCCCCTACCACTTAAGAAAGGATTTGTCCTTTGTCACCTATGTCACCGACCCTGGCCAGTACTCCCACACCAAGCTGAAGTGTCTGTCCGCCAGCTGCCCGGAGGTGGCTCCTGCCAAGGGCGCTTTCTTCGATCTGCACACCGGCTTGGCCACCGGCCCTGCCCTCAGCAGCGCCATGGAGCAGTTCCCCTCCGGCTTTTTTTACACCCTTCTGGAAAATGCCGACCTGCGGGATCGTTTTCTTTCCTTTGTGGCAGGCGCCGTCAAGGAAAAGCCCAACTTAGAAAAGCTCAGCGTAAAGGCTTTGTGCGACCTTGTATTTTTGTTCTGCGGCGCAAACACTTCCTTTGCCCGGCAGAACGTACTGCCCACAGACGAAAAGCTTTACGATTTCCTTTGCGTTTATGAAAAGTACCGCAATGTTCTGGACCTGGAAAGCCGGGAATATGTGTACGCCAACCTGCAGCGGTATCCCGAGCGACATGAGGCAATTCCCAAAAACATCTTTGCCAAGCTGTCCCGGCTGTATCCCGACGAACCCCACAGCGTAAAGCGCATGGCTATCCGTGTGGTGCTGGATCTTCTGCACACCGACATTATGCGTGACAAGCTGTTCACCTTTATTAAAAACAACTATTCCGGCGAGGATGAGGACATCCGCAGCGAAATTCACGCCGATTTGTGCCGCGTGTACTACGGCGGCTTCCTCCAGAGCCAGATCCTTGGCTTCTTCTCAGACCATTTTGCCGAAGAATCTGAAGCCACCCGGGATGCCGTTCTGGAAAAAATCCTGCTGACCGTAAGAACCCAGAATATCCAGCAAAAAATCCTCCAGTTCCTCACCGCCAATTACGGCATATTTACCCCCGGGCAAAAGCAGGCCATTTACAGCACGGCCTTTGAGATGCTGCCCGAATGCGACAGCTTGACCCGGCTGATGATTGATTTCCTGGACGAAGCCGCTTCCCAGGAAGCGCCCCAACCGCAGGAACAGTACCGTCAAAGGCTTCAGGAGCTGATTCTTTCTGACAGAAACAGCCCTGAGCCGAAGCTCATGGCTTTGCTGTGTAAAAACATGGGCTTTTGCCATGACGCGGTTTTAAGTACTGTGTTCGCATCCAACGACCCGGGACAGATATATGACGACTACATGGCAATCCTTGCGCCGGAGGCCGTATTTAGAAAGTCCCAGGCGCTGCTGCGCATTTCCCAGCTGTATGCCTCCTCCAGGCCGGAGCTGCAAAACCGGCTGACGCAATCCCTTCCTGCTCTGTTCCCGGAGGATGCCCCCAGGGCAAATCTGTTTGAGTGGATTGAGGCCGACCGACTGGCTGCCCAGGCGCCGAAGACCGATAAGTTTGCAGCCGCATTCCGGAAAACGGTTATTTTCCCCGCCATTACCGACACCCTGCCGGATGTATTTGACGGGCGGCTGTTCCCCGACGGCATGGAAAATATCAAAGCATACGCCAGGGAAAATCCCCAATTGCAGGAAACCAAGCCCTATAAGGCTTTGCAGGTCTTCTGGTTTTTGGAGCAGGCCATCGACAATCAGGACACAAGAACCCTGTATAAATGCCTGAGATTGCTGCTCCCGGAGCCTATGAAGGGGCAGATTGTTGCCCGATTGCGCTCGGACTATTCCCGAAAAGAAAACCTGGGCGTAGAATCCTACCTTTTCTATCAAATCAGCCTTTCTGTTTTGAAAGACGGCATTCTGGCAGACCAATCCCTCTATGCCCAGGCAAGCCAACTGCATTTGCAGCGAGCGCTTTCATCCCAAGGGGAAAATCCGGGCAGCAAAAAAGCCGCCCAGGAGGCAGCTGTCTTCGCCGCGGAGCTGATATTTGAAGCATTGAACATCGCCTGCCAGACTGGCTCTGTATTCACTCAAATGCTTGCGGAAAGTCCTGCCGCTCTGGACGGTTTCCTTTCCGCCTGCTGCAAGGACTACCGCCACGGGGCAAGCAAGTGGATTCTTTCCTGCTTTGCAGAAGCCCCCGAGGAGCTGTACGCGCTTATCCGGGACTCTCTGAGCCGGGTAAAGCCAAGCGGCAGGAATATGCTTGCCCAGATATTCAGGAAAAAGTCCTGATATTCAGCGTATTGCAAAAGCAAGGGCGATATGGCCCGCCACCACAGCGCCGTACACGCCAAACACCAGATAATTGGCAAACACCGCTTTCGGCTGACGTTTT
Source organism: Oscillospiraceae bacterium (assembly GCA_017452605.1). Lineage (GTDB taxonomy): Bacteria > Bacillota > Clostridia > Oscillospirales > Oscillospiraceae > Faecousia. Next base: position 16,079 of record JAFTMB010000014.1, read on the forward strand.
ACCAGATAGTCCAGCAGCAAAAACAGGCCGCCTACCACAATGATTTTGGTAAATCCGGCCAGGCCGTTTGCAAACATCCACCTGCCAAGGGGATTGGCTTCCGCTTCCATGCCGAATTGTCTGACCCAGTATTCTGTAAAAAAATAATCCGCTACATTCAGCAGATACGCAATCCGTAGTGCCATGGGTAACACCTCTGCGCAGTAAGATATTTCTTGTAACCTGCTTCTAGGTTTCCCACTATTTTTCAGAATACTCCCCTGAAAATCCCCCTGCCTATGAAAAAACAGACCCTCAACGGTTTCGTTGAGGGTCTGCACTTTTTTATGCACTTGCCGCTTCTTTCTTTTCTTTTGCCGCCTTGATGAAGAAAGGCAAATAGAACAATCCGATCAGCACCACACCCAGGGTGATAATCACCCCCAGGTAGACAAACCAGTGCCATTTTTCCGTCAGCGCAATGCCAAGAGGCGCTTCCTGGGTGAAAAAGAAATTGGTGGACATATCCACGCTGACCAGTTCCCCGTTTACATAGGTGGGCGCGGCGAACATGGAGTTAAAGTAAATGGATGCAAAGGCAAGCACGCTGAGAATTGCCATTGTGGAACGGTAGTGCTTCGGTTTCATATCCACTTCCCCGGACACAGCGATATAAAGTCCCAAAACCACCAGCATCACATGGTAAAGAAAATACTGGTAAGGATGGGCGCGCAGGAACGCATCTGCCACGCTGGTGCTGGCAGTGAAAATCGACGGCATCATGATGGCAAGGAACGCGCCGATTGCGCAGGTGGGATACATGAACGCCAGCACCGTTTCCCGGTTGGCTTTGTTCTTGGAAAACCGGGCGTAGAAAATCATGGCGATTTGAATGGAGCAAAGATGTAAGGGAAGATGGTGCATTTCCAGGTACAGATGCATGGTCGTGCCGTCGGCAGAAGGCACCATTTGCAGCACACTGAAGGTCTTTACCAGCTCCGAAAGGACGCAGCCAACGCAGGCCACGCTCAAAACCTTTTCCAAAGCAGGCTTGTTCTTTTTTAAGTACCAGAACGCGCCCACGCCCGACACCAAACAAATTGCCAGCCAGATGATATGCCCCATGGTAAACATACGCAGTTTCCTCTTTCCGTCTCTTTTTAGGGGATTTCGACTGTTTTTATCATAATACACCAAGGCTTCCTTGTCAAAGAAAAACTGGAAAAACCGGAAAAAAGCCCCGGCGCAAGCCGGGACTTTTTGTCGCAAATCAGCTTTTCGCCGGGGCGGGGTTTTCGGCGGTGTTGCTGCCGTCACCCACAAGGCCCAGCCGCTGAGCAGCATCCTGACGCATTTTGTACTTCAGAATTTTACCCGCGGCATTCATGGGGAAACTGTCCACAAATTCAATATATTTTGGAACCTTGTGCCGGGCCATGCTGGCGGCGATGAACGCGCGCATTTGCTCCACTGTCATAGAATCCGGCTCTTTCAAAATGATGCAGGCCATGATTTCTTCGCCGTACTTCTTATCCGGCACGCCAATCACCTGCACATCCCGGACACCGGGGTGGGTGTAGATAAATTCCTCAATTTCTTTGGGGTAAATATTTTCGCCGCCCCGGATAATCATGTCCTTTAATCTGCCGGTGATGCGGTAGCAACCCTTTTCGTCCCGGCAGGCAAGGTCACCGGAATGGAGCCAGCCCTCTGCGTCCACGGTATCCCGGGTGGCATCCGGCATTTTATAGTAACCCTTCATGGTGTTATAGCCCCGGGAGCAGAACTCTCCGTTGACCCCTGTGCCCACTTCCTCCCCGGTTTCCGGGTCAATAATCTTGCACTGAACATGGGGCAGGGCGTAGCCTACGGTGTCTGTCCGCAAATCCAAAGGATCCTGCCAATCCGACATGGTAGAGCCCGGGGCGGATTCTGTCTGGCCGTAAACACTGACGATTCCCCGCATATTCATCTCATCCGGCTGGGCCGCCCGGCGCATCAGCTCCGGCGGACACCCCGCGCCTGCCATAATGCCGGTACGCATATGGGAAAAGTCGGTTTTGCGGTAGTCCTCGTGGTTAAACATGGCGATAAACATGGTGGGAACGCCGTTAAAGCAGGTGATTTTTTCCTGATTGATGCAGGCCAGGGACGCCTTGGCGGAGAAATAGGGCATGGGGCAAAGGGTTGCGCCGTGGGTCATGGAGGCGGTCATGGACAGCACCATGCCAAAGCAGTGGAACATGGGTACCTGAATCATCATCCGGTCGGCGGTGGAAAGACCCATCCGGTCGCCAATGCACTTGCCGTTGTTGACCACATTGTGGTGGGTGAGCATAACGCCCTTGGGGAAGCCGGTGGTGCCGGAGGTATACTGCATATTGCACACATCCTCAGGCCGCACCTGGGCCGCCATCCGGGCCACCCGGTCGGCAGACACCATTTCATACCGGGCCATAGCCTCGTCAAAGGTCAGACTTCCCTTTTGCCGGAAGCCCACAGTGATGACATTGCGCAGGAAAGGCAGCCGCTTGCAGTGCAGCGGGTCGCCGGCCTTGCTCTGGGCGATTTCCGGGCAAAGCTCATTGATAATGCCCCGGTAGTCAGAGTCCAGGCAGGACTCGATCATAATCAGGGTGTGGGTATCGGATTGGCGGAGCAGATACTCTGCCTCATGGATTTTATAGGCGGTGTTCACCGTCACCAGCACCGCGCCGATTTTGGCAGCCGCCCAGAAAGAAATATACCACGCCGGAACATTTGTGGCCCACACCGCCACCTTGGAGCCGGCCTTGACGCCCATGGAAACCAGCGCTCTTGCGAACCGATCCACATCCTCCCGGAACTGGGCGTAGGTGCGGGTGTAGTCCAGTGTGGTGTATTTAAAGCAATACTGGTCAGGAAATTCCTCCGCCATGCGGTCCAACACCTGAGAAAAGGTCAAATCCACCAGCTCATCCTTTTTCCAAACATACTGGCCGGTGCCGTCATGGTTGAAATACAGGGTTTTCTTCATGCCCCGGGTGCTTTCAAACCGGTTCATGTAGTTGATAAAGTAAGGGAAGATAATCTCTCTGTCCTGAATGTCGGCAATCCACTCCGGCTTCCATTCCAGGGAAATAAAGCCGTCGTAGTTGATGGATGCCAGGGCGCGGATCATATCGGCGATGGGCATAGTGCCCTCGCCAATGAGGTTGTAGCTGCCGGTGTCGTCTGAATCCCGCAGATGGACATGGCGGACATAGTAGCCCAAATTTTTAATGGTGGCATCCCCGGATTCGCCGTAATCCCGGTAGGGGTGGTGGACATCCCAAAGCACCGCCAGCTGGTCACTGGCGAAAAAGTCCATCATCCGACGCAGTCTTGCGGTGTCGGCATAAATGCCGCTGGTTTTTAAGAGGATGGTCACATCCAATTCTTCCGCGGTTTTCACCAGCGCCTGAAGATTTTTCCGCACCTGCTCCTCGTTATCGGAAAGGGCGCAGGCCACCACATAAGGCACCTGCATATTGTGGGCCGTTTCCATGAGGAAAACCAAATCCTCCAGACAATCGCTTCCTTGGGATAGGTCGCAGGAGGTATCAAAGCAGGGAATCTGCAGCTTGTTTTCCCGCAGCTGACGCACCGTAGCCGCGGTTTGGTATTTATGAAAAGGGCTGCCTCGGTCTTTCAGCGCGTCCTGCTTTTGCAGATTGTACACCTCAATGCCGCCAAAACCCATGTCCAAGGCAGTGTCAATCATTTCCTGCCAGGACAGTTCCGGCCAGCCACGGGTGGAAAAGGAAAGCTTCATGCTTCTGCCTCCTCATAAACGATTTTGTTCAGCGCGCTCAAATAGGCCTGAATACCCGCGCCTACAATATCGGTGGAGATACCCTTGCCGGGGTAAATCTTTCCGTTGCTGCGCAGCTTGACCACAGTCTGTCCCATAGCCTCCCGGCCCTCGGTAACCGCCTGCAGCTGGAAATCGTCGAGTTCATAGTGGCAGCCGGTGATTTGCTCAATGGCGAGGAACGCCGCGTCGATGGGGCCGTCGCCCACGCATACGCCCTCCAAAACCTGGCCATTTTTATGCAGCTTCATGTGGGCGGTGGAGGAAATGGTGTTGCCGCAGGTGATGACATAGGTGTCCAGCATATAGGTAGGCGGCACCTGCATGGCGGCGGAGGCGACGATGGCGTCCAGTTCCCGCTCGCTGACCTTCTCCTTCTTGCTTGCGATGACGCAAAAAGCCTCGTAAACCTTTTGAATATCCTCTTCCGACAGGTCGTAACCCAGCCGCTGGGCGGACTTTGCCACCGCATCGGCATCGTCATGCGCCGTAAGGAAAATGCCGCTGTCTTCCTGCACGCCGCTGTCAAAGGGCGAGGATTTGCTTCTAAGGGTCTGGCACATTCTGAAAATCTGCTCCACAATCCGGCTCAGCTGGGTCACCTGCACGCCGCAGCTGACATCATAGCTACCGCCCTTGGCGGCAATCAGCCGCACCACATTGGAAAGATTTACATTGTTGATAGGATAGGCGGCGCACTTGACCTCCCCTGCTCCCTTGCCAACGGCAACCATGGCGCAGGCATCTGCCATGGAAAGACTGTCCACGCAGCTGACGCCCAAAACCACCTGCTCCAGCTTGGGAACGCTTTGATAGAGGTTCTGAATAAAGCCGGAAAATTCCTCCGGCAGCATCACGCCGGCGGCGTCGCATACGGTGACGGTGCTGGCGCCGGCATCAATGGCCGCGGTAATAGCCTGAGCCAAAAATGCAGGGTCGCTGCGGGTGGCGTCGTCGGCAATAAATTCCGTATCGGCGCAGAAGCGGCAACACACTTTCACTGTTTCCGTAATGGCGGCAAGCATAGCTTCCGGCTTTTTGTGGTGTACATACTCCATCTGTACAGAGCTGACAGAAGCCGCCACCTGGAGCCTGGGATGCTTGGCATCCTTCAGCGCCTCCCAGGTCTTTTCCGCGGTGTCTTCTCCCAGCTCCACGGGAACGGCCACAATGCTGTCCTTTACCGCAGCGGCAATGGATTTAATCCGCAGCGCATCCACCCGGGAGGGGGTAATACCCTCCAGCTCAATGACAGAAACACCCAGCCGGTCCAATAGCTTTGCCAACTCAATTTTCTCCTTAAAGGACAGCTGGAAGCCCTCTGCTGTCTGTTTCATGGTTGCGTCGCTGATTCTTACGGTTTTCATACAATCCACTCCTTCTGACGGAATAAAAAAGTCCCTGAGATTTATCATCTCAGGGACGAAAATTCTTTCGCGGTACCACCCTAATTACTTCTGCATTGCAGGCAGAAATCTCTCTCAGACTCCCAACAGAGTCCCAGCCGATAACGGGGCGTCCGTACCTCATTACTGCGTTTTTCACAAGGTCAACTCAGGAACCAGATCACCCCGCATCCGCGCTCCGGCTTGCACCAACCGCCGGCTCTCTGCGCCGCATCTTCACGAGGCAAATTTTCCATCTTCGTCTTTGGTATTAAATTAGTGTCATTAAACCATAAAGCGCCCCATTTGTCAATCCTATTTTCCTCTTTTTTTCTCATGCAACCTGCACAAAAAGACAGGAATTTTTCTACCAAATTCTTACATTGTATTTTGCAGGAAAATATTTGACTTTTTCTCGCGGTCATGATACACTTTTTGTAATATATGAAAAGGCGTTGACGAAGACGGTCAAAGGGGAATAATCGCAGAGAGCCGGTGGTTGGTGTAAACCGGTGTTACAGCCTTTGAAACCCATCCCTTCCGAGCTGGAAAACCGAAAGATGACACCCAGTAGGCTTTTCCCGTTTTCTTGCGTTAAAAGATAGGACTTGTTGGAGTCTGAAGTGGCGGCGAACAGCCGCAATTTGAGTGGTACCGCGGGTATATTTTACTCGTCTCAAGCTGTGATCTTGAGACGGGCTTTTTTATTTTCTGCCTAAGAAAGGGTGGCTATTATGAAAAATCAGACAACTGCCGAAAATTCCTTGATGGATGTTGCGCTGCGAATCCGGGAAATGCGGGAAATTGTAGGCTACACGCCGGCGGATATGGCGGAGAAGACAGAGATTTCTGTGGAGCTGTATCTGAAATACGAAAGCGGCGAAACCGATCTTCCCTTCTCCTTTATGCACAAGTGCGCCAAGGTGTTCGGCCTGGAGTTGACAGAGCTTCTCGACGGCAGCACCGCAAAGCTTTCCAACTACACCGTTACCCGCCGGGGCAACGGCATGGTTACTGCCAGCGAAGACGGCATTACCATCCAGGATATGGCTGCCATGTTCCGCCAGAAGATTGCTACCCCCTACTGGGTCACCTATGAGTATTCCCAGGAGCTGCAGAGCCAGCCCATCCACACCACCACCCACGACGGTCAGGAATTCAACCTGGTGATCAAGGGCTCTATGCGCATCCGCATCGGCGAGCATGAAGAGGTTCTGCGGGAGGGCGACAGTATTTTCTACAAGTCCTCCACCCCCCACGGCATGATCGCCATCGACGGCGCCGACTGCGTGTTCCTTTCCATGATTATGGCCAGCGACAAGCGGGATACGCCTCTTTACATCGCCAAGCGGGTAAAGCAGACCCGGCAGGAACCCCTGCTTTGCAACGACTTTGTCTGGGGCGATGAAGACGAGCACGGCGCTCTTGTGGACTTGCACTATAAGAACACCGACTCTTATAACTTCGCCTTTGATACCGTAGACGCCATCGCCCGGAAGACCCCGGACAAGGTTGCCATGGTCCATGTTTCCAACGACATGACCGAGCGGAAATTTACCTTCAAGGACATGAAGGATGCTTCCTCCCAGTGCGCCAACTATTTCAAGAGCCTGGGCATCCGCAAGGGTGACCGGGTCATGCTGGTGTTAAAGCGGCACTATGAATTCTGGTTCGCCATTTTGGGTCTGCACAAGCTGGGCGCTGTGGCGATTCCCGCCACCAATCAGCTGGTGGAGCACGACTTTACCTACCGCTTCCAGGCAGGCGGCGTCAGCGCCATTGTATGCACCGCCGACGGCGATACCGCCCATCAGGTGGAGCTGGCAGAAAAGGTAAGCGGCGTTTCCCTGACAAAGATTTTGGTTGGCGGAAGCAAGGACGGCTGGCACAACTTTAACGAGGAATATGGCCTGTTCAGCCGCCGCTATGTCCGCGCTGAGGATGCCCCCTGCGGCGACGATCCCATGCTGATGTTCTTCACCTCCGGCACCACCGGCTATCCCAAAATCGCCGTTCACAGCTACAAGTACGCTCTGGGTCACTATGTCACCGCCAAATACTGGCATTTGGCAGAGCGGGACGGCATCCACTTCACCATTTCCGAAACCGGCTGGGGCAAAGCCCTTTGGGGCAAGCTTTACGGTCAGTGGCTGTGCGAAGCAACTGTATTTACCTACGACTTTGACCGGTTTGAAGCGGACAAGATTCTTCCCATGTTCGCCAAGTACAACATCGCCACCTTCTGCGCTCCGCCTACCATGTACCGGATGCTTATCAAGCAGGATCTAAGCAAATACGACCTTTCCTCCATCCACCACGCCACCACCGCCGGCGAAGCCTTGAACCCCGAGGTGTTCTATCAGTTTGAAAAGGCCACCGGTCTTCGGATTCACGAGGGCTACGGCCAGACGGAAATGACCCTTGGCATCGCCAATCTGGTTGGCTGCGCCATTAAGCCCGGCGCCATGGGCAAGCCCGTTCCCGGCTACGGCATTGACATTGTGGATGCCGAGGGCAACAGCGTGCCTGACGGTATCGCAGGCGAAATCGTCATCCGCACCGACCCAGTCAAGCCCTGCGGCGTATTCCAGGGTTACTACGGCAACGACCAGATGACCAAGGATGTGTGGCACGACGGTCTTTACCACACCGGCGATATGTCCTGGCGGGATGAAGACGGCTACTTCTGGTATGTGGGCCGGGCCGACGATGTCATCAAATCCTCCGGCTACCGCATTGGACCCTTTGAGATTGAATCCACCATTATGGAGCTTCCCTATGTTCTGGAGTGTGGCGTTTCCGCCGCCCCGGATGAGGTTCGCGGTCAGGTGGTCAAGGCCAGCATCGTGCTGATCCCCGGTGTGGAGGGTACAGAGGAGCTGAAGAAAGAAATCCAGAATTATGTGAAAACCCACACCGCCCCTTACAAGTACCCCAGAATTGTGGTATTCCGGGATGAACTGCCCAAGACCATCAGCGGAAAGATTATCCGAAATCAGCTGTAATTTCCTTGACTTTTCTGTCACAAAATGAGATGATTTTATAAGCTACTTCTTTCACCTTTTTTGGAGGAAATCCCATGAATGAAAACATGACAGGCATGACCTACAAAATCAAGGAGGTTGCCGGAAGAATTCGGGAGCTTCGTCTGGTTACCGGTCTGTCCGTTGAGGAAATGGCTCAGCGCACCAATCTTTCCGTAGAGGAATATGAAGCCTGCGAGGCCGGCAACCGCAACTTAAGCATCGCCTTTTTGTATCGGTGTACCTTAAGCTTCGGTGTCGACTTTGCCGACCTGCTGGAGGGCCGCAGCCCCAAGCTGCGTTCCTACGCCTTAACCCGCAAGGGCGAGGGTCAGCGGATTGAAGAGGCCCACCACATGATTGGCTACAACCTGGCAGCCGATTTCCGCAACCGTATCGCATTGCCCCTTTACATGGAGCTTGCCTACCGCCCCGGCGCGGAGTATGAAGACATCGAGCTGGTGACCCACGAGGGTCAGGAGTGCGACATTGTCATTTCCGGCCACATGCGCATCCAAATCGGCGAGCGGACAGAGGTTTTGCACGCCGGCGACTGTATTTACTACGATTCCTCCACGCCCCACGGCATGATTGCCGTTGACGGCGAAGACTGCTCCTTCTACGCCATTGTCCTTTCCAATTCCGCCGCCCGTGAGGGCGAGCAGGCTGCCTCTGTGGCGACCCTTACCAAAGCCACCGGCAAGGACACTGAGGACAGCCAGAGAATTTATAACGATTTCATCGTGCCCACCGAGGACGAAACCGGCAAGCTCACCGCTATTTCCTTCAAAAATGAGGAAAGCTTCAACTTCGCATACGATGTGGTGGATGAGCTGGGCAAGCGCAAGCCCGACCGCCGGGCCATGCTGCACGTCAGCCAGGACGGCACAGAGCGTCAGTTTACCTTCCGGGATATGATGCGGGAGTCCGCCCGCTGCGCCAACTATTTTAAGGCTATTGGCATCAAGCGGGGCGACCGGGTTATGCTGGTGCTGAAGCGGCATTATGCTTTCTGGTTTGCCCTTTTGGGTCTGCACAAGCTGGGCGCCGTGGCGATCCCCGCCACCAATCAGCTTCAGGCCAAGGACTTCTCCTACCGCTTCCAGGCCGCCAATGTCAAAGCCATTCTCTGCACCGCCGACGGCGACACCGCCCAGGCAGTAGAGGAAGCAACCGCCCAGTACAGCGGCCTTGCTCACAAGATTCTTGTGGGTGGACAAAAAGACGGCTGGCGCTGCTTCGATGAAGAATACGCCATGTATAGCAGCCACTTTGCCCGCTCTGAAGACGCTCCCTGCGGCTGTGATCCCATGCTGATGTTCTTCACCTCCGGCACCTCCGGCTATCCCAAGCTGGCGGCTCACAACTACAAGTATCCTCTGGGTCACTTTATCACCGCCAAATACTGGCACTGCGTCAAGCCCGATGGCCTGCACCTTACCATTTCCGACACCGGCTGGGCCAAGGCTCTGTGGGGCAAGCTCTACGGTCAGTGGCTGTGCGAAGCAGGCCTTTTCGTCTACGACTTCGACCGCTTTGACCCGGAAAAGATTCTTCCCATGTTTGCCAAGTATCAGATTACCACCTTCTGCGCTCCGCCTACTATGTACCGGATGCTCATTAAGCAGGATTTGAGCAGATTCGACTTAAGCTCCATCCAGCACGCATCCATTGCAGGCGAAGCCTTAAACCCCGAGGTGTTCCGTCAGTTCCAGAAAGCAACCGGGCTTGAGATCATGGAGGGCTTCGGTCAGTCTGAAAGCACCCTGATCATCGGTAACCTTATCGGTGACAGCCACAAAATTGGCTCTATGGGTAAGCCCGTTCCCCTTTACCATGTGGAGCTTCTGTCTCCCGAGGGCGAAATTCTGGGTGCCGGCGAAACCGGCGAAATCTGTATCCGCATTGAAGATAAACTCCCCTGCGGCCTGAGCTACGCCTATGAGGGTAACCCCGACGCCACTGCTGACACCTGGCGCGACGGCTATTATCACACCGGCGACCTGGCATGGCGGGATGAGGACGGCTTCTACTGGTATGTGGGCCGCGCCGACGATGTCATCAAGTCCTCCGGCTACCGGATCGGGCCTTTCGAAATCGAAAGCGTGATCATGGAGCTGCCCTATGTCTTGGAATGCGGCGTTTCCGCCGCCCCCGACGAGGTTCGCGGCCAGGTGGTCAAGGCCAGCATCGTACTTGTAAAGGGCTTTAAGGGAACAGACGAGCTGCGCAAGCAGATTCAGGACTATGTCAAATCCCGCACCGCCCCCTACAAGTACCCCAGAATTGTGGAGTTTAAGGAATCTCTTCCCAAAACCACCAGCGGAAAAATTATTAGAAAACAGTTATAACGTGTGGGCGCTGCGCCCTGCTTAGAGGAAAACCATGTTAGAAAAACGCCTGACCCTGTTTGCCGGTCACTACGGCAGCGGCAAGACCAACATTGCCGTCAATTACGCCATGGCCTTGGCAAGGCAAGGAAAAAAAGTTTGCATCGGGGATTTGGACATTGTCAACCCCTACTTCCGCACGAAAGACAGTGAAAAGGAGCTGCATGAGGCGGGGGTTGAGCTGATTTCTCCCCGGTTTGCCAACTCCAATGTGGACCTTCCCGCCCTGCCGGCGGAGGCCTACCGATTGGTAGCGGACAAAAATACCTACGCCGTTATGGATATTGGCGGCGACGACCGGGGCGCTTACGCTCTGGGGCGGTATGTGCCTGCCATCAAGGAAGAAAACAACTACCGCATGGTGTTTGTAGCCAACTGCTACCGACCCCTGACCCGGACGCCGGAGGAGGCGCTGGAAGTAATGCGGGAAATTGAAAAAGCCTGCGGTCTTGCCTTTACCCACATCGTCAACAACTCCAATCTCGGCCCGGAAACCACCCCCGAAACATTTCTGGCTTCCCTTGACTACATAGAAAAGCTGAAAAGTTTAAGCGGTCTTCCGGTGTTTCTGCACACCGCGGAGCGCCGCGTGGCGGAAAAGCTCAGCATTTCCCCCGTTTTTCCCCTGCAGCTGCAGGAAAAATATTTCGATTTGCCATCCCAGAGGCCGGAAAACCGACCTTTATGGGGTTAATTCACCCAGCAACCTAAGGAGGAAACGATCATGGCAACTGTAACGTTCCGCACCGATTGGTGCAAAGGCTGCGGACTGTGTGTAGATGCTTGCCCCAAGGGCTGTCTCACCATCGCTGCCGATAAAATCAACAAAAAGGGATATTCCCCCGCTGTGATGGAACATCCGGATAAGTGCATTGGCTGCGCTTTCTGCGCCACCATGTGCCCGGACTGCATCATCACCGTAGAAAAGTAAGGAGGCGCAAACATGGCAGAACGTGTTTTAATGAAGGGCAACGAAGCCATTGCCGAGGCCGCTATCCGGGCCGGTTGCCGCCACTACTTTGGCTATCCCATTACCCCCCAGACAGAAATCGCCGCCTACATGGCAAAGAAAATGCCCAAAATCGGCGGTGTGTTTTTGCAGGCGGAAAGTGAGATTGCATCCATCAACATGGTCTACGGCGCTGCCGCCGCAGGCATGCGGGTCATGACCTCCTCCTCCAGCCCCGGAATTTCTCTGAAGGCCGAGGGTCTTAGCTACATCGCCGGCTCCGATGTTCCGGCTCTGGTGGTCAATGTCCAGCGTGGCGGCCCGGGTCTTGGCGGCATTCAGCCCTCCCAGTCCGATTATTTCCAGGCCACCAAGGGCGGCGGTCACGGCGACTACCGCATGATCGTTCTTGCCCCTGCCTCTGTGCAGGAAATGGCCAGCCTGACCATCAAGGGCTTTGAGCTGGCTGACAAGTACCTCATGACCTCCATGATTTTGGCAGACGGCACCATCGGTCAGATGATGGAGCCTATCAGCTTTGAAGACGCCGAAATCAAATCCTACGAAAAGCCCTGGGCTCTCACCGGCACAAAAAATGAGCGTCCCCACAATATCGTCAACTCTCTGTACTTAAAGCCTGACGAGCTGGAAGTGAAGAACATCGAACGCTACAAGCGCTACCAGATCGTAGAGGAAAACGAGGCTATGTGGGAAGAATATATGATGGAAGACGCCGAGTACTGCGTGGTGGCGTTCGGCATCGCTTCCCGGGTTGCCAAAAATGCCGTGGTTGCCGCAAGGCAGGAGGGCATTAAGGTTGGCTTAATCCGTCCCATCACATTGTGGCCCTTCCCCAAGGACGCCCTGCTCGCCGCAGCCGACAAGGTCAAGGGTTTCATCAGCGTGGAGCTGAACATGGGCCAGATGATTGAAGATGTCAAGCTTTACACCCAGTGCAAAAAGCCGGTTGGTCTTTGTAACCGCTGCGGCGGCATGATTCCCAGCCCCGATGAGGTGCTGGAAGCTATCCGTAACGCCCAGAAAGGAGTGTTCTAACGATGGCAGTTGTTTTTGAAAAAACCAAGTCCCTGGCGGACATTCCTCTTCACTACTGCCCCGGCTGCCCCCACGGCATTATCCACCGGCTGGTGGCTGAGGTTATGGACGAGCTGGGCATCGAAGGACAGACCATTGGCGTCGCCCCCGTTGGCTGCGCTGTTATGGCCTACGATTACTTTACCTGCGATATGATTGAAGCTCCCCATGGCCGGGCCCCCGCTGTTGCCACCGGCATCAAGCGCAGCCGCCCGGAAAACATCGTCTTCACCTATCAGGGTGACGGCGACCTGGCCTCCATCGGCATGGCAGAAACTGTCCACGCCGCCGCCAGAAACGAAAACATCACCGTAATTTTCGTCAACAACGCCATTTACGGCATGACCGGCGGCCAGATGGCTCCCACCAGCCTGCCGGGTCAGGTGACCCAGACCTCCCCCTATGGCCGGGATGTCAACCACTGCGGCTGGCCCATTAAGGTTTGCGAAATGCTTTCCACTCTGGAAGGCCCTGAATTCATCGCCCGGGTTGCCGCCAACAATGTAAAGAATGTGAAAAACGCCAAAAAGGTGATTAAGAAAGCCTTCCAGAACCAAATTGACGGCAAAGGCTTCAATCTGGTGGAAGTGGTTTCCGCCTGCCCCACCAACTGGGGCATGACTCCCCAGAAAGCCCTTCAGTGGGTGGAAAGCGATATGCTTCCTTACTATCCTCTGGGTGTATACAAAGACAGAAGCGGCGCAAAGGAGGCTGAGGCGAAATGAAAACCACACAGATTCTGATTGCCGGTTTCGGCGGTCAGGGCATCCTCTTCGCCGGCAAGTTCCTGGCCTATAAGGGTCTTACCGAGGAGCTGCAGGTTTCCTGGCTTCCCTCCTACGGCCCTGAAATGCGTGGCGGCACAGCCAACTGCAACGTCATTTTGTCCGATACCCCGGTAGGCAGCCCCATTATCACCAGCCCCGACGTGCTGATTGCCATGAATCTGCCTTCCCTGCAGAAATATGTGGACACCGTGGTGCCCGGCGGGCAAATCTATGTAGACTCCGCCCTGATTGACATTAAGGTAGAGCGCACCGATGTGGAGGTCTTCTACATCCCCGCCACCCAGATGGCCAAGGACAACGGCATTGCCTCCCTTGCCAACATGATTATCATAGGTCACCTGCTGCAAAATCACCCCGAGCTTAGCTTTGCAGGCACGGACGCCGTGGTGCAGAAGCTTGTGCCTGCCAAGAAAGCCGCCCTTGTGGAGCTTAACATGAAGGCTCTGCTGCTGGGAAAGGAATACAAAGGATGAAAGTCAGCTGCTTGCAAATGAACATGGCTTTTTGTCAGCCGGAGGAAAACTTCCGCCATGCCGCCGGGCTGATTGAAAAGGCCATGAAAGACGCGCCGGATGTGCTGGTGCTTCCGGAAACCTGGAACACCGGCTTTTTCCCCAGGGAAAATCTTGCCGCCCTCTGCGACCGTGACGGCGCAAGAGTCAAGCAGGAAATCGGCGCGCTTGCCAAGAGATTTCACGTCAACATCGTCGCCGGCAGCGTGTCCAATGTCAAAGACGGCAAGGTATATAACACCGCCATGGTCTTTGACCGGGAGGGCAGCTGCATCGCCTCCTACGATAAGACACACCTGTTTACCCCCATGGGAGAAGACGATTATTTCACCCCCGGCGACCGGCTGTGCCGGTTTTCCTTAGACGGCGTCAGCTGCGGCCTGATCATCTGCTACGATGTGCGCTTTCCCGAGCTGACCCGCAGCTTAACCGTGCCGGGTCTTGATATGCTGTTTGTGGTGTCCCAGTGGCCCAAGGTGCGAACCTTCCATCTGCGAAGCCTCACCACCGCCAGAGCCATTGAAAACCAGATGTTTGTCATCTGCTGCAACTCCTGCGGCACTGCGGGCGAAACCGTCTACGGCGGAAACTCTGCTATCATCGACCCCTGGGGCGAAACCCTTACCCTGGCAGGTGAAAATGAAGAAATTCTCACCGCGGACTGCGATTTGGATATTCTTAAAAACATCCGCAGCACCATTCCGGTCTTTCGTGACCGCCGCCCCTCCCTATACCACATTTAAGAAAGAAGGAAACTGTCATGACTTACGAAATTCCCGTAACCAGAACCACAAATCCCAAGCCCCGTCCTGCCGACGAGAGCAAGCTTGGCTTTGCCAAATACTTCACTGACCACATGTTCGTCATGGAATACGACGAGGGCAAGGGCTGGCACTCCTGGCGCGTAGAGCCCCACGCTCCCTTCCTGATCGAGCCTGCTTCCGCAGTGCTGCATTACGCCCAGATGATGTTTGAGGGCATGAAGGCTTACAGAAAGCCCGACGGCAGCATTCAGCTGTTCCGCCCCGACATGAACATCGCCCGTATGAAGAACACCTGCGAGCGTATGTGCATGCCCGAGGTTCCCGGCGATTTGTTCCTGGCAGGTTTGAAGGCTGTCATTGAAGCGGACAAGGACTGGATCCCCCATAGCAAGAACACCTCCCTGTACATCCGCCCCTTCCTCTTTGGCGACGAGGTTTCCTTCTCCGTGCTGCCTGCCAAGCACTATAAGTTCATGATTATCCTCAGCCCCACCGGCTCTTACTACGCAGCCAACGATGCTGGCCTGACCACCACCCGGATTTTTGTTCAGGACAAGTACATCCGCGCTGCCAAGGGCGGCACCGGCTACGCCAAGGTGGGCGGTAACTACGGCGGCGGTATGCGCGCCTCCCAGGACGCCATCAAGTACAACTGCAAGGACGTGCTGTGGCTGGATGCCCAGGAGCATAAGTATGTGGAAGAAATCGGCACCTCCAACGCCTTCTTCCGCATTGGCGACGAGGTCATCACCGCTCCTCTGGATTCCGGCACGATTCTGCCCGGCATCACCCGTAACTCCGTCATTCAGCTGCTGAAGAAGTGGGGCGTAAAGGTAAGCGAGCGGAAGCTTTCCATCGACGAAGTCATCGCCGCCTCCAAGGACGGCACCCTGCAGGAGATTTTCGCATCCGGTACGGCAGCGGTCATCTCCCCCATTGGCTGGCTGAATGTCAACGGCACCGATGTTCAGGTTGCCGACGGCAAGGTGGGCGAAATCGCCCAGAAGCTGTATGACAATCTGTACGGCATGCAGACCGGCGTTGTGGAAGACGACATGGGCTGGACTTATCCTCTGGGATTCTAAAAAGAAGAAAAGCCGGACACCTTTGGGTGTCCGGCTTCTTTTTTTACAGTTTCAAAAAATCCTCCGCCGTTTTGTGGGCGATTTGGTCGAACTGGTCATCCGTCAGCTTCAGCTGAAAGAATCGGTTGGTTTCCGTAATGGGATTCCAAAGGGGATAATCCGTGCCGAAAGCCATTCTACTGGCGCCGTAGCGGTTGATGTAGTCCTCGGCGACCCCTTCCTCCATAAACATCAGGGAGCTGGAAACATCGAAAATGCAATCCTTGTCCTTAAGATAAGAATACGCCTCTTCGTACATTCCATAGCCGCCAAAGTGGGCGGCAATCACCTGCAGCCGGGGAAACAGCTCCAGAATATGGCGCAGCTTGGCAGGGTGGGAATAATCGTAGCGCACATCTCCCATGTGAAAAATCATGGGAATTTTCCCGGAAATGGCCTCATAAACGGGGAAAAGCCTGGGATCGTCAATGGAAAAGCCCTGGGTGTCCGGGTGGATTTTGATGCCCTTTAACCCCATATCCAGAATGTAGGCAGCTTCCTCACCGATGTTTTCCATTTCCGCGTGAACCGTGCCAAAGCCAATGAACCGGGGCTGCTCTTTCAGCTGTTCCAGGATAAAATCGTTGATGTGCCGGGTTCTGTCGGGACGGACAGCCACCGGCAAAATCACAAACCGGTCGATTCCCGCCTCATTTCCCATCTGCAGCAGGGTGTCCGTTGTGCCGTCCATTTCCTCCGTGCCCAGCTGGTAAAAATCCCGGATGCTGGCGGCTGCCTTTCGGGCAATGGCGGGAGGATAGACGTGGGTATGAATGTCAATCAGGTGCATGGTTTCGCCTCTTTTTTACAATTTCTCCCATTATACCACGGCTGAAAGAAATTGCAAGTTTTCTTCTAGTCCTGCTTCAGCGGCGGGTCTGCGGGGAAGCCGCCGGTGAGCTTTTGCATGGTGCGCTGCAGGGCATCCTGAGAATTGCCCCAGGGCTTTCCTGCGTTTCTGAAATCGTACTTGGCAACAAGCCAATCCAAATCCTCTTTCACCCGATACAAATTGCTTTGCATTTTGGCATATACGGTTTCATAAAACCACTGGGTCTGCCCACTGGGCAGCTTGTCCTCAGCCATCCGGAGCAGCAGGGCAAAATGGTCAAGGCAGAAGCCCTTTCCGTTTTCCACCTTTTGCCGGAACTGCTCATCCCGAATCAGATAGAAAAAGGTTTCCATATACCGCTGCATATTATAATCAATCTTGTCGCACAGATAGCAGCTGTCCGTCCGCTGGCGCAGGCGTTTCCAGTAGGCATCCTCCGGCTGGTTCTTTTTTCTAAGCAGCAGGCCCTTTTTCTCCGGGATTTTCAGATTATCCACTTCCCAGTCGAATTCTTTTAGCAGACCCGCCATATAGGTCTGCAGCATCAGGGCATTTCCCAAGGTATTGCCGTATTGATAAAGCTTTTTCATGTGGCAGCGGCAAAAGCCTGCCCGGTCCGTAGCCGCCCGAACATCAGGCTCCATGTAGCTTGCGCCGGGGCCTGCCACATATCTCATGGCGCTTTGCTCTGCCTGCCGCTCCATAAAGCAGAACGGGCACTCACCTTCGGCATCAAAGCCATCGTTTACAGGTATGGTATAAATCTTTTCTTTCACGCCTTTCCCTCCCGCTTTCTTTTCTTTCAGTATAGCAAAGGATGCCTAAAAAGGCAAGCATCCCGGAGGCGGTGCCTCCGGGATGTGTGTTATTTGATGGGTTTCTTCTTTTTTGGCATCATCAGCAGCACAGCCGCCACTGCCATAACTGCCAGCGCCACGACCACAGCCCCTGAACCCTCAGATTCTTCTTCCTGAGAACCCGAAGCACTGATTTTCGTAGCCTCCTGATAGAGATTTTCCACATAGCGGGAGATTTCCTCGGAAAGATAGGCATACGCCGTACCGCTTTCCAAAACTTCCTCCTCAGGATAGATAATCTCGCTTTCCGCCAAGTATTCTTCCATGTGCTCCTTAGCTTCGCCGATGGGGGTTGCATAGCAGATATAGTCCATGTTCGCGCCTGCAATTTCCGGCTCGCACAGGAAGTTGATAAACTTCTCTGCCGCATCCTTTTCCTTGCAACAGGTGGGAATACACATGGCATCGGTAAACAGGTTAAAGCCCTGCTCCTGAGGCAGGTAGAACTTCAGATCCGGATTATTTTCCATCATAATCATGCAGTCGCCTGCATAGTAAGGGGCGATGTACGCCTCCTCATTTTCCATGATGGAGTAAATCTGGTCCATAACATACTGCTGAACCAATGGTCGCTGCTGGGAAAGCTTGTCGGCGCAGGCCTGAAGCTCGGCTTTATCTGTGGTGTTGACATCGTAACCCAGCAGATATTGGGCGATGCCGAAAGCATCCCGGGAATTATCGATCATGAGAATCTTTCCGGCATACTTCTCGTTCCACAAAAGCTCCCAGCCGGTGACATCCTCTTCACTGACATACTTGCTGTTATACAAAATGCCAACTGTGCCCCAGGTGTAGGGAACGGTGTACTTGTTTTCCGGGTCAAAGGCGGGATTGCGGAACTGCTCATCCACCTTGGAGAAGTTGGGGATGTTGTCATAGTTCAGCTCCAGCAGCATGTTTTCCTTGATCATCCGGTCAATCATGTAGTCAGAGGGGATAATCACATCCACGGTAATTCCGCCGTTGCTCAGCTGGGAAAACAGCGCTTCGTTGGATTCGTAGTAGGACATTTTCACATCAATGTCCGGATACTTCTCCTCAAAAGCGGCAATGAGATCCAGGGTATCATCCGTACCGTCAGCCATGTTCATGCCCCAGTTTTTCACATTGAGGGTGATTTTCTCCCGGCGGTTGCCGAAGATCAAAAATCCGCAGCCAACGGCGATAGCCACTGCCAGAATGGCAGCCACCACCCGGCGGGCAATCATTACGCCCTTGGAGTCTACCTTGTCGCTCTTTCTCTTCTTCTCACCGCGAATCTGCATCAGATTCATAGCCAGCACCAGAATGAAAATCAAGGCAAACAGCAAGGTAAACATGGCGTAAACCTTGGGATGAATGGGCTTTTTGGTGTAGGTGTAGATTTCCACCGGCAGTGTGACAAAATCAGAGCCGGTTACGAAATAGCTGATGACGAAATCATCCAGACTCATGGTAAAGGCCATGATACCGCCTGCCACAATGCCGGGCATGATTTCATGGATAATCACCTTAAAAAACGCCTGCACAGGGGTGCAGCCCAAATCCATGGCAGCATCCGTCAGCGCCGGATTCATCTGCTGCAGCTTGGGCATGACATTTAAGATAACGTAAGGCAGGCCAAAGGTGACGTGGGCGATGAGCAAGGTGCCAAAGTTCAACGATTCCCGCTGACCCAGCAGACCGCTTCCCACAAACACAAACAGCAGCGAAAGGCTGACACCGGTGACAATATCCGGGTTTGTCATGGGGATGTTGGTCAGGTTCATCACCACGTTGCGCATTTTTGCTTTCATGGAATGGATACCCACCGCCGCCAATGTGCCAAAGGCCACGGAAATGGCAGTGGAAAGCAACGCAATCAGCACAGAGTTGCCCAGAAGATTTAATAAATCCTCGTCCCGGAACAGCTCTGCGTACTGGCTGAAGGTAAAGCCTTCAAACTGGGTGATGTCCTTGCCGGTGTTAAAAGACGCAACAATTAGCACCGCCATGGGGATATACAGGAACACGAAGATTAAAACGGTAAGCCATTGATTCATCTTTTTCATACAATGACACCGCCTTCCTCGTCACCGCCGAAGCGGTTCATGATGCCCGTGCAGATAAACACCAGCAGCATCAGCATCAGGCTCAGCGCAGCGCCCAGATTGGGGTTATCGCCCTGCTTGAACAGCCGCTCAATCAGATCGCCAATCAGCACCGTGTCTGTGCCGCCCAGCTTCTGGGAAATATAGAAGGTAGATACCGCAGGAACAAACACCATGGTAATGCCAGACAAAATTCCCGGCACGCTCAGGGGCAGAACCACTCTGGCAAAGGTTTGAAGAGGGGTGCAGCCCAAATCCTCAGCCGCCTCAATGAGCCGGTTGTCAATTTTTACCAGGGTTGCGTACAGCGGCAGAATCATGTAAGGCAGGTAGTTATACACCATGCCAAGAATCACCGCGCCGGGAGTACGAATCAGCTGCACCCGGGCAAGACCCAGGCTGCCGAGCAGATTGTTGATAATGCCGGTATCCTGCAGCAGGCCAACCCACGCCAATGTGCGAAGCAGGAAGCTCATGCACATGGGAAGCATGACCAGCATATAAAGGATTTTCTGGGTCAGGGGCTGACGGTGGGCGATGTAATACGCCACCGGGTAACCCAGCAGCAGGCAAATCAGCGCAGAAACCAGGCTGTAAGCCACACTCTGCCCCAGAACAGGCAAATACATGGAAAGGTTCTTGATATTGTCAAAGGTGAATACCCCGGTGTCCGGGTCAGTGAGGGCGTAGTAGCCCACCACACCCAAAGGAATCAGGGTGAAGATCACCATCCAGACCATATAAGGAACACTTAAAAAGACAGACTTATTCCTCTTCATCAGCGGCATCCGCCGTCAGCTCGTCGTACTCTGCAGAGTAGGAGCTATAGTCGCCAAACATGCCGGAATACTCACTCTTGTGCATGATGTGAATATCCTCCGGGTTCAAACGAATGCCGATGGTGGCTCCCTCTGGCTGATAATCCGTGGTTTGAATCAGCCATTTGAAGCCTTTGAATTCCACGATGATGTCATAGTTTAAGCCCTTGAAGGTAACGGAGGTAACCGTACCCACCAGGTGGCCATTTTCCGGCTCTACGATGTCAATATCCTCAGGACGGATAACCACATCCACGCTTTCATTGGGGGCAAAGCCCTTATCCACACACTGGAAGGTGCGGCCAAAGAAACGAACCTTGTAGTCTTCCAGCATCACGCCGTCGAGGATATTACTTTCGCCGATAAAGTCTGCCACGAAGGCGTTTTTCGGCTCATTGTAAATGTCTTCGGGCTTGCCGATCTGCTGGATGCGGCCCTTGTCCATAACCACCACTGTGTCGGACATGGAAAGCGCTTCTTCCTGGTCATGGGTTACATAGATAAAGGTGATGCCCATTGCCTGCTGAATTCGCTTCAGTTCGATCTGCATATCCTTACGCAGGCGCAGGTCAAGGGCGCCCAGAGGCTCATCCAAAAGCAGAACCTTGGGCTGATTTACCAGTGCTCTCGCGATGGCCACCCGCTGCTGCTGTCCGCCGGACAGAGAACCGATGTTGCGGTGTCCGTAGCCTTTCAGGCTCACCACCTCCAACATGTGGTTGACGCGCTGGGCGATTTCTTCCTTGGGAAGCTTTGCCACCTTAAGACCAAAGGCGATATTATCAAACACATTCAAATGGGGAAACAGCGCGTATCGCTGAAACACCGTGTTGATCTGCCTTTCATACGGGGGCAGCTCATTGATACACTTGCCGTCAAAAATCACGGTTCCCTCGGTGGGATTCAAGAAACCACCAATGATTCGAAGTGTCGTTGTCTTACCGCAGCCGGAAGGGCCCAGTAAGGTTAAAAATTCATGGTCATTGATATAGAGATTGATTCTGTCGAGTATACGCTCCCCGTCGAACTCCATGGTAAGATCCCGGAGCCTGATGAGTTCCTTGGACATTATCCTCCCCCGTTTCTTTTTGTAGTTTTCGTCACAATATGACAAGTATACATATAATCGAAAATCGCCGCTTTGTCAATGAATTTCGTACCCCCCGGGGAAAATTATTTTTCTTATTTTTTCCATATCTGGTTTAGAAAAGTATTTTTTGGCAATACTGAGCTACGGAGGTGCTTACAAACTATGAAAAGCAGAAAAAACATGAGCGGTAAGGGCTACTACATAGCCCTGATCCTGTGCGCAGCAGCCATCGGGATCTCCGGCTATATGTACTACCAAAACCAACACGATCCAGACACCCAACTTCAGGATCCTTCCCAAAATGTAGATGTCATCAGTCCCTCTCAGGACGATATGGAGGCAGTGGCCACCCAGCCGGGTGGAAGTACCCTTCCCGACTCCACTTCCCCATCCACCAACCCCGGTGGCTCCAAGCCCATGAAAACCGGCTGGCCCGTTTCCGGGGAAACCATTTACGACTACGCAATGGAAAGCCTGAGCTACAACGAAACCACCCGGGATTGGCGGGTGCACAACGGCATTGACATCGCCGCCGAGGCAGGCACCGCCGTATGCGCTGCAGCAGACGGAACTGTGTACACCACCTATCAGGACGACACCATGGGCCACACTGTGGTTATCCGTCACGAAGGCGGCTATGTGACGGTTTATTCCAGCCTGGCAGAGAACATTTCCGTAAAAGCCGGGGACACCGTTAAGCTGGGTCAGACCATTGGCGAGGTAGCAAACACCGCCCTTTTGGAAACGGCCCTGGGTGACCACCTGCATTTCAGCGTCACCTGCAACGATGTGCCTATGAATCCGGCCAAGTTTCTGGAGCAAAGCTGATTTGTTTCTTCCCTCTTAACGAAAGCCTCCCCTTCCGGGGAGGTTTTCGTTTTGCCATATAAAAAACCCGCCCTTTTGGGCGGGTTTTGGAATTTATCAGTACTGGGTGGGCTTGATATGCCAGATTTCTTCTGCGTACTGAGCGATGGTGCGGTCGGAGGAGAACTTGGCGCCGTTGGCGATGTTCAGCAGGCACTTTCTGCCGAAGCCAATGCGATCTGCGTAATCCTGATTTGCCCGCAGCTTTGCTTCGATATAGGAAGGATAGTCAAGCAGCACGAAGTAGTGGTCAGCCTTGTGCCAGGAAGCGCCGTCAAGCAAAGCGTGATACAGCTCAGACTGCTCGTGGTCGGTAGGCACAGTGCCATCCACCAGAGTGTCCAAAGCCCGGCGCAGGTGATGGTCGCTGTTGTAAACATCCCGGGCGCAGTAGCCGTCCCGAACTGCCTGAATCTGCTCCACAGTATGGCCGAAGATATACTCGTTTTCCATGCCTGCTTCCTTGGCGATTTCCACATTGGCGCCGTCCAGGGTGCCCAGGGTCACAGCGCCGTTGAGCATCAGCTTCATGTTGCCGGTGCCGGAGGCTTCTGTGCCTGCAGGAGAAATCTGCTCGGAAATATCCGCCGCAGGAATGATATGCTCAGCATAGGAGCAGTTGTAGTTCTGGACAAATACCACCTTCAGCTTGTCGCTGACCTCGGGGTCGCCGTTGATCATCCGGGCGATGCGGTTGATATACCGGATAATGGCCTTGGCCCGGGCATAACCGGGGGCGGACTTGGCGCCGAAGATAAAGGCGGTGGGTTGGAAGTTGGGCAGCTCCCCATTTTTCAGCCGGAAGTAAATATCCACAATGGAAATGGCATTCATCAGCTGGCGCTTATACTCATGCAGCCGCTTTACCTGAACATCAAACACAAAGTCCGGGTTCAGCTGAACGCCCTCCCGCTTGGCAATCACCTTGCACAGCTGCTCCTTCTTTACCCGCTTGATGTCGTTGAACTGGCGAACCATATCGTCATCAATCATGGGCTTGAGCTTGGCAAGACGGTCCAGATCTTTGAGGAAGTCGCCGCCGATGCGGTACTTGATCAGCTGGGTCAGCTCGGGGTTGCACAGACCCATCCAGCGACGGGGTGTGACACCGTTGGTCTTGTTCTGGAAGCGCTCGGGGAACACTTCGTACCACTGATGGAACAAATCGTCCTTGAGAATCTGAGAATGGATTTCCGCCACGCCGTTGACATAGGTGCCTACATAAACGCTGAGGCTTGCCATGTGGGCGGTGTTGTCCCGGACAATGGAAAGGCCGGGATGCTCTCTTCTCAGCTTTTCATCAATGCGCAGGATAATATCCACGATTTCCGGCACCACGCTGCGCAGCAGGTCCAGATTCCACTTTTCCAGAGCCTCACCCATAACGGTGTGGTTGGTGTAGGAGAAGGTCTTCTGAGCGATGGCAAAGCTCTGCTCGAAGTCCATGCCCTCTTTCATCAGCAGGCGAATCAGCTCAGGAATGGACATGGCGGGGTGGGTATCATTCAGCTGCACCGCGTAATAGTCGGCAAAACGGCTCAAATCGTTGCCGTGGGCAGACTTATGCACCCGCAGCATATCCTGCAGCGATGCGCTGGAAAGGACATACTGCTGCTTGATACGCAGGCGCTTGCCCTCCCAGGTGGAGTCGTTGGGATAGAGAACCCGGGTAATATCCTCGGCTTTGTTCTTCTGGGCCAAAGCTCTCAGGTAATCCTGGTCGTTAAAGGCGTTGAAGTCCAGCTCTTCCTCGGCTTCGCACTGCCACAGACGCAATGTATTAATATTCTGGGTGCCGTAGCCGATTACCGGCACATCATAAGGCACTGCCAGAACGGTATGGTCGGGGAATTCCACCTTAACTGTGTGATTATACCGGCGGTAAGACCAGGGGTCACCGAACTTGGTCCAGTCGTCAGCGGCTTCCATCTGGCTGCCGTTCTTGTCAAACTTCTGCTTGAACAGGCCAAAGCGGTAACGCAGGCCGTAGCCGGACAGAGGAATGTTGCAGCTGGCGGCGCTATCTAAGAAGCAGGCAGCCAGACGGCCCAGACCGCCGTTACCCAGCGCGGCGTCTTCCACGTCTTCCAAAATAGCCAAATCCACGCCCCGCTCGGCAAACAGCTGCTTCATCTCATCAAGGATGCCCAGGTTATACATATTGCTGTAAACCAAACGGCCAATGAGATACTCCGCAGAAATATAGTAGGCCTTCCGCTGGTGCAGACGGGTATGCTTGGAACGATTCCAGTTGTCGGAAATGGACATCATAATCGCCTGACCCAGAGCCTCATGCAGCTGCTGAGCTGTGGCTTCCTGTAAGCTCACATCATAAGTATACTTCAGCTGCGCTTCGGTCCACTTTAAGATGAGGGTACAATCGTAGTTCATTTTGTCATTCTCCATTCTCACACATGGGGTTATTATTCAGCCAAACGGCCGTAAAGCTTTGTCAAATCATAAATTCTTTCAGCAAGCGCATCGGACATAAAGCCCTGATCTGCCCGCCAGGTCCAGTTGGCATCGGTCATGGTTCCGGGGAAATTCATTCTTCCCTTTTCTCCCAGCTCCAGATAGTCCTGGATGGGAATGATGCATCTGTCGGAAACGGAAGCAAACGCCGCGCGGATCATCGCCCACACATCCCCTTCCTCCTGGGTCGGGCGGATGTATTCCCGGGCGTAACAGACAGCGTCTTCCCCTGCCGTTTCAAACCACTGCCGGGTTGTCATGTTGTCGTGGGTGGCGGTGTAGCACACAGAATTGCTGGTGTACATATAGGGAAGGTAATCGGAAGGTTCCCGGGAGTCAAAGGCGAAGCCCAGAATTTTCATGCCGGGGAAACCGGACTGCTCCCGCAGATCCAGCACTTCCTGGGTTAAGAATCCCAAATCCTCCACGATGACCTTCAGCTCGGGGAGTTCCTTTTTCAGTGTATTCATAAAATCCATTCCCGGTCCCTTGATCCACTTGCCATTTTTGGCAGTGTCATCGCCAAAGGGAATCGCCCAATAGGCTTCAAAGCCACGGAAATGGTCAATTCTCACCACATCATACAGCTTTCCGGCCGCTTTCATCCGCCGCATCCACCAGCCGTAGCCGTCTTTGCGCAGATGCTCCCAGCTGTACAGGGGATTTCCCCACAGCTGACCGTCCTGGGAAAAGGCATCCGGCGGACAGCCTGCCACAGCCACGGGATTCATATCGCCATCCAGCTGGAAATACTCGGGGTTACTCCAGACATCGCAGGAATCGTAAGGCACGTAGATAGGCACATCGCCAATAAACTGCACTCCGTTTTCCGCCGCATAGCTGTGCAGCGCTTCCCACTGGCTGAAAAACAGATACTGCACGAAGCTGTAGTAGCGGATGCTGTCTTTCAGCTCCTGCCGGGCCTGCCACACAGCGTCGGTATCCCGGCGCATCAAAGGCTCATCCCACTGATACCAGGGAGCGCCATGGTACTTATCCTTCAGCGCCATAAAAAGGGCGTAATCCGGCAGCCAGCTGCTGTTTTCCCGGCAGAACCGGTCGAACTCCTCGCCGCCGGAAAACCGGCCGTAGGCGATGTGCAAAGCCTTGGCCCGATTTTCATACAAAAGGCCGAAATTTGCTTTGTCCTCCCGGTCGCACCAGTGAAATCCGTCTGCCTCCTGCTGGGTCAGCAGACCGTCCTGAATTAAAAGGTCCAGGTCAATGAAATAGGGATTTCCGGCGAAAGTGCAGCAGGACTGATAGGGAGAATCTCCGTAACCCGTAGGGTTCAGGGGAAGAATCTGCCAGCAGCTCTGGCCCGCTTTTTTCAGGAAATCCACAAATTGAAATGCCTGGCGGCCTATAGTGCCAACACCATAGGGTCCAGGCAAGGAACTGATATGCAATAAGATTCCGCTTTCCCGCATGGCAACCTCGCTTCTTCTTTATCCGATACAGCATAAAATGCACCGTTGCCAGAAGCAAAACCACAATCCAGACGATGCAAAATGACACACCATAAAGAATACTACCTTTTTGTCATTTTGTCAAGGAAAACCGGGGGTTGGCGGCTTTTCTTTTTGGGGTGTTTTAAGCAAAAAAGAGCCCGCCAAATGGCGGGTGCTCGTAAAACAGTTGAACCAAAAATTTAACTATTTTACGGCATCTGTCAGACGGGGTTGGTAATCAACAACGAAAAATGAGTGATGCCAGGTCGAAAGACCGAGCATCACTCATTTTTTATCTTAACGCTTTTTCTTTTGATATTATGGAGGAACA
>JAFTMB010000015.1 GCA_017452605.1 Oscillospiraceae bacterium
AGGTAAGCGGTGGAGGAGTAGTCCTCGGTGACTCCGATCTTGGTCTGGAACATCAGGTTGAAGTTGCGGATGGAGGTGAAGTGATGCTTGCCGCAGTTGGGGCAAACCACATCCTCGTGGTCGGCGATGAAGTCATTCATCTGGTCGGTGTTCATGGCGTCCACATTCACCTGCTTGCCGGATTCGGAAGCAGCGATGAGCTGATCAGCCCGCTGACGGGAGCCGCAGCCCTTGCAGTCCACCAGGGGGTCGGAAAAAGAGCCCACGTGGCCGGTGGTAACCCAGGTCTGGGGATTCATGATAATGGCGGCATCCAGGCCTACATTATAGTCAGATTCCTGCACGAATTTCTTCAGCCAGGCCTTCTTCACATTGTTTTTGAACTCAACGCCCAGAGGGCCGTAGTCCCAGGAGTTGGCAAGGCCGCCGTAGATTTCAGAACCGGCGTAAACATAGCCCCGGTTCTTGCACAGGTTTACAATCATATCCAGTGTCTTTTCGCTGTTTTTCATATCTTCTTCCTCCAAGCCGGATTATTTTAGGCTCATTATACCTATGTTTTCCGGGTAAATCAAGTATTTTTATCCCTCTTCGCTGATATATTCCGGCCCTAAATTTTGGGCCATCATTTCATAAACCTTTTCGCTCAGGTCCACGGTGGTCATGCCCTGATATTCCTCGGGGTAAATGGTAGTCAAAAAGTCCAGCTGAACATGGGCAGGCTTCAAATGCATAACCTGGGGGAGCATTTCGTTGGTGCCCTTCATGGTGCACACCACCACCGGCACCTTGGCCTTTTGGGCAATCTTAAACACGCCGTGACGGAAATGGTGAAGCTTTCTGTCGGGATGGATATAGCCCTCGGGAAATACCGCCACAGAAACCTCGTCCTCTTTCAAAAGCTCTACACATTTTAAAATGGTCTTCAGCGCCTCCCGGTCGTTTTCCCGGTTCACCGGCTGGCACAGCAGCTTATGCATCACCTTTCCCACCAGGAAATACTTCTGCACTTCCCGCTTGGAAATAAAGGCCAGCTGCTTTCCTTTTAGAATATGGAGCAAAATCGCCGGGTCAAAATCGTGTCGGTGGTTGCACACCAGCAAAAATCTGCCGCTTTCCGGCACGCACTGCTGACCCGTTACCTGAATATGTACCCGCAGCACCTTGAAAGCCGCCGCCAGATATTCTTCCACCATCCGGCGGAAAAATTTACTGTCTTTCTCCTGGGGCTTTTGTGTGTTGATTGCCAGACCCGCCACCAAAAAGAAAATCAGCGCCAGCAGGGTCAGACCCACCACATTTCCCACAAAGCTCAGCGGCAGCGCCCAAAGCCAGCTCAGTCCCAAAAACGCTCCGCTGCCCAGACATCCGACCACCGCCAGCGCGGCGCTTAAGATCAGCACAAGTGCAATTAACATGGCTTCCCTCCAAATATACGTTATTATCTGTTATTATACTCGTTTCCGTTCCCGGAAACAAGAAGAAAGTGTAAACATTCCATTTTTTTCTGAATAGGGGTAGAAATTGGAGAAAATCACTGGTATAATAATAAAATGTATTCTAAATAAAGAAAGGATTCGACCCCATGGGAATTTCCTCAACCGCTCCTTGGCTTAAATATTACGGCAACACGCCGGCAACCATAGATTACCCCCGCAAGACCATGTATCAAATGATTGCGCTGACCGCTAAGAAGTATCCCAACAACATTGCTTACAGCTTCATGGGCAAGGAAACCACCTTCAGCGCTTTTCTTTCCCGCATTGACGCCACAGCCAAAGGTCTTTACCACATGGGCATCCGCAAGGGTGACCGGGTAACCATCTGCATGGCCAACACCCCTCAGGCTGTGGACTGCTTCTACGCCTTGAACCGCATCGGCGCCATTCCCAACATGATTCACCCCCTGTCTGCCGCCAACGAAATCGCCTTCTACCTGAACGTTTCCCACAGCAAGGCAATTTTGACCCTGGACCAGTTCTACGGCAAGGTGGCCTCCATTATGGGTCAGGTTTCCCATCCCGTTGAAATTCTTATCGCCCGGATTCAGGACGAGCTGCCCTTCCCCCTGAGCGTGCTGTATCCCCTTACCAAGTCCGGCCAAGCAGGCAAGGGTCTGCCCAAGTCCGGCTTTACCTACTGGAACGCCATGGTCGCTGCCGGCAAGGGGGCTTCCCTGCCTGCCGACGACGGAAAGTACGACGATTGCGGCGCAATTTTGTACTCCGGCGGCACCACCGGCACCAACAAGGGCATTATGCTCTCCAACTTAAACTTTAACTCTCTGGGTCTGCAGACCATTGCCGCCTCCGGCTTCGGCAGCGTTGCAGGCATGAAGATGCTTTCCATTATGCCTGTTTTCCACGGCTTCGGCCTGGGTATCGGTATCCACACCGCTTTGATGGGCGGCGCTACCTGCATCCTGATCCCTCAGTTCAATGTCAAGGTCTACACCGACACCCTGAAAAAGCAAAAGCCCAACCTGATTCCCGGCGTTCCCACCCTTTTTGAGGCTCTGCTGCGCACCGACAATCTGGACGGCGTGGATTTGAGCTTCCTCAAGGGCATCTTCTCCGGCGGCGACAGCCTTTCTCCCGAACTGAAGAAGAAGGTGGACGCTTTCCTGAAAGAGCACAACGGCTCCGAGCAGATTCGGGTGGGCTACGGCACCACCGAGTGTGTCACCGCCTCCTGCCTGACTCCCAAGGATTACGCCCGCAGCGGCTCCATCGGCGTGCCTTTCCCGGATGTCTACTATAAAATTGTAAAACCCGGCACCACCGAGGAGTGCGACCCCAACATTGAGGGCGAAATCTGCATTTCCGGCCCCACCGTTATGCTGGGCTACATGGATAACCCCGAAGAAACCGCTTCCACCCTGAAAAACCACGGTGACGGCCGCATCTGGCTTCACACCGGCGACCTGGGTCACATGGACGAGGACGGCTTTGTCTACTTCCGTCAGCGGCTTAAGAGAATGATCATCACCTCCGGCTACAATGTTTACCCCTCCCAGCTGGAAAACATCATTGACGGCCACGATAAGGTGCTGCTTTCCTGCGTCATTGGTCTTAAGGACGATTACCGGGGCCAGCGGGTAAAGGCCTATGTGGTTCCCATGCCCGGCATCGAGCCTGATGACGCTCTGCGCCAGGAGCTGCTGGATTACTGCCAGATTCACATGGCAAAATATGCCGTTCCCCGGGAAATCGAATTCCGCGCCGAGCTTCCCAAGACTCTGGTGGGTAAGGTTGCTTACCGGGTTCTGGAGGAAGAGGCTGCCCGGGAGGCAGGTAACTGATGAAGCAGCGGATTTGGGAGCTGGATGCCTTTCGGGGCATCTGCGTCCTGGGTATGATTGCCGTCCATTTTGTGTATGATTTAACCAGCCTCTACAAGCTGGTGGATTGGAATCTTCCTACCACCTTTTTGTTTGTCCAAAAATGGGGCGGCGTGCTGTTTTTGCTCCTTTCCGGCATTTGCGTCACCCTAGGCACCCGCTCTGTCCGCCGGGGACTGATTGTCTTCGGCAGCGGCCTGCTGGTCAGCGCCGTCACCTTTGCCATGTGGAAGTTTTTCTCCTTCCACATAGGAATCATCATCTATTTTGGCGTGCTGCACTGCCTTGGCGTGTGCATGATGCTCTATCCCCTTTTCAAAAAATGGCACTGGGGTGTCCTTTTGGGCGTGGGTGCGGCGCTGGTTGCCGCAGGCTTTGCCCTGATGAATGTTAAGTTCTCTTTCCCCTGGCTCATTCCTCTTGGCTTGCGGCCGGAGGGGTTTCAGTCCTCCGACTACTTCCCCCTGCTTCCCTATTTCGGATTTTTCCTGCTGGGCGCGGCGCTGGGTAAGACCCTCTACCGAAAAAAAGCAAGCCTGCTTCCCAAGGTAAACACCCACAATCTCATCATCCGGTTTTTAACCGTATGCGGCAGACAGTCCCTTTGGATTTACCTGCTGCATCAGCCCATTTTAAGCGGAGTACTGTATTTGCTGTCTGCGTTTTAACGGAGGTTTTCCATGCACAAATCCACACTCTATAAGTGCCTGCCCTTTCTGGTGGCCTGCGCCGGCTTTATCGGCCTGACCCTGCGGCTCTGGGCGCTGCTTCAAACCGACGAAAAGGGATTCGTTGTTCTCAGCCCCATTGTCGCCGTTTTGCTGGTTGCCCTGTCCGTGGCAGTGCCTGCAGTACTTCTGTTTTTGGCGCAGAACCTGACAAATATCAGGAAATATGAACTCAACTTCTGCCCCTCTCTGCCGGGCGGCGTTGGATCTGTGCTGGCAGGCCTGGGCATTGGCATTCACAGCGCCTTAACCCTGCTCCTGCCCCACGACATCATCGACACTGTCTCCTGCGCTTTCGGCCTGATCTGCGCCATTTCCCTGATGATTTGCGGCTGGTGCAGATACGCGGGCAAGACCCCCCATTTCGTGTTCCACCTGCTGCCCACCCTCTATTTCATGGTTCAGCTGATTTGCCAGTTCCGTCATTGGAGCACCGACCCCCAGCTGCTGGACTATGTGTTCCAGCTGCTGGCCATCATCTGCCTGATGCTGGCATCGTATTACCGCACCAGCTTCGACGCAGGCCGCGCCCCCCGAAAAAGCTACGCATTTTTCGCTCTGTGCGCCGGATTCTACTGCATCCTCTCCCTGACCAACTGGGAGGAGGTTCTGATGTTCTTAGGCTGCGGCATCTGGATGCTTACCGACCTTTGCGTTTTGGAACCCGTGTCCTATGAGGGCCGTTTCTACCGAGGTGATGACTGATGCAGCTGCCGGAATATGTTCTGGAATGCATAAACTGCCTGGAAAACGCCGGCTTTGCCACCTACGCCGTGGGCGGCTGCGTCCGGGATTTCCTGCTGGGCCTGACGCCCAAGGACTATGACCTTTGTACAGCCGCCACCCCGGAAACCATCAAGTCCCTTTTCCCTCATCGCCAGCAAGTGCTCGCCGGGGAAAAGCACGGCACTGTGGGCATCGTCATTGGCCACAACATGGTGGAAATTACCACCTTTCGCAAAGAAGAGAACTACCGTGATTTTCGCCATCCCGACCGGGTAAGTTTCGTAGACGACATCGCCTTAGACCTTTCCCGTCGGGATTTTACTGTCAACGCCATGGCCTGGTCGCCCACAAGAGGCCTTGCCGACCCCTTTGGCGGCCACGCGGATTTGAAAGCGGGCGTTCTGCGCGCTGTGGGAGATGCCTCCCGGCGGTTTACTGAAGACCCCTTGCGGATTTTACGGGGGGCGCGCTTTGCCGTTACTTACCGCCTGAACCCCGAGGAAAACACCCTGCTGGCCATGAAGAAAATGGCGCCGCTGATGGATAATCTTGCCCGGGAGCGGGTGTTTGACGAGTTATGTAAACTTCTTCCCCACATCACCGCCCGGGATTTCATCCTGTTTGCCCCGGTTATCACCCAGCCCATTCCCGAGCTGCTGCCCACCATAGGCTTTGACCAGCGCAGCCGCTTCCACGCCTACGATATTTTCACCCACACCGCCCACACTGTGGCCGCCGCGCCCAAGGATTTCGCTGTTCGCTGGGCGGCGCTGCTGCATGACATCGGCAAGGTGGAAACCTTTTCTGTGGACGCTCAGGGCGAGGGACATTTCCTCGGTCACGCCAAGCGCAGCGCCCAAATGGCGGATGCCGCTCTGCGTCGGCTGAAAGCCCCCACCGCGCTGCGGGAGCGGGTGGTTTTGCTCATTGAAAAGCACATGGCCCCTCTGTTTCCCGACCGCAAGCTGCTGCGCCGACGGTTAAGCCAGATGGGTCAGGAGGCTGTGGAGCAGCTATTGGCTCTCCAGCGGGCAGATTTTATTGGCACCGGGAAATCCGGCGACGCCCCGGATTATGACGCCAGCGAAGCAATCCTCCGGGAAATCCTCAAAGAAAACGCCTGCCTGACAATTAAGGATCTGGCAATCAACGGCCACGATCTGCTTTCTCTGGGCTTTTCCGGCCCACAGCTGGGACAGGCGCAAAAAATACTACTGCAACGGGTTTTGGAAGAAACCCTTCCCAATAAGCGGCAGGCGCTTTTGTCCGCCGCAGAAGAATTACTGCAAAAGGAGTAACCACGCTATGAATATTGCCATCGTCACCGGCGCCAGCTCCGGCATGGGCCGGGAATTTGTCTTGCAGCTGGGCAGCTTCGTTTCCGTAGAGGAAATCTGGGTCATTGCCCGCCGGGCAGAGGCTCTGGAAAGCCTGAAGCAGGAGGTTTCCACCCCCATCCGGGTGATTCCTCTGGATTTGTGCGAAAACGAAAGCTTTGACGCCATAAAGTCTTTGCTGTTAGAGGAAAAGCCCAATGTCAAACTGCTGGTCAACGCCGCAGGCTTCGGAAAATTCGGCAATTACGATAACGTTCCCCTGATTGACGACCGGCGCATGATTCAGCTCAACTGCACCGCCCTTGTGATGATGACCCGGCTGGTGCTGCCTTACATGACCTCCGGCAGCCATATTTTGCAGCTGGACAGCCTTTCCGCTTTCCAGCCCGTGCCTTATATCACCACCTACGGCGCAACCAAGGCCTTTGTCTTAAGCTACAGCCGGGCCATGAACCGGGAGCTGCGCCACGCAGGCATCCGGATGATGGCCATGAATCCCGGCTGGGTAAAAACCGAGTTTTTCAACCACGCTCTCACCTCCAACGATGGAAAAGTAAGCTACTATAACCACCTGTACGAAGCCAAAGATGTGGTTGCCACGGGCCTGAAAGACCTGTATAAGACCAAAAAGGATTACTCCGTCCACGGTCTTCCCATTAAGCTGCAGGTCATGGCGGTAAAGCTGCTGCCCCACAGCATGGTGATGAACACCTGGATCGGTCAGCAGCGCAAGGCCAAAAACAACACCCATTTAACCACCGAGGAGAGAAAATGAAAAAACTTGTCGCCCTTTTTCTGCTGCTGACGCTGCTGTGCGGCTGCGCCCCGGCCCAAAGCAGCCCGGACACCCCTCTGTTTGTCCATTTTATCGACGTGGGGCAGGCTGACTGCACCCTTTTCAAATGCGGAGACATTGACATTTTAATCGACGCAGGCGACACAAATGACGGCTGGCTGGTCACCTCCTACCTCACCCGTCTGGGTGTGGACGATTTGGAGCTGGTCATCGCCACCCACCCCCATGCTGACCATATCGGCGGCATGTCCTCTGTGCTGAACAACTTCTCCGTAGAGCAGATTTGGACCAACGGCGTTTTCTATAACACTTCCGTTGCCAAAGCCCTGAACCAGCAGATTAAAAAGCAGAATCTCAATCTCCGCCACCCCGCAGTGGGGGAGGTACATACCTTCGGCGATTTGCAGCTGACCGTTCTCGGCCCTGTGCGCCTTGACTACGACGACATCAACAACACTTCCATTGTGGTCATGGTGCAGTTTGGGGAAAAGCGGTTTTTGATGACCGGCGACATGGAGTCCGTTGCCGAGGCAGAGCTTCTGGATGCAAAAACCGACCTGAAAGCCGATGTGCTTAAAGTCGGCCACCACGGCAGCTATTCCTCCTCCAGCAACGCCTTTTTGGAGGCTGTGGACGCTGAGTTTTGCTTCATCCCCGTAGGTGTAGACAATGACTACGGTCACCCCCACGATGCCGCCGTCAACCGGCTGCGAAAAGCCGGCATCACCCGCTTCCGGGCAGACACCATGGGAAATGTGGTGGTCGCCACCCGGGGCGACGATTTGGCCTTCTTCTGGGATGCCGCCCAGGTTGCCCCCGCCGCTTAAACAAAAAAAACAACACCCCTGGGCTGCAAAAGCAACCCAGGGGTTCTTTCTTATAACTTGGCAAGGAAGTTTGCCAACTCTTCTTTTCCGTCCAGAACGCCGATTTCCAGGTGATTTTCCACACTGCCATAGCCGGGAATGGTAGATGCCCGACCCTGCTCAAGCAGCTCTCTTCTGTTGCAGCCGTAGGTGTTGCAGGGCTCCAGCGCCAGCACATAATCGTGGGACTTCATCCGCTTCCACTGCAAAAGGCCGGGAAGATTTTTTGTATCGAACCGGACATAAGCGCCCAGACCCATTCTTTCGTTGTAGATCACCGCAGCAGCCGTTTCGCCGCCGATGACGGTGTGCAGGTAAAGCTCCTCATCAATGCCGTCCACGGGCTCGTGCAGAGTGTCAAAGCCGGTAGCCAGCTCTGTCAGCGCCTGGGGCGCGCCAAAGTTTTTGGACATAGCCACCCGGCTGTCCGCCTGCACCATAGGATAGCCAAAGTTGATGTGATACAGCAGGAAATAGGGCTCTTCCTCTGCTTCGTAGTTGGTCACCACTTCGCAAATGGTCAGCGCCTTGTCGTTCAGTCCGGTCTGCACCGTTCTGCGCAGGGAAAGATGGCGGCTGAACACACTGCTCTGGTGGATTTCACCTGTTGCCTTCAGCACATAGTTGTCGCCATCCCAGTAGGTATCCACCCCAAAGGTCTTCGCCGGAACATGGGAGGTTCTGCCGTGGGTGGGGAAAATGCCGTCCATATCCACATGGTCGCCCACATTGTCAAGACCGCAGGTTACCATTGCGCCGCCGGTCCATTGCTCCTGAAACTCTCCGTCCATGGCGTTAAAATCCATGGGAGAAACCAATCCCACCTTGGACTGGAAGCACAAATTGACCCCCTTGTAGGAAAGGTCATACAAATCCATGCAACGGTCCGGAATCACCGTAAAGCGCAGACCTGCGGCGTTGTAAAACTCCGCCATCTCCACGCCCTGGGCTCTGCCGTGAAGAATCCGGCTCTGGCGGATACCGGCAATCTGGTCAATGTTTCCCAGCTTCTTGAGTAACTGCACATTCATTTTGTATTCCCACTTTCTGTGTGTTGTTTTCCCTATCAATATATACTGTGTTTGCCATAATTGTCAAGACTTGCAAAGGCGGAAGAAACCATCTATAATAACAGAAAAACTGTCGCGCAAAGGGGAATTGTGTCATGCTTGTTGGCATTTTGGCTGCTCTTATTCTCATTTATCTTCTTGCCTGCCTTTGTATTTTCTTCGTGGCCTTTGGCCGTCAGCGGGATTTGCAGTGGGAGAACTCTGAGGCCTTAAAAAATACCATGTGGGAGCCTTACGCCGAACATATCCCCAAAAATGTCCAGTGGATTCGCGACCGTGGCGCCCAGGACATCCAAATCCAAAGCTTCGACGGCCTGACCCTGCGGGGAAAATGGCTGCCCTGCGACAATGCCCGGGCCACCATTGTGGTTGTCCACGGCTACCGCGGAAGCTTCGTTTCCGATTTCGGCATGGTGCTTCCTTTTTACCGCAGCTTAGGGTTTAACATCCTGATGCTGCGCCACCGGGCCCACGGAGAATCAGGAGGCAAGTACATCACCTTTGGCAATCTGGAGCACCGGGATTTGATTTCCTGGATACAATACCACAACCGAACCCTTGGCGATTTCCCCGTGTTTATCAGCGGCATCTCCATGGGCGCCAGCACCGTTATGTTTGCCGCGGGAAAGGGTCTGCCGGAAAATGTCCGGGGCGTCACCGCTGACTCCGGCTTTACCTCCGCCTGGGATATTATCGGCAAGGTCATCAAAGACCGCACCGGCCTTTCTATGCCCTTTCTGCTTCCGGGCATCAACCTGTGGTGCCGTCTGATTGGAAAATTCGACATGAAAGGCTGCCGCACCGAGGAGCTCCTCCCCAACATCAAAGTTCCCATTTTAATGATCCACGGAGAAGCCGACGACCTTGTCCCCTGCGAAATGAGCCTAAAAAGTTTCGCCGCCTGCGCCGGAGAGAAAACCCTGATTACCATTTCCGGAGCCGGACACGGCACCGGATATTTGGTTGATCCGGAAACCGTCCGGAGCGCTTTGCTGAAATTCTTTGACGCGCATCTGTAATTTCCCCCAAAAACAAGAAAATTCTTCCCTTTTGGAGAAGAATTGTGTATAATGGTGGCAAACCCCCAAAAAAGGAGGATTTTCCCATGAAAAAAGACCCCCACGACGTAGGCAAAGTGGAGCATTTCTACCGCCGCGTTCTGCACATTCTGGAGCTCATGATCGCCGCCATTGCCATTGTGGTGCTGATCATTTCCCTGGGCCTGGAAATTTCCCGGATGATTACGGTTTCGGACTATTTTGACGATGTCCACACCTTCCTGCACAACGTGCTGACCATCGTAGTCGGTCTGGAATTTGTGCGTATGCTCATTGACATGACCCCCGCCAACACCCTGGAGGTGCTGATTATGGCCACCTCCCGGCATATCATCATGAACCACAGCAACGATTGGACTCTGCTCATCGGCATCATCTGCATTGCCATTTTGTTTGCCATCCGCCGCTTCCTCATCCCCAAGCATCAGCTGACCGAGGATTTGGTAGAGCTGGAGTAATTTCTTACATAAAAAATCCGCCCTTGGGCGAGTGCTTGTAAGACAGTTAACGGAGCGTATCTCAAACGATACGCTCCGTTTTTTTGTAGATATGCTTAGTGTACCCCACTTGGCTCTCCCTCTGGGAGAGCTGTCACCGCAGGTGACTGAGCGGGCTTTGCGGTGTTTTCCCTCTCCGTCACGGCTAACGCCGCACCACCTCTCCCAAGGGGAGAGGCAAGGGGTGCTGGCGCACCGCCCCTTATCAGGCGGATTTTTCTTTTTCTTATTCTGCGTCCAGAATGCAGGCGCCCTGGAACTCCACATGCAGGGGAAGCACTTCCCACTGCTGGGTGGTCACGGCAGGCAGCCGCTTCATGAGTCTGTCCTTCAGGCCGGGGTCCCGGGTAATGCACAGCAGGGTCGGGCCTGCGCCGCTTAAGCAGAAGGCTGCGCCGGAGGTGCGGATCAGGCCCTCAATCTGGTCGTAATCGGCAATCATGGACTTGCGGTAGGGCTGGTGAATCCGGTCCTGCATGGCGGTTCTCAGCAGCTTTTCGTCGCCCAGCTCCAGCGCCTTCAGCACCATAGCGCCGTGGGAAAGGTTATACACCGCGTCAGCCCGGATATACTGAGCAGGCAGCGCCTCACGGGCAATGTGGGTAGGCAGGGTAAAATCGGGAACCAGGGCCAAAAACTGCCACTCAGGATGCAGGGGGAAATTCACTGTGACCGGCAAGCCGTTATCCACCATAGAGGCGGTCAGGCCGCCGAAAAAGGCGGGGGCCAGGTTGTCCGGGTGACCTTCCATGGCGTTGGTGATGTTCAGCAGGCCCTGGGTGGACATTTTGTTGCCCCTGAGAACATTGGCGCCCATAGCGCCCGCCACCAGCAGCGCAGCAGATGAGCCCAAGCCCCGGCAAATGGGGATTTGGCTTTCAATGTGGATTTTGACACCCTTGATTTCCTCGCTCAGGGAAGCCAGAACCGCGCAGTAGGAGGTATAGGCCAGATTGTCAGGGCCTGCAAACTCCTCGTCGCAGCCGGTGATTTCCAGGCCGTACTCGGTTTCTTCAAAGGTGACATCGGTATATAAGCTCAAGGCGCAGCCGAAGGCATCAAAGCCGGGGCCCAAGTTGGCCGTGGTGGCCGGAACGCGAATGGTTACTCTTTTCATAATGCTCTCTCCTATCAAATGTTGCGGACATAGTCAAGCATCTCATCCTTGCCGATGACATCCTTGTGCCGCAGGGGCATTTCTTTTAATGTGGCCAGGTTTTTGGGGATCTTCACATTTGTCAGCCGGCACAGCTGATCCATCTGCAAAAATTCATCCCTTTCCGGTTGCTGACCCAAAGCCTCCAGCACCGCTGCTGGGAACTTGTAGGCAGAGGCAGTGGACAGCACCACCATGGGCCTCAGATCTCCGGTTTCTTCCCGGTAGCTTTCTGCCGCCACCCACGCCGCCGCAGTGTGGGGGTCGCACAGATAGCCATGGGCCTGCCAGACCCGGTTCACTGTCTGCTTGCCTGCGGCATCATCAGAAGAATAGCCCCAGAACTGACCCTTGATTTTCTCAAACAGTTCTTCCGGCACCTGGTAACGACCGGTGTCCTTCAGCTGCTGCATCAAGCTGTCCACCAGCCGGGCATCCCCGCTTTCCAGATACAAAAGCCGCTCCAGATTGGAAGACACCAGAATATCCATAGACGGAGAAATGGTCTTGTGGAAGGGGCGCAGGCGGCTGTAAACGCCGGTGCGCAAAAATTCTGTCAGCACATCGTTGGCATTGGAGGCGCACACCAGCATGCCCACGGGAAGACCCAGCTTCGATGCCAGATAGCCTGCCAGAATGTCGCCGAAGTTGCCGGTGGGAACGGAGAAGTTCACCTTGTCCCCCAGAGAGATCTCCCCTCTGTCCAGCAGATCCCGGTAGGCCTTGAAATAGTACATGGTCTGGGGCACCAGACGGCCAATGTTAATGGAGTTGGCGCTGCTGAGCGCCAGAGGCAGCTTTTCCTCCTGCGCCCGGGCAAAAATCTCCTTGACGCCGGTTTGAGCATCGTCAAAATTGCCCCGAATGGCGCATACCGTTACATTCTCACCCAGCTGACTTGCCATCTGCCGCCGCTGAATCTGGGAAACGCCGCCGTCGGGATAAAATACGCAGATTTTGATGCCCGGCACATCCTGAAAGCCCACCAGCGCGGCCTTGCCGGTATCGCCGGAGGTGGCGGTGAGAATCAGCACATCCTCAGTCTTGCCCTCCGCCTGCCGGGCGGCGGTCATCAGCTGGGGCAGCATGGAAAGAGCCACATCCTTGAAAGCGGAGGTAGGGCCCCGGAACAGCTCCAGCACCGTCATATCCCCCACCTTCACAGTGGGTGTCAAATCCTCGGTTTCAAATTTTCCCCGGTAGGCCTTGTCCACCAGCTGAGCCATATTGGGAATCTCCGGCAAAAAGGCGGAAAGCAGCATTTCGGCCATTTCCATGGGCTTTGCCGCCACACATTCCTGCCAGTGAAAGGCGGGAAGCTCCTGGGGAAGATACAATCCTCCGTCGCCTGCCATGCCCAAAATCACCGCCTGGGCACTGTTAACCATAGGGGTTTTCCCCCGGGTAGATTGATATTGCATAACTTTTCCCTCCTGAAAAAGCGCCATCTTTCGCTCAATGCACAAAAATGGTACTTTTTTTTGAAAAGACTTGGTTTTTAATTATGTATATGATATACTTTACCTGCTGAAAAAGCAAGTATTTTGAAAAAATACGTAAATCAGGAGGACAAATTATGAGAATCGGACTGCTGGGCTTTGGCACTGTAGGCAAAGGCGTTTATGAATTAACTGCCGCCCGACAGGATATGACTGTTGTAAAGGTGCTGTGCCGCCGGGAGGTTTCCCTGCCCGACGCTCAGGTGACCCATGATTTCCAGGACATCCTCCTTGACGATACCATCGACACCGTAGTGGAAGCCATCGGCGGTCTGCATCCGGCCTTTGAGTATGTCCGCGCCGCCATTGAAGCAGGCAAAAATGTGGTCACCGCCAACAAGGCTCTGGTTGCCCATTATTACGACGAGCTTCTGCCTCTGTGCCAGGAAACGGGTGTGTTCTTCCGCTGCACCGCCTCCGTCGGCGGCGGCATCGGCTGGCTTTCCGAGCTGGAGCGGGTGCGCCGGATTGAAACCATCAACCGGGTAGGCGGCATTATGAACGGCACCTGCAACTATATTCTCGACTCCATGACCAGCCTGAACCTCAGCTACGAAGACGCTCTTTCCCAGGCTCAGGCTCTTGGCTATGCCGAGGCTGACCCCTCCACCGACATCGACGGCATCGACACCTGGCATAAGCTGATTGTTTCTTCCAATATCGCCTTTGGCGTCAGTTTGGATATTTCCGGCGTTCCCGTGGCGGGCATCCGCTACATCACCGCCCAGGATGTGGAGCAGTTCCGTCAGCACGGACTTGTGTGCAAGCTGGTGTCCACCGCCACCAATCAGGGCGGGGAATTCTCCGCATTTGTCCAGCCCACCCTGTTCCCCCAGACCGCTCTGGAAAGCTCCGTTCCCACCAACTATAATCTGATTACTCTGGTAGGCAATACCTCCGGCCGTCAAAGCTTTTACGGTCAGGGCGCAGGCCGTTACCCCACCGCATATAATGTGGTGCA
The DNA here is from genome assembly GCA_017452605.1 of Oscillospiraceae bacterium. Classification (GTDB taxonomy): domain Bacteria; phylum Bacillota; class Clostridia; order Oscillospirales; family Oscillospiraceae; genus Faecousia. The sequence goes on from JAFTMB010000015.1 coordinate 14,035, forward strand.
GGACTGCATGGACTTCCTGCAGGGCACCGGCTTCTACTGCGCCTACGGCAAAAAGGTGAGCGTCAACAATAACCTGCCCATGGCCTACTATGTCCGGGGCTGCGAGGACGGTTCTTTGGACGCCGTCACCGCCGAGCATTGGGGAAGCGCCGCTGTCACCAAGCCCGTCAGCGTGGAATTCATCCACAGCTGGCTTAAGGAGCATCCCGGCTGCTTTATCGCCGCTTTGCCCGCACAAATGAATTAACCACATTCCGGAAAGAAGGAATTTTACTATGTTGAAAGTTGTAAAATTCGGCGGCTCCTCCATGGCAGACGCCGGACAGTACCAAAAGATTCGCGATATTCTCTCCAGCGACCCCAGCCGCCGGGTGGTGGTGGTTTCCGCTGCCGGCAAGCGCCACAGCAAAGACCATAAAATCACCGACCTGCTGTACCTGTGCCATGCCCACACCCAGTATGGCGTGGATTGCACCGGCGTGTTTGACATGATTACTTCCCGCTATCTTGAAATCCGCGACCAGCTGAATATCAAGCTGGATTTGGAAACAGAATTTGCGGATTTGAAGCGCCGTCTGGACGCCAAAGCCGTCACCCAGGATGAGCTTGCCAGCCGGGGCGAATACTTCTCCGCCAAGCTGATGGCCGCTTACCTTGACTTCCAGTTTATCGACTCTGCCAATTGGGTGAAGTTTAACTTCGACGGCACCGTTGACCAGGACGCTTCCTACGAAGCTCTTCGCAGCCAGGTTGTCATGGGCAAGGGCGCAGTCATTCCCGGATTCTACGGCCTGATGCCCGACGGTCACATTCGCACCTTCAGCCGTGGCGGCAGTGACATCACCGGCTCTCTGGCAGCAGCCGCATTAAACGCCGATGTCTACGAAAACTGGACGGACGTTTCCGGCATCTTGATGGCAGACCCCCGGATTGTGGATGACCCCGAGGCCATTCCCGAGGTCACCTACGACGAGCTGCGTGAGCTGAGCTATTCCGGCGCCCAGGTGCTGCATGAGGGCTCTATCTTCCCCGTCCGGGAAAAGAACATTCCCCTGAATATCCGCAACACCAACGCCCCCGAGGACGCAGGCACCCTGATTAAGGAAAGCTTCGACGCCGACACCGACCCCAACCGCTTTATCACCGGCATCACCGGCAAAAAGGACTTCACCATCATCTCCATGAGCAAGCGGGGCATGAGCAACCAGGTTGGCGTTCTGCGTAAAGCCCTTACCGTTCTGGAGCGTCACAATTTAAGCGTTGACTATGTTCCCAACGGCATCGACACCGTTTCCCTGGTGCTGCCCACAGAAAACGTCGCCCCCCACCTTTACACCATTCTGGGCGAACTGCAGCAGGATGCCGAGCCCGACAGCATTGATGTCCACGACCAGATCGCCGTGGTCGCCGCCGTTGGCCGGAAGATGGCTTTCCGCCCCGGTATTTCCGGTAAGATCTTCGCCGCACTGGGCGAAGCGGACATCAACATCCGCATGATCAACCAGGGTCCCGACGAACTGAACATCATCTTCGGCGTGGATAACAAGGATTTTGCCCGGGCCATTCGGGTTCTGTACCACAGCTTCACCAAATAAGACGGTTTTTCGTCTATTTTCCAATCTTTGAGAAGAGGTAATTGAATATGAAACAGTATACCGTTGCAGTTCTGGGCGCAACCGGCGCCGTAGGACAGGAAATGATCAAGATTCTGCAGGAGCGGAATTTCCCCGTTGGAAAGCTGATTCCTCTGGCAAGTAAGCGCAGCGCGGGCAAGACCCTTACCTTCCGGGGTGAGGAAGTCACCATTGAAGAAGCCTGCGAAACCGCCTTTGCCGGCGTGGACATCGTTCTGGGCGCTGCGGAAAACGACATCGCCAAGCAGTTCGCCCCCGCTATTGTGGCAGCAGGCGCCGTGTTTGTGGATAACTCCTCCGCTTTCCGCATGGATCCCAAAGTGCCCCTGATCGTTCCCGAGGTCAACCCCGAGGATGTTTCCTGGCACAATGGCATCATTTCTAACCCCAACTGCTCCACCATCATCACTGTCACCGCAGTGAACGCCCTCAATGCCATCGCTCCCATCCGCTCCATGACCGCCTCCACTTACCAGGCTGTATCCGGCGCAGGCGCCCAGGGCCCTGTGGAGCTGATGAACGAAATCGAAGCCCTGCGCAAGGGCGAAACCTACGAGCCCAAGGTCTTCTCCCACCAGATTGCCTACAACCTCATCCCCCAGATCGGCTCCGAGCAGGTAGACGGCTACACCAGTGAGGAAATGAAGATGCAAAACGAAGGCCGGAAGATTATGCACCTGCCCGAGCTGAATGTCACCTGCACCTGTGTCCGTGTGCCCGTTGTGCGCAGCCACTCCATTTCCGTCAGCTGCCACTTCGATGTTCCCGTCACTGTGGAGCAGGCCCGGCAGGCAATCGCCAATGCTCCCGGCTGCGCTCTGGTGGACGATTTGAGCAAGAAGATGTACCCCATGCCCCTGGACACCTCCGACCAGGACACTGTCTTCGTGGGCCGTATCCGCCCCGACCTGACGGATAAGTGCGGCATCGCTCTGTGGTGCTGCGGCGACCAGGTTCGCAAGGGCGCTGCTACCAACGCCATCCAGATTGCAGAACTCCTGGTTAAGGAATAAAATAAAAAGCCGCCCACAAGGGCGGCTTTTTTGTTGTTAGGAATGGTCACACTCCCAGAACAGCCCGGGCGAAGAGGAAATAAACCACAAGGGAAAGGGCGTCCACAATGGTGGTGATAAACGGACTTGCCATCACCGCCGGGTCAAGCTTGCAAACCTTGGCAACCATAGGCAGCGAGCAGCCCACCAGCTTGGCGCAAACCACCGTCACCGCCAATGTCAGGCACACCACCAAATCCATCTGCCAGGTGATGTCGTAATTTCCCATAGCCAGACGGTCGATGAGCCAGATTTTCACAAAGCAAACCGCCGCCAGTACCACGCCGCACAGCACCGAGGTGCGCAGCTCTTTCCAAAGCACCCGGCCAATGTCGGAAAATTTCAGCTCGTCCAGGCTCAAAGCGCGGATCACCGTAACGGAAGACTGGGAGCCGGAGTTACCGCCGGTGCCCATCAGCATGGGGATAAAGGCGGTCAGCGCCACTTGCGCCGCCAGAGAGTCTTCAAACCCGGTGATAATCATGCCCGTAAAGGTAGCCGACACCATCAAAAGCAGCAGCCAGGGAATTCTGTTCTTAAACAAATCCCAAACCGTGGAACGCAGATAGGTTTTTTCCGACGGCATAACACCGCCCATCAAAGCGATGTCTTCCGAGGTCTCGTCTTCAATAACTTCCATGGCGTCGTCGAAGGTGACGATGCCCACCATTCTGCCTTCTCCGTCTACCACCGGCAGGGCGATAAAGCTGTACTTGGCCAGCATTTTGGCCACTTCTTCCTGATCGGTCTGGGTGTTGACGAAAATCAAATTGGTTAACATAATATCGCCAATTCTTCTCTCGTCATCCTGCTCCAGCAGCAAATCCTTCACCGTCACCATACCCAAAAGGGTTCTGTCCTTTCCGGTGACATAGCAGGTGTAAATGGTTTCCTTGTCCACGCCCTGGCGGCGAATCCGCAAAATCGCTTCCTCCACTGTCATATCCGGACGCAGGGAAACATATTCCGTGGTCATCAAACTGCCCGCGGAATTTTCCGGGTATCTTAAAATCTGATTGATGGACCGGCGCATTTCCGGATCTGCCTGCTTTAAGATACGCTTGACCACATTGGCAGGCATTTCCTCCACCAGGTCCGCCGCATCGTCCACATACAGCTCGTCCACAATTTCCTTCAGCTCGTTGTCGGAAAAGCTGCGAATGAGAAGCTCCTGGTCCTCTGTCTCCATTTCCACAAAGGTTTCCGCCGCCAACTCCTTGGGCAGCAGCCGAAACAGCAGCGGGATTCTGTCCGTGTCCACGTCCCGGAAAAGCTCAACAATGTCGCTGGGATACATCACAACCAGAATGTCCCGCAGCGCGGCGTACTTCTTCTCGTCCAGCATTTTGTTAAGCGCTTTTTTGATAATTTCAAATTGTTCTGCCATGATGCATTTCCCTCCCCTTTCATTTGATTGGAAAGGCAAATACACCGGTTACAAATAGGATTCTTCTGCCACGGTCACGGGCAGAGAGCTACTTCGTTCCGGTATATTGCCACTATTGCCAGATTCCATGGCGCATCCTCCTTTTTAACAGTCTTCCTTTATTTTACGCCCGAAAAATCCACTTGTCAACCTTGACGATTTTCTTTCTCTCAGGTAAAATATTCTCACTGCACCAAGGAGGCTTTTTATGATTCGATTTGCCACAATGAACGATGTTCCGGCCATGCTGGAAATCTACGGGCCCTATGTGCTTGATACCTGCTTCAGCTTTGAATACACCGTTCCTACCCAAGAGGAATTTTCCCGCCGTCTGGAAGACTATACCCGCCAGCTTCCCTGGCTGGTGTGGGAGGAAGACGGCAGAGTCCTCGGTTACGCCTACGGAAGCCTCCCCTTTACCCGGGCGGCTTATGACTGGTGCGGCGAAGTGTCCATTTATCTTGCCCCGGAAATTCAGGGCAAGGGCGTGGGGAGGAAGCTGTACGCCGCGCTGGAGGAAATCATGTTCCGCCAGGGCTATCGGGTGATTTACTCCCTGATTACCACGAAAAATCAAAACTCCATTGATTTCCACCGCCACCTGGGCTACGAATTTACCGCCCAATTCCCCGACTGCGGTCTCAAATTCGGTCAGTGGCTGGGCATTATTTGGATGGAAAAACGGTCGAAACTCGTCGATTTGCCCACCTTTCCCCCTGTCCCCTGGTTCGAGATTGTAAATAATAACCAAAAGCTCCAGAATATTTTAGACGATTTGTCACTTTCCTAATCCCAAAAAATGTGGTATGGTATGGGTGGATTTATATGTTCTACTGCGGATAGAATAACTTTCATATAAGGAGCTGAAACTATGTTTTTTCAGAAAAAACGCTGCATCGCTATGCTTCTGGCCGGCGGTCAGGGAAGCCGGTTAAAGGTCCTGACCGAGAACACCGCCAAGCCTGCCGTTCCCTTTGGCGGCAAGTACCGCATCATTGACTTTCCCTTAAGCAACTGCGTCAACTCCGGCATCGACACCGTGGGCATTCTGACCCAGTATCAGCCTCTGGAATTAAACGAATACATCGGCAACGGCCAGCCCTGGGGTCTGAACAAAACCCACAGCTGCGCCCAGGTTCTGCCCCCTTACGAGCGCCACGACAAGAAAAGCGGCTGGTACAAGGGCACTGCCAACGCCATTTATCAGAACATCGCCTTTATCGAGCGCTACGACCCGGAATATGTGGTCATTCTCTCCGGCGACCATATCTATAAGATGGACTATGCCGCCATGGTGGACTACCACGAAAAGCACAATGCCTCCTGCACCCTCGCCGTGCGCAGCGTGCCGCTGAAGGAAGCCTCCCGGTTTGGCACCCTCAACACCAATCCCGACGGCTCTATCTACGAATTCGAGGAAAAGCCCAAGGTTCCCAAGTCCACCAACGCCTCCATGGGCATTTACGTGTTCAACTGGCCTGTCCTGCGGGAAGCCCTGATTGCCGACGAGGACGATGAAGCTTCCAGCAACGACTTCGGCAAGAACATCATTCCCAACCTACTTTCCCAGGGTCACAAGATGATGGCCTATAATTTCGACGGCTACTGGAAAGACGTGGGCACCATCGACTCTCTGTGGGAAGCCAACATGGAGCTGCTGGGCAAGAACCCCGCCTTCGACATCCGGGGCGACGAGCACAGCAAAATCTACGCCCGTAACAGCGCCCTGCCCTCTTCCTACATAGACGAAGCCGCCAAAACCGTAGGCTGCTTCATCGCCGAGGGTTCGGAAATTTACGGCACTGTCCGTAACTCCATTATTTCCACCGGCTGCAGCGTCGGCAAGGACGCCCTCGTGGAAAACAGCGTGGTCATGCCCGGTGTTGTCATTGAATCCGGCGCCATTGTCCGCCACGCCATTTTGGGCGAAAACAGCCGCATCTGCCGCAACGCCGTTGTGGGCGGCGCCTATTCTTCCAAGGACAAGATGACCATCAGCGTCACCTCCAAGGGCGCTGTGTTAGAAGAAAACGCCGTGCTCCAGCCCGGCGAAATGCTGTAAGGAGGTAGCGCTATGAACGTAACCGGTATTGTATTTGCCAACGACGCTTCTCTTGGTTCTCTGACCAACTCCCGTACCATGGCCTCCCTTCCCTATGGCGGCCGGTATCGCCTGATTGACTTCCACCTTTCCAACATGGTGGCCGCCGGCGTGCGCCACGTGGGTATCGTTTCCCGGCATAACTACCAGTCCCTGATCAACCACATCGGCTCCGGCGAAGAATGGGGCTTAGAGCTGGAAGAGGGCGGCCTGGAATTTCTGACCCCCTACGCCCTTTCCGCCACCGACATTTACCGCGGCAAGCTGGATGCTCTGTCCAATGTGGCAGAATTTTTCCGCAACATCCCTGACGACGGCTATGTCATCATGGCCGACTCCTCCGTGCTGTGTAACATCGACTTTACCGACCTGCTGGAATCCCACATTGCCAGCGGCAAGGACATCACCGTAGTCACCAAAGACGGCATTGCCGACGGTAAAAAGGTGCTTGATCTTGCTCTGAAGCTGGATAAAAAGGGTGAAATCGTAGACATCGCCGTTGACTATGTGGCTGACGCCAGCTACCAGGCCTCCATGGATATTTTCGTGCTGGGCGTTTCCTTCCTGCGCAACAAAATCCGGGAGTTTATCGCCCGGAATCTGTTCCACATGGACCGGGATTTGGTTCTGGGTCTGTGGCAGAAGGGCCAGCTGTCCATCAATGTGTATCCGTTCCGGGGCGTAGCTCTGTACAACGATACCGTAGAAGAATACTTCCACAACTCCCTTGCCCTTATCGACAAGGAGGTTCGGGACGATTTGTTCGACCACAACCACAGTGTTTTCACCCGGGTTCGGGACCGGGTTCCCAGCTACTACGGTGAAAACTGCCAGGTTGACAACAGCATCGTTGCCGACGGCTGTATCCTCGAGGGCGAAGTGAAAAACTCCGTGCTGTTCCGGGATGTGCAAATCCGGGAGGGCGCTGAGGTGGAAAACTGCGTTATCATGAACGACTCTGTGGTTGGCGAGGGCGCCCAGCTGCGTTATGTCATTCTTGACAAGGATGTCACCGTCCGCGCCGGCGCTCAGCTGATCGGCTCTGCCAAGAATCCCATTATTCTGACAAGAGGAGAAAGCGTATGAGAATCGCCATATTGGCTTCCGAAGGCGCTCCCTACGCCAAGTCCGGCGGTTTGGGAGACGTAATGGAAGCCTTGCCCGCTGCTTTGGGAAGAATTCCCGGCAACGAGGTGGTGCTGGTGCTGCCTTACTATAAGAAAATCAAGGAAAATCCCAAGTACCAAACAGAGCTCATCTGCCATTTTGATGTCACCCTGGGCTGGCGGCAGCAATACTGCGGCCTGCTGCGGCTGAAAGGCCGGGATGACAATGTCAAGGTGTACTTCCTGGACAGTGACTATTACTTTGGCGGCCGGGACGGCGCGATTTACGGCCACGGAGACGACGGCGAGCGTTTTGCCTGGTTCTCCCGGGCCTGCCTGGACAGCCTGATGAGAATCGGCTTTATCCCCGATGTGATTCAGTGCAACGACTGGCAGACCGCCCTGGTTCCCACCTTCCTGAAAGCCTTTTACCGCCAGTGCTTCCCCCACACCCGGTGCGTGTTCACCATTCACAACATCGAGTATCAGGGTTGGGCCCACGGTAATTTCTTTGACGATGTCCTCTCCCTGCCCTGGGAATTCCGTGGCTGCATGGATATGAACGGCTCTGTAAACATGATGAAGGGCGCAATCGAAACCGCCGACATGGTCACCACCGTTTCCGAAACCTATTCCCGGGAGCTGATGTATCCTTACTACGCCCACGGCCTGGACAGCGTGATTACCAATGCTTCCTGGAAGCTCACCGGCATCACCAACGGCATCGACACGAACACCTTTAACCCCGCCACCGACCCCAGCCTTCCCGCCCATTACGACGCCGATACCTTCAAAGAGGGCAAGGCCGCCTGTAAGGCCGCTCTGCAACGGGAAGTGGGTCTGCCTGTGAAGCCCAGAGTGCCTCTTCTGGTTATGGTTACCCGGCTGGCGGGTCATAAGGGTCTTGATCTGCTTTGCTACATCGCCCGGAAGCTTTTGTGGGAGGAATCCTGCCAGATTTTGATTTTGGGCACCGGCGAGCCTCAGTTTGAGCAGTTCTTCCGGGATTTGGAGGCTCAGTTCCCCGACCGTGTGGCTGCCAAGCTGACCTTTGACTTGGGGCTGGCTGCCCGGATTTACGCCGGCGGCGACATCTATCTGATGCCCTCCAAGAGCGAGCCCTGCGGCTTAAGCCAGATGAACGCCATGCGTTACGGCACCGTTCCCGTGGTTCACGCCACCGGCGGCCTGAGAGATACCGTTCCTCCCTGCACCGAAGACGGTCAGGACGGCCTGGGCTTTACTTTCCAGAGCTACAATGGCGACGATTTCCTGGCGGCTGTCAAGCGGGCCATCCATCTGTACAGCAAAAACCGGAAGGCATTCAGCCAGCTGCAGTACCGGGATATGACCCAGGATTTCAGCTGGGACAAACCCGCCGAAAAGTATATGAACCTCTTCCGTCAGCTGTGCGGACAATAAACAAGCAAAAAATGAGCCACGAAAGTGGCTCATTTTTTATTTCATAAACTTATCAATTGCTTGGCACAAATCCTCAATGGCGTCGGTATCCCCGGCGGTCACCGCGTCTACCATGCAGTGCTTCAAATGGTCCTGCAAAATCACCTTACCGGTGTTGTCGATGGCAGACCGTACCGCCGCCAGCTGCACCAGTACATCGGAGCAATCCTCACCGGCCTCCACCATTCGCTTCACCTTTTCCAAATGGCCGATGGCCCGGGCCAGACGATTGATTACCGCCTTTTGATTTTCGTGGACATGACCGTGGTTGTGGGCAATGCCATGCTCATGCATATAGGCATGGTCGTGTTCGTGGGTGTGATGATCCATCTTCTTAGCCCTCCTTTTTCTGCATTATACCCCATAAAATCCGTTTTCGCAAGCCTACTGGGGGGATATACCGTATAAAATGTTTTGACGGACAGGAAATGCTTTGCTATAATAGGGGTTAGATTTTACCTTGGAGGAACCAAGTATGCGAATGAGAAGAATGAAGAATCTGGAATCGAGAACGGAAAACTGCGCCGATTACCGGATTGTAAACCCCGCCGACCTGAAAGGAAACTGGAAAAGCCTGAAGCCCGACTGCTCCGCTTTGTGGGTAGAGGTAGGCTGCGGTAAGGGCAAATTTACCGCCGAAACCGCCGCAGCCAACCCCGATGTTTTGCTGATCGCCGTGGAGCGCTGCCGGGAGGCTATGGTGGTGGCTATGGAAAAGGCTCAGGCCATGGGTCTTAAAAATGTATTCTACATTGACATGGATGTTGCTAACATGGAAGAAATCTTCGCCCCCGGCGAAATTAACCGCCTCTTTGTCAACTTCCCCGACCCCTGGCCCAGAAAGAAAAACGCCAAGCGTCGATTGACCCACCGCGGTTTCCTTTATAAATACTGTCAGGTGGTCACCCCCGGGGGAGAAATCCATTTCAAAACCGACAACGCCCCCTTGTTTGAGTACTCCTTGGAGGAGTTTGCCGCCTGCGGCTTAAGAGTAAACAACCTGACCCGGGATTTACACAAGGACGGAACCGTTGGCATCATGACCGGCTACGAAGAAAAATTCCACGGTCTTGGCACGCCTATTAACCGATGCGAAATCGTGTGCCAGCCCTTTGTCCTGCCCCCGGAGGAGAAAAAGCCCAAGCAGGAGGATGCCCTATGACCACCTACTATGCAGGAAACTGCGATGTGGCGGTAATTGGCGCGGGACACGCCGGAATTGAAGCCGGTCTTGCCGCTGCCAGATTGGGGATGCGCACCATTGTCTTTACCATCAACTTAGACGCCGTGGGCAATATGCCCTGCAACCCCGCCATCGGCGGAACGGGCAAGGGTCACCTGGTGCGGGAATTGGACGCTTTGGGCGGCGAAATGGGTCTGGCTGCGGACAAAGCCTGCATCCAGTATCGGATGCTCAACCGGGGAAAAGGCCCGGCTGTCCACTCTCTGCGGGCCCAGGCAGACCGTCGGAAGTACCAGCAGGTGATGAAGCAGACCCTGGAGCAGCAGGAGAATTTGGAATTAAAGCAGGCCCAGATTGTCAAGGTGCTTGCAGATAACGGCTGCGTCACCGGCGTGCAGACCCAGCTGGGCGCCATTTATGATGCCAAAGCGGTGATTATCGCCACCGGCACTTACCTGGACAGCACCGTCATCACCGGCGAAGCCGTCCTTTCCTCCGGCCCTGACGGCATGCACCCCAGCATCGGCCTTGCCGACCAGCTGCGCGACCTCGGTCTTCCCCTGCGCCGGTTCAAAACCGGCACGCCCCCCAGAATTAACCGCCGTAGCGTGGATTTTTCCAAAATGGAGCTGCAGCCGGGCGATGAAAAAGCAGAGCCTTTCAGCTTCCGCACAGAAGAAAAGCTGTATAATGCCGCGGTGTGCCACCTGACCTACACCAACGAGGAAACCCACCGCATCATTCAGGAAAACCTCCACCGCAGCCCCATGTACGACGGCACAATTTCCGGCGTAGGCCCCCGGTACTGCCCCAGCATTGAAACCAAAATCGTCCGTTTCCCGGACAAGTCCCGCCATCAGCTGTTCATCGAGCCCTGCGGCCTGGATACAGAAGAATTATACATTCAGGGCTTTTCCTCCAGCCTGCCGGAGGATGTGCAGATAAAGATGATGCGCACCGTGCCCGGCTTGGAAAACGCGGAAATGATGCGCCCGGCATACGCCATTGAATACGAGTGCATCGACCCCACCGCCCTGCTTCCCACCATGGAAACCAAGAAAATTTCCGGCCTTTACGGCGCAGGACAGTTTAACGGCTCTTCCGGCTATGAAGAAGCCGCGGTTCAGGGCTTTGTGGCAGGTGTCAACGCCGCCAGAAAAATCGCCGGGCAGACTCCCTTTGTCCTCACCCGGGAAACCAGCTATATCGGCACTTTGATTGACGATTTGGTCACCAAGGGCACAGAAGAGCCCTACCGAATCATGACCAGCCGCTCAGAATATCGGCTGCTGCACCGGCAGGACAATGCCGACCAGCGGCTGTGCGCCATCGGCGCTGAAATCGGTCTGGTCAGCCCCCAGCGGCTGAAGGCAGTGGAAGAAAAATACGCCGCCGTCGCCCGGGAGGTTCGCCGCCTGGAAAGCACCGGCATCGCGGCAAACGACGCCCTTAACGCCCTTCTGGCAGAACGGGACACCGCCTTGGTCACCAATTCCGCCCGGCTGGCGGATTTGCTGCGCCGCCCTCAGATTTCCTATCAGGACATCGCCCCCTTTGACCCCAACCGGCCAGACTTGCCGGAAAGTGTCACCGAAGAGGTGCAAATTCAAATCAAATACGCCGGATATCTGGCCCGGCAGGAAAAGCAGGTGCAGGACTTCAAAAAGGAAGAACAGCGCCGGCTGCCGGAAAATTTGGATTACAACGCCATCGCAGGTCTTCGTCTGGAGGCCCGGCAAAAGCTGTCGGAAATCCGCCCCATGTCCATCGGTCAGGCGGGAAGAATTTCTGGCGTCAGCCCGGCGGACATCGCCGTACTGCTTATCTATCTGGAGCAGCAAAGCTAACGCACAAAAAACGCCTCCGGGGCATAGACTACCCGGAGGTGATTTTTTTGTCTATTGTGAAAACCGACGTGCCCATAACATCCGGGCTGTGCAACGAAACCATTAACGCTTTGACCGCCGCTTACCCCGACCTTTGCCGCTCGGAGCTGCTCACCACCACCGCCTTTGGCAATCCCGTGCGGACTCTGGTAATCGGCAGCGGCCAGAGAAAGGTGCTGTATTCTGCCTCCCACCACGCCAACGAGTGGATTACCACCCCGGTCATCTTAAAATTTGTGGAAGACTTGGCTCAGGCCATCACTGACGGAACTCCTCTTGGCGGGGTGGATGCCCGGGAGTTGGCGGAAAATACCACCGTCTACACCGTTCCCATGGTCAACCCCGACGGGGTGGATTTGGTCACCGGCGCGTTGGCTCCCGGCTCACTTGGCTACGAAACCGCCGCGGCGCTCAGCCAAAACTATCCCACCATCCCCTTCCCCGACGGCTGGAAAGCCAACCTCTTGGGGGTGGATTTGAACCTGAACTACCCCGCCGGCTGGCTGCAGGCCCGGGAAATCAAATTCTCCCAAGGCTTTGACCGCCCCGGCCCAAGGGATTATGTGGGACGCGCGCCCTTGAATCAGCTGGAAACCAGAGCCCTGGCAGGCTACACCCAGGCCATCGACCCGGCTCTGGTACTGGCCTACCACACCCAGGGAAAGGTGATTTACTGGCAATTTGCGGATTTTGTCGTTCCCGGCGCCCGGGAACTGGCGGAAAGATTCTCCCAGGTCAGCGGCTACGCCGTGGAGGACACCCCCTTTGAGTCTTCCTTTGCAGGCTATAAGGATTGGTTTATTCAAGAGTTCCGCCGTCCAGGCTTTACAATCGAAGTGGGCGAGGGCGTGAACCCCCTGCCCTTAAGCCAGTTCGACGAAATCTACCAAGATAACCTGGGAATCCTGCTCACCGCCGCCATAGGATAAAAAACACCCCGGAAATTCCGGGGTGTTTTTTCTTTATTTATTTTGCTTTTTCCAGTCTGGCGGCCTTCCTCTCGTCCTTGGTTTTTGCAAACCGCTCCAGAGTGGGCACCATAATGATGCAAATCAGCGCCGCGGTGAAACCGCCGTTATACAGGCAGTAGCCGCCGTGGAGGCTGGGAACGGAGGTGACCAGCAAATAGTGCATCACCGCCGCCACAAAGCCGTAGCGCCAGCCGTACTTGTCGGCAATGGGGCTTAAGCCGTTGGCATAGCACAAGCCAACCACAATAGCCTGGGCATTGACCGCGCCGGCAAAAGAGCCGCCTGCAAGGTCGGAAAGCCAGCCAAACACGGCGGACGCCGCCACATAGCCCAGCATAATGGGCCATACATTTCCGGGATGAGAGCCGGAATTGCAGCAGGCCAGCATGCAAAGAATCACGCCGAAGGTAACGCCGTTAAAGGTAGCGCCAACCAAGTTGTAGTAACCCAGGATGAACAGGCCGTACATGCCCAGATTCATCAGGAAGGTGGCGTTTCCGTAAGTGGATGAGAAATTGGTCACCAGCTCCGGGTCTTTTAACAGCCGCCAGTAATCCTTAGGCTTGCAGCCAAGCAGGAAAGCAAACACAATGCACACAGCAAACAGCGCGCCGCAGAACACATTGACAATCAGGGGCGAAGCCACCTTCAGCGTGTCCGCAGCAGGGGCTGCAGGCAGAGCCACACCCATAGTCTTATACAGCACCGCCTGCAGGAAGAAGGCGGTCATGCCGATGGGCAGAGCCGCGGAATACAGGTCAAAGCCCTTGTGTACCTTGGGAGAAAATGCCAGACCTGCGGGCAGGAAAAAGCCGATTGCCAGACCCACCACCATAGCAAGGCCAATGCCAATCCAGTGAAAGCCAACGGCTTCGGCATAGGGATAGCGCAGCATCAGATCCGTAATCAGCGGGGCGATGCCGGTAGAAAACAGCATGGCGTTGACCAGACCGCTGAGCTTTTCCTTTTTCACCAGCGCATACAGCGCAACGCCCAAAAAGGTGGGCCATACATTGACAATGTTGATGCCCCAGGAGCAGAAGCCAAGGGTCAGCAAAAATGCCAGGGTGGACACATTGGTGGCAGTTGCTTTCAGCGCCACAAACAGCGCCGTGCAAATCAGCGCAACCAGGCCCATGTTCAAAAATGTGGCCGCATAGCCGCCCACGGCAAAATAGTTGGTGGATACCTTGCTGGGCTGGCTGATGATATTCCACAATCCGGAGAACATCTGCGCCCGGTCAGGCATGCACACCGCGGCAATCAAAAAGCACACGGTGAAAAATGCGAACAGCAGCTTCAGAAAATTGCTCTCCGAAAGATTCTTTATCCGATTCATAACGCACCTCTTTTTTTATATTCACAAAAAGGCAGAAAAGGGCAATTCAGATATTTCTGAATTGCCCAGACGGTCGGCATACAACATCTGCACTCCCTTGCGGTATTTCCGCTCACCCGTCAGTTATGCAGACTGCTTATTCTTTTAGACCTTTTCTGCAGCCTCCACCACGTGCTTCATCAGAACGCTGGTGGTTACGCTGCCTACGCCGCCGGGAACGGGGGTGATGGCCTCAACAATGGGCTCAACCTCGTCAAACTTGGCATCGCCGGCAATGGCGCCCAGAGTACCTCTGGCGTTGGGCTTGTTGGCATCCCAGTTGATGGATACGTCGATGACGATCTGGCCGGGACGGACAAAATCGACAGTCAGACTGTTCAGCACGCCGGCTGCGGAAACGATAATGTCAGCATTCTTGCAGATTTCTGCAGTATTGACAGTGCGGGTGTGGCAGGTGGTAACTGTGGCATTCTTGCCCATGAGCATCATGCCTGCGGGCTTGCCAACCACCAGGCTGCGGCCGATGACCACAGCGTTCTTGCCCTTGCAGTCAATGCCGTAGAAATCCAGAATTTCCATACAGGCAGCGGGGGTGCAGGGGGCATAGCCCAAATCGCTCAGGCCTTCGAACACGCCGGCGTTGGACATGTGGGTCATGCAGTCCACGTCCTTCTTGGGATCCAGGCGGTTGCAGATTTCATTCTGGTCGTTCTTCAGGTGCTTGGGCAGGGGACGGAACATGAGCACGCCGTGAATGGCATCGTCGGCGTTCACCTGGTCGATAACGGCCAGCACATCCTCCTTGGAAGCGTCGGCGGGCAGAACGAAATTCTTAACCTCTACGCCCACCAGCTCAGCGCGCTTGGTAGCGCCCTTTTCATAGCTCAAATCGCTGGGGTCTTCGCCCACGCGGATAATTCCCAGCATGGGAACAACGCCCTTTTCCCTCAGCGCAGCGGTGCGCTTCTGCAGGTCGGCATTCAGAGCATCGGTAACTTCCTTGCCCAACAGTAACTTTGCCATAATATGTAACTCCTTAACTGTATATCAGATTTTCTGTGTTTACTGACCGAAACCGGCCTTTACGGTGTCAAAAATCTCGTCTGCCATAGCGCAGTACTTTTTCAGCATACCGTTGGCCTTGGCGTTCATCTCCTCTGCCACATCCCGGTTTTTCAGGCTCTTGGTGTTAATAAACACATTCAGGGAAGCTGCCTGCAGAGCGGCCTTGCAGCACACTGCGCCGCAGCCTGCGTCGGACACTGCCAGACGGCTGCCCTTGGCGGCAAAAACGGAAATGTACTCAATGGCCTGGCAGCACAGCTCCATGATTTTCATGGGGGTGGAGCAGGCGATGATGGTAGCCTCTTCCATAACGGCGTCCCGGTTGGGATCGTCCTTGGGAATGCCGTAGGCCTTTGCCAGAGGCAGGAAGTTTACTTCGTCAGCCTCTACCTGATTGAGAAGCTCTGTCTGCAGAGCGTCGCACTTTGCCTTCAAATCAATGATTTCTGCCTCTACTTCGGCATACTTTTTCTTGCCTACCGTCAGGCTGCCGACCATGTTGCCCAGAGCGGTGCCGATGGCGCCAACCAGAGCAGCTGCGCCGCCGCCGCCAGGAGCGGGAGCGTCGGAGGCCAGAACCTCTACAAATTTACGGCAGGATTCTTGTGTCATATCCATGTCGATTTCTCCTTAATCGTTATGTACCGCAAAAGCACAGGCGGTTTTAGCCGCCTGTGCTTATTGACATTTCTTAGAACAAACCAGAGACCTTACCGGTTTCGGTGTCCACGTCTACACGACGGTATGCGGGGTCAGCAGCAGTACCGGGCATCATGGAGATGGTACCGGCCATGGGGCACAGGAACTTAGCGCCGCCGTACTCCAGGATGTCGCGGATAGCCAGACGCCAGCCGGTGGGAACGCCCTTCTTGGTGGGGTCGTCACTCAGGGACAGGTGGGTCTTAACCATCATGGTGCAGTAGTCAGCGTACTTGGGATCGTTCTCGAAGCGCTCAGCCTTCTGAGTAGCCAGAGGAGCCCAGTCAACGCCGTCAGCGCCGTAAACTTCCTTAGCGATCAGCTCAACGCGCTTACGCAGGGGCATCTCCAGATCGTACAGGAACTTAACTTCCACGGGATCCTCACAAGCCTCAACAACCACGCGGGCCAGCTCAGCAGCGCCTTCGCCGCCGAATCTCCAGTGGTTAGACTCAGCGCAGCGGACACCGCGCTCGGCGCACAGTCTCTTCAGCAGAGCGA
>JAFTMB010000016.1 GCA_017452605.1 Oscillospiraceae bacterium
AGTAGGCCACAATGGAAGCGGCGCCGGAACCACGTCCCGGACCAACCGGAATACCCTGCTCCTTGGCATAGCGGATAAAGTCCCAGACAATGAGATAGTAGTTTACATAACCCATTCGACTGATAACGCCGATCTCATATTCCAGCCGCTCTTTATAGCTTTCCGGCGGGTTTTCATACCGCTCGTGGAAGCCGTCGTAGCACAGCTTACGGAAATATTCCTCGTTGGTATAGCCCTCCGGCACAGGGAAAGCCGGCAGATGGTACTCATTAAACACAAATTCCAGATTGCAGCGATCAGCGATACGAGCCGTGTTCTCAAAAGCCTCTTCACAGCCGGGGAACAGCTGCCGCAGCTCTTCCTCGCTCTTGAGATAGAATTCCTCGGTCTGGAATTTCATGCGGTTTTCATCGTCTACGGTTTTGCCGGTCTGAATGCACAGCAGCACATCCTGCATTTTGGCATCTTCCCGACGAAGATAGTGGGCATCATTGGTGACAACCAACGGAAGACCGGTCTCCCGGGCGATCCGCATGACGCCCTGGTTTACGGGGCGCTGCTCGTCGATGCCGTGATCCTGCAGCTCCAAATAGAAATGGTCTTCACCGAAAATCTCTGCCATATGGAGAGCATATGCCTTGGCGGCTTCATAATCCTCCTCCATAAGGTACTGGGGAATGGCACCGGCCAGGCAGGCTGACAGGGCGATTAGGCCCTCATGGTGCTGCTTCAGCAGTTCCAGATCCACTCTGGGCTTGCTGTAGAAGCCCTTGACAAAGGCCTCCGACACCAGGTAGCACAGGTTTTCATAGCCCTGGCGGTTTTCGCAAAGCAAAACCAGGTGATAGGGATCATTGTCGATGCCGTGGACCCGATCCTCCATCCGGCGGCGGGCAACATACACCTCACAGCCGATGATAGGCTTTATCCCGGCAGCCTTGGCGGCCTTGTAAAAATCAATACAGCCATACATGACACCGTGGTCGGTAATGGCAATGGCGGTCTGGCCCAGCTCCTTGACCCGATCCATCATGCCGCCGATACGGCAGGCACCGTCCAGGAGGCTGTATTCTGTATGTACATGGAGATGGACAAAACTCATGCGGTTCCCTCCTTGGATAGTTCTACCAGTTTTTGAAGGCGATGGTTCATGGCGGGCTTGGAAATGGGAGGCTCCATCATGCAGGCCAATTCGGAAAGAGAGGCTTCCGGGTGTTTCTCCCGGGCCGAAAGCGCCTGCTGCAGTTTTTGGGGCAGCTTGTCCACCACATTCCGCTCCCGCAGAATGCGAATGGCCGTCAGCTGCTCCTGGGCGGCTTCCACTACCTTGGAGGTATTGGCATCGTCACAGTTGCAGCGGCGGTTGACTTTATTGTTCAGTTCCTTTTCCAGCTTCGCCTCAATAATGCCCATGGATGCCACGCTGGCACCAAGGCAAGCCAAAAAATCGGAGATTTGGTCACTTTGCTTAAGGTATAGTACCTGTCCCCCGCCCCGGGCGGCCATTTTGGGGTAGAACGTCAATACTTCATGGATCAGGGTATAGGCTTCCCGGGCCACAGTCTGGTGGGTGGTGGTGAGCTCAAAATGGTAGGCCTTTTCCGGGTCCGTCACCGAGCCGCCGGCCAAAAAGGCGCCACGGAGGAAGGCGGCGCGGCAGCATTCCTCCTCCACAAGGGGCAGATTCAAATGCATGGCCAGAGTACTGCCCCGGCTGAAGCCGCAGGCAGCAAAAATAATATCCAGCTTTTCAGGGTCTGTGATCTGAAAGACCAGCTTTCCCGGAGCAGCCATAGAGGGGAAGGAATCAAATTCCACATCAAAGGCCCGCTTTAAAAGCTTGGGAAGAATGTAGGCAAACTCCCGGCTTTCGGTAATGATGCGGACACTATCGTGATCAAAGCTGTTGCAAAACAACAGCACGCCAAAGCATTCCGCCAGAGCGCAGCAGGGCTTACCCGGCAGATTGCGGCAAACCTCCGCCTTAGCGGAGGCAGAAAAGGATGTTGCCATACAGGACCTCCTCTTATGATGATGGAAGATTGTTGTCTACAAGGATGCGAACTCATCCGAGTTATAAGTTACGAGTTATGAGTTACAAGTGAAGGTGTCGCCTTCGGCGACTTATTTCAATCATTTCCGAAGGAAATACCTTAACTCATAACTCATATCTCATAACTTGGCGCTTGCGCCACAACAGTTTCCCTTACCAAATTCTCACTTCCGGTTCCAGGCGGATGCCGGAGTTTTCGTACACGATATCGGATACCTGGCGCAGCAGGTTTTTCACATCTTCTGCGGTGGCATTGCCCAAATTTACGGCAAAGCCGGCATGCTTCTCGGAAACCGCCGCATCCCCTACCCGGTAGCCCTTGAGGCCGGCCTGGTCGATCAGCGCGGCGGCATAGCCCTGGGTCGGGCGCTTGAAGGCAGAGCCTGCGGAAGGCTTATCCAGAGGTTGAGAAGCGGAACGCTTTGCCTGCAGCTCCCGCATTTTCGCCTTGATCTGCTCCATGTCGCCGCTTTGCAGGGCGAATACAGCGCTGACGACGATGCCGCCTTCATCCTCCAGCCGGCTGTGGCGATAGGAAAAATCCATCTCGCTGCCGCTTAGGGTGCGAAGATTGCCGGCCAAATCCATCACATCCACAGATTCGCAGATCTGGCAGATCTCACCGCCGTAGGCACCGGCGTTCATATACACGCCGCCGCCCACCGTGCCGGGGATACCGTGGGCAAATTCCATGCCGGAAAGCCCATGGTTGGCAGCAAACACCGCCGCCCGGGTCATGGTGACACCGGCCATAACACGGATGCGATTGTCAGAAAGCAGCTCCATGCCGTCCAGCGCATCCTTCAGGCAAACAACCATACCGGAGATACCGGCATCCGGCGCAAGCACATTGGTGCCGGCGCCCAAAATGGCCACAGGACAGCCCAGCGCCGCAGTAGCACGAAGCACTTCAGACAGCTCTTGGGCAGACTTGGGAAAAGCCATTACCTCCGCATTTCCACCGATGCGGAAGGAGGTATGGCGGGACATGGGCTCGTAAAAAGCCAAGGAAACATGGGGTAAATTGTTAAAAAAATGCTGCTGTACAGCGGTTAATTCAGTCATAAACGCCTCCGGGTGTTTTATTGGTTACAGTATAACATACCCACGTTCGGAATGCAATTATTACAATCATTAATTTTTTTCAAATTACTTGTAAAAAAAGTTCAATTTTATATTGAAATATCCTTGTTTGTCTGATATAATTAAATAGGAGTCCATAGTACGAAGACATTTCGAGGATTTTCCGCATTTTCAAGGACACAAGGAGGTAACCACGATGAAAAAGTTGAACTGCGAACATGTCAGAAATCACAAATTCTTGCACTTTCCGCTTTTACTAATTCTTCTTTTCGCGCTCCTTTTTACGCTGGGCGCCTGTGATTCCCACGAACATACCGGCGGCGAACGTTGCATGCA
>JAFTMB010000017.1 GCA_017452605.1 Oscillospiraceae bacterium
CATCTTGCCAAGAAAGCTCAGAATCAATAATACATTGTTGTTAACACGACCGTATTGGAATCGAAAATATTGCTACACATCTCCCCAAAGCTGTGACCAACTTTTGACCAACAAAAGTCCGGTAAAACAAAATAACTGGTATAATAGCACTACATCTCGAATGCTAATATACCAGCAACCACTACATATCTACAAAGCCAAAATCCCGCCATCGAGTGGGAATAATTTCGCAGAGGCACTTTCCCGACTCTAGAGCCGTAAAAGTCCCGATTTTGCGAAGTTGTGGCAACGATTTGGCAACAAAATTTCATTATTCATAAGTAAAGAGCTAACTGATTTTGATTAAGTCAGTTAGCTCTTTTTTGTACTTATCCCGCGGCATCTCTGTTTACTTACTTCGTGAAAGGCGTAGTTGCAGATAAACTTCATGAAAACTGAGCATATCCAGATCCATGTGCAATTTTTTATATGTTTTACATAAAAACATTATGAAATATTTAGAAAATTTGCCGATTGAAAAAATATTGACAGGAAACGTTCTGTCTTTTAAACTTTTAGTATGTAGTAATGATCTGCATAAACTGTTGGATAAGGAGGTGAATTGGAAAACCAAGGACACGTAAAACTCAATTGCCATATATGTGACCGTTTATGGAATCCTAGAAAATGATTACAATGACAAGGAGAGCTTTATGAGAAGGAAATTAACCCCAACAAATCGTTTTGTGAACATCACCCTTTGTATAATTGGGATTATTGTTCTGTTGGTCCTTAGTTTAAAAGGAATTTCGGTATATGCGGCCCAAGCGGACAGCCCGATGGTCATTTTTGTGAAAGACAATGTCGGGTCTGGTGACGGGAGCGGGGTCAGCTACGAAAATGCATTTGCTCCCAATTCTTCTGTAGTAACACCTGGTCAATACAATGTAAACAATCAACAAAACACGTCTCTGTATCAGGCGTGGGAAACGATCTTTCAGTCTGGTGTAACAGAAGCAACCATCGTTATTTGTGGAGAATATGTGATCTCGGATAGCGAATGCTATACACAAAGCGGCTGGACTTCTGCAGACTTTAATTACAAAGGTGCATTACAGCCAAATGTAAACATTACATACACAAGCGTTTACGGTGGCGTTGACTATCGGCAAGCGCCCTATAATGCCAGTATTTCGCTGACAGAGCATTCCCATCTGGCATTCCCCTCCGCGACAACCACGGAAAATATCGTGTTTGAAAGCGTTGATAGAAGCGCATCCAGCACTGTGTCTTTTCTTTCGGCCAGCTGCTGCGATCTGTATCTTGGAAACGATACAAAATTTGAACAGCCTACCGGCTTTTGCATCCTGGGCGGAACCCGAAGCAACGGACCCAGCACCCGGGGAAGTACATCTGTTACCGTAGATATTGGTAACGACAACGAAATCGGTAAGATCCACGGCCTGAGCAACGGCGGCCAAATGCATACCGGCACATCCAATATCCATATCAAGTCCGGAACTGTGATCGGCGATATCGTTGGCGATGGCGTGATGGCTGATGCTGTGGGGATTAACGGCAATGTGCAGATGCGATTCTCCGGAGGCATTATCAAAAGCTATGTCTATGGTGTGAATGTGGGATTTTACAACACCAACGGCAAGGTGGAGATCGTAGTTACCGGCGGTGACTTCTGGGATTGCAAGGGCATCCATCCCACGGACGGCGCCCTTTCTGCCGGCAAATACATTCCTGCATCTTCAAAGGTAAATCTGAGCGGATTATCCGCCGCGGATGCTGCGCTGGTGGAAAACAGAATCGCAAGGAACTTCTACGTTGTGATGCCCGCCGGCAGTGAAGATGCATACTATGTTGGCGGCCTTCGCCAAGCGGTTGTTGACTATATGTATGCTATGGCGAATGTTCAATGGACATCGAACGCCCACATTGACTATACTACTACCCCCGGCGCCGGCGCGAATTTGAAGTACGAAGTAGGAAAAACCTACTTAGGCATGGTTTATAACAACAATCGGGCGGGCCTGGAAAAATTCCAAAGCATACTGGTAAACGGCTCGATCTACAATGAAGTCGACACCGGATGGCAAACCTCGCCGGGCAACTCCTGTGCCACCTCTATTGAACACGCCTGGCAGATCGTGAGTCCTTCCGTGGAATATGAATATAGCCAGGATATGAATCCGATTCTTGCGCAGGGCGTCTTGCCGGTGGGCGATGTGGCCTGGGGAGCTTACGACGCAACGACGAAGCTCACAGATCCTGTTGTCGCCGCAACCGGTGAGACCGGAATGTACGAGGCCTATGCCAAGATATATAAAGGCGATGCAGTCGTCAGATATAAAAACGGAGGCGGACACGCCATGATGGTCACAAGCGATGTCCATGTCATCCGTAAAGCTGACGGTTCTATCGACCCGAGTCAAAGCTATGTTCTGCTGACAGATCAGAATAATACGATCAACAATGCCAGAGCATATCCTTCCTCTTGGGGCTACAATGTGAAAACCACCTTCGCGAAACTGTACGCGGATGGCTATATTCCTGTAACCTGCAAGGAATTGGTAGAAAACAAGTGCCCGATTCCTGTTTTCCGTGTGGTAAACGCTTCCACTTCCCGGGATATGAGCAGTTGCTATCTCAGAGGAATTTTGGAAAGCAATTACAACATCATGACCGTTACGGCTAACATTCTGGACGCCCAGGGTCAGATCGTAAAAACTGCTGAGGATTATCCTTATACGAAGACATACGATCTTGCTAACTTGTCCGGCGTGTTGTCTCTGGGTGGATTGGCATCCGGAGAATACCGCCTCCAGATCACCGCCAAAGCGGGTCTGGGCGCTGACAAGGCCCTCAATACTCCGCAAATCGTACACGAAGTGGAGTTTACCAAGGAAACCGATTTGGTGATCTTCATCAAGGACGAAGTCGGAGCCGGAACCGGTGACGGCCTTAGTTACGAAAACGCACTGACTCCGCAGCAGGTTGTTTCTTACGGACAGTATGGCGTACACAATCAAAAGAACACCGCGCTGTATCAGGCGTGGAAAATGATCCTGGATGCCAATGTAGATAGCGCTACCATTGTCATTTGCGATGAATATACCATTTCTGATGCCATGTGCTATACGCAGTCCGGCTGGTCTAACGCAGACTTTACTTATCAGGGTGGCTTGGATGGCAATGTGACAATAACCTACACCAGCGTGTTTGGCGGTGTTGACTATCGTGAGAAAAATGGCGCGTGCATCCGTCTGACCGGCAAGGCGCAGTTGGCATTTCCTGCCGCTACTGTAACAAATAACCTTACCTTTGAAAGTGTTGACCGGACTACCGGAACCACTATCCTGGCAGGCAATCACTTTGGCCTGCATCTCGGTCAGGGCACCCGCTTTGCGCAGCCGCAGGCATTTTCTGTTGTCGGCGGAAAAAGAAGCAGCGGCGGCTCCACTGGCGTGTCCAACATCATCATTGATATCGGCGACGAAAACCAAATCGGCAATATCTACGGTTTGAGTTATGGCGGAAACGGACATGTGGGTAATGTCAACATTACTGTGGAATCCGGCTCCATCGTTGGCAATATTGCAGGCGATGGCGTGATCGAAAACCAAGTGGGTATTACGGGTAATGTTTCGATCACCGTAAACGGCGGCATCATCCGTGGAAATATCTACGGTGTGACCGGTGGCTTTACCACCACCGAAGGAACGGTTTCCATTACTGTTAACGGTGGAGATTTTGAAAACTGCAGCTCTGTTCGCCCAACTGACGGATCCCTTGCCAGCGGCAAATACGCCCCTGCCAGCGCTGTGTTGGATCTTGGTCATGCAAGCGCATCTGTGGCAGATGCTGTTGCGGATCTGTCTTCCGGTTTTAGCTCTACAACTATGCCGCTAGTCATTTTTGTGAAGGACAATATTGGCTCCGGCACAGGGGACGGCAGCAGCTTTGAAAACGCATTTGCTCCCAACCCAAATGTGGTAGCAGCTTCCCAGTATAACACCCACAATCAGAAGAATACTGCGCTGTATCAGGCCTGGGAGCAATGTATCGCAAATGGCGGCGGTACCATTGTTATCTGCGGAAACTATGTCATCTCCGACAGTGAGTGCTATACGCAGTCCGGCTGGAGCAACGCAGACTTCAATTACCAAAGCGCGCTGCGCCCGGATATCACCATAACCTATACCAGTGTGTATGACGGCGTAGACTACCGCGCCACAAACAACGCGGCCATCGTGTTGACGGAGCACGCGCATATCGCATTCCCCACTGCTACGAAGACAGAAAACATCACCTTCGCCAGTCAGAGTAGAGCGGCCAATTGCCAAAGAGCCCTCATGGCAGCCAGCTGCTGCGATCTGTATCTGGGTAACGGCACAAACTTCGCCAATCCTTCTAATCTCAGAGTCATTGGCGGAACCAGAAGCAATAGCTCTACCACTTCTGTAAGCACCAGCATTACAGTTGACATCGGTAACGGAAATCAGATCGGTGAAGTTTACGGCTTGAGCGGCGCCTCCAACGATCACACAGGCAGTGCAACGATCCGTATTCTCAGCGGCAGGGTAACCGGCAACATCGTTGGAGACGGCGCAACGGTAGGCTTAACCGGCGTTGTGGACATCAGCATTTCCGGCGGAGAGATCCAGGGCACTGTTTACGGCGTTGTCAATGGCTTTAAGGATGCTTCCGGTGAAGTATATATTACCATTACCGGCGGCGATTTCACCGGTTGTGACGGAATTCACGCCACAGACGGTTCGTTAAAGAGTGATGCCTATTTTGCGCCGGCATCTGCGGTCGTGGATCTGTATGGCTTAACGGAGACCGCCAGAGATCAGATCCAGCCCAAGATCGGCTCTGATTTTACTGTAGATCAGCCTCTGGTCATTTTCATAACCGATAACTTTGGCGCAGGAAGCGGCAATGGACTTCGGGTTGAAAACGCGCTGCGTCCCCAAGTCATTTGCACACCGGGCGTTGGCCAGAACAGCCAGCAAAATACAGCCCTTTACCAGGCGTGGGAAATGATTTTTAAGTCCGGCCGCAAAAATGCAACCATTGTGATTTGCGGAGAGTATCGTATCACGGATCAGGATTGCTATTACTATAGCGACAGCTGGTCCAATGCAGATTTTAAGTACCTGGATGCCCTCCGGACTGACGTTACCATCACCTACACAAGCGTATACGCAGGCGTGGATTACCGGGTAGAAAATGGCGCGAAGATCATTCTGGAGGACAGAAGTCAGTTTGCATTCCCCAGCGCCACCATTACGGAAAATCTGACCTTTACCGGCGCAAACAGAACCAACAGCGGCGCGATTTTCATTAGCGGCAGCTGCTGCGATCTGTATCTGGGTAACGATACAAAATTTGAATCTCCCGCCAACTTTACCATTCTGGGCGGTGTCCGCAGCAATAACAGTGATACAGCAGGCAGCACCAACATCACAGTCGATATTGGAAACAGCAATCAAATCGGCAATATTTACGGTCTGAGTGTTGGTAATGTCATGCACACCGGAACCTCTGCGATCACCATCAAGTCCGGAACTGTGATCGGCAAGATTGTCGGTGACGGCGTCAGCGCCAATGCTGTGGGTATCCATGGCGAAGTGTTGATCACGATTGAAGGCGGCATCATCCGTGGAAGCATCTACGGTGTTACGGAAGGCTTTTACGGACAGAACCAGGGCGTTCTGAACGTGGTGATCACCGGCGGTGATTTTACCAACTGCGCAACCATCGCTGTGGCAGACGCAGCTCTGTCCACCGGAGATAGCTCCCTTTACGGAACTTATCTTCCTGGCACGGCTACGGTCACCATCGACTACACAGCCATCAGCGAAGCAATGGCAGCAATCATTCAAGCGCGCTTGGATTCTCGCTTTTCCGTAGTATCGGCAACAGCGTAAACAACAAAAAAATAAGATTGCCCCCCGGCTTAGCCGGGGGGCATGATCGTTTAAAAGGTTCCGGTGAACAGGGCAAATTCGTAACCCTTTGCCCGGATGGCGTCGATGGCTTCGCCGAGGATGGAAACGCCGCTGGCGGTAACAGAGTGGAACTGATAGATGGCGCCGCTGTGGGCAGAGTTTACCACGCTGGCAAGGAACTTGTCGTGATCCGGGGGCATGGTTTCCTCATAATCCGGGTACATATAGCTGCACTGCACCGTGGTATAGCCAAGGCTTTGAGCCACAGCCAGCAGGCGGGGGGAGTAGTAGCAGCTTGGCGGACGGAAAAGCTTCATTTCATAGCCGAAGTTGTCCAGCATATAGTTATGCATGGTCATAATCTCCGAGACCATCTTGTCCACGCTCAGCGTGCCCATATCATAGTGATTGGTGGCGTGGCTTGCCACGATGTGACCCTCGTTGATCATCCGCCAAACCAGATCCGGGGCGGATTTGGCGTAGTACCGATTGATGAAAAAGACGCATTTAACATCCTTTTCCTTCAGCACATCCAGGACGGTGGCGGTGAGATTGCCCATCTCATAGCCGTGGTTAAAGGTGAAGTAGACCTTGCCGTTGTCCGGGGCGATGAAGTAGCTGTTAAACCGCTGGCCATAGGCCTTCTGGGCGCTGCTGGCGTAGGGAGGCCGGGAGCCGTTGGTTGATGGGCCGGGGCCGTAGCCGCTGCGGGTGCCGTCAATGGCTGCCAGCTGATCCCGGGTGTAGAGAGTGCCAATCATTTCACTGCCGTCCGGCGCGGGCGCCGTGGGAGCGGTGGTGGGCGGCTGGGTTTCAGGGGGCTGAGTGACAGGCGGCTGGGTTTCCGGGGGATGAGTGACAGGCGGTTCGGTGACTGTGGGCTCTGTGACAGTGGGCTCTGTTGCCGTCGACGCGGCAGCGGTGGACTCGGTGGCGGAGGTTTCCACCTGAGTGGGAGTAGAGGACGCCTGGGTTTGGGCTGATGAGTCGGTGGCTGCAGAAGAAAGGATGTCACCGTCGGTGGGGTCGGCGTTTTCCGACGCGCAGCCGGTGACGCAGACAAGAATGCCCGCCAACATCGCCAGGGTTAATATCCCGGCAGTGGTCTTTTTGAAGAGTCGCTTCGTCATGCTCATGGCTTCCTCCTTTCTTTCAATACATTAAACAAATGATAGCACGATTCGACAAAGATTGCAACCGCATCCTAAGGAGAGTTTTGCGTTGTAATTCTTATGCCGATGTGATACATTATAATATAGAAAGTGTTTAAGGGAGGGAACTCGATGAA
This sequence comes from Oscillospiraceae bacterium, assembly GCA_017452605.1. Taxonomy (GTDB): domain Bacteria; phylum Bacillota; class Clostridia; order Oscillospirales; family Oscillospiraceae; genus Faecousia. The sequence continues at coordinate 7,234 of JAFTMB010000017.1, forward strand.
GCAACTGAAGATGTACCGGCAGCCGGAGCTTGCCCCCGGGGAAATGAACCTGCCGGAGAGATACAGCTTTTCCCGCTTTCAGGGGGAAGAGGACAAGCTCGCGTGGGTGGCTTGCTGCAAAAACGGCCTGATCGCCGATGACGCGGATGTGGCCGTGTATGATAAAGTGATGGGCGGCAATCCCCACATTCACCATAAGGAGGATGTGCTGTTTCTTGACTACATGGGCGCGCATGTCGGCACAGTTACTGCCTATGTAAACGAGAAGGGCATAGGCTACCTGCACATGATCGGTCTTCTCCCGGAGCACCGGGGCAGGGGATTGGGCAAATTCCTGGTTCGGGCGGGACTTTGGCACCTGCGTGACTTAAAACCCCAAAACATCATGCTCACCACCGACGATTGGCGAAAGAGCGCGGTTCGCAGTTACCTGAACGAGGGTTTCCTGCCCGTGGACTGCGACGAGGACATGACGGCTCGTTGGGAGCAACTGCTGTACGAGTTGGGAATGGATTCCGTTCAGATGCTTACAAACGATGCAGCGCCTTGCCGCGTCATTTTCCCGCGGATAAAAAGCGAGCAGGGAAGTGGGGAAAATCGCGTCCGAAATGTCATAAAATATGAAAAAGAATAGAAAAATCTTTCCAGATTGCGGTTGACATCTCGGGTGAAAAGAATTATAATGTATATTGTTTAATAGCAAAACTATACCCATACTCGTTATTTTAAGGAGAGAAGAATCATGAAAACTTTGAAGAAGTTCCTTGTTCCTCTGCTTGTGCTGGCGATTTTGGCGTCCTTCGCGGTTGTCCCCACCAGTGCAGCACCTGCTAATCCTGATATTGTTATCTATCTGGGTACCAATACCGCTA
>JAFTMB010000018.1 GCA_017452605.1 Oscillospiraceae bacterium
CCAGACGCATTGCGCAGCGGGCAGCGTCCATGGCAACGTTACCGCCGCCGACAACGGCGACAGCCGTGGACTTGATGACGGGGGTATCGGCATTTTCGTTGTACGCCTTCATCAGATTGGTACGGGTCAGGTACTCGTTGGCGGACATAACGCCCTTGAGAGCCTCGCCGGGAATGTTCATAAACATGGGAAGACCTGCGCCGGAGCCTACGAATACAGCCTTATAGCCCATTTCAAACAGCTCGTCGATGGTCAGAACCCGGCCGATGACCATATTGGTCATCACTTCCACGCCCTGAGCCTCCAGCTTGGTGATCTCATTGGCAACGATTGCCTTGGGCAGACGGAACTCGGGGATGCCGTACACCAGCACGCCGCCGGCGGTATGCAGAGCCTCGAACATGGTTACCTGGTAGCCCAGCTTTGCCAGATCGCTGGCGCAGGTCATGCCTGCAGGGCCGGAACCAACCACTGCCACCTTCATGCCGTTGGATTCGGCCTTGGCGGGCATGGCGTTCACATTTTCCCGGTACCAGTCGGCGACAAAACGCTCCAGACGGCCAATGGCCACGGGCTCACCCTTGATACCACGGACGCACCGGGCCTCACACTGGGTCTCCTGAGGACATACACGGCCGGACAGGGCGGGCAGGGCGTTGGTAGAGGTGATAATTTCGTAAGCGGCGGCGAAATCGCCCTCGGCGACCTTGCCGATAAACTCGGGAATCCGCACGTTAACCGGGCAGCCTTCCACGCACTTGGGATTCTTGCACTTTAAGCAGCGACCTGCTTCTTCCTTTGCCATTTCCTCGGTGTAGCCAAGAGCTACTTCCTTAAAATTGCGGGCACGAACCTGAGGATCCTGCTCGGGCATGGGAGTTTTTACCAAAGTCATATTTGCCATTACAGTTTTCCTCCTTATTATTTAATCAGCGCCTTGCCCATGGCATCCATGCGGCAGGCGTGGGATTCTTTCACATCTGCTTCCCGGTCGCGGTATGTAGTATTGCGGCTCATCAGCTCGGCAAAATCAACCTGGTGACCGTCGAATTCCGGGCCGTCCACGCAGGCGAACTTGGTTTCGCCGCCAACGGTTACGCGGCAGCCGCCGCACATGCCGGTGCCGTCAACCATGACGGGGTTGAGGGAAACCATGGTGTGGGTGCCGAAGGGCTTGGTGGTCAGGGAAACAAACTTCATCATGGGGATGGGGCCGATAGCCAGAACCTCGTCGAAGACCTCGCCCGCTTCCAGCATTTCCTTCAAAGGCTGGGTAACCAGACCGTGCTGGCCGTAGGAGCCGTCGTCGGTCATGAGGATCAGACGGTCGGCAACCGCCTTGAATTCCTCTTCCAGAATCACGATGTCCTTGCTGCGGAAACCGATGATAACGGTAACTTCCGCGCCGGCTTCCTTAAATGCCCTAGCAGAGGGCAGAGCGATGGCGCAGCCTACGCCGCCGCCTACCACGCAAACCTTCTTCATGCCCTCAACGGGAGTGGGCTTGCCCAGGGGGCCGACAAAGTCGCGGATGTAATCGCCTTCATTGAGGTTGCCCAGAGCGATGGTGGAGAAACCAACCTTCTGGAAAATAATGGTTACTGTGCCCTTTTCCCGGTCGTAACCGGCGATGGTCAGGGGAACGCGCTCGCCCTGCTCATCAATGCGGAAAATGATAAACTGGCCGGCTCTTGCCTTCTTGGCCACAAAGGGCGCTTCGATTTCCATCAAAGTGACCGCGCTGTTAAGCTCTTGCTTGCGAACAATTTTGAACATAACGTCAGGACCTTCCTTCTTATTACTTATTTTTCAGCAAATCGCGGATTTCTGCCAGCAGAACCTCTTCGTTGGAGGGTGCAGGAGGCGCAGGGGGTGCGGGAGGAACTTCCTCTTCCTTCTTCTTGCCAAGCTCGCTCAGTGCGTTCAGGCCCTTCACCAACATAAACACAACAAACGCCAGAATGAAGAAGTTGATAACGGCGGACAGGAAGTTGCCCCAGTTCAGGGTGTTGAGGATCTCATTTCCGTCGGCATCCAGCTTCGCCTCGCCCCACAGCCGGGGAAGAACGATCTTCAGCTCGGAAAAATCAATGCCGCCAAGGAAAATGGAAACGATGGGCATGATGATGTCATCGGTCAGGCTCTTGGTGATGGTGGAGAACGCAGCGCCGATGATAGTACCAACAGCCAGGGCCATTGCGTTGCCCTTGATGGCAAATACCTTAAATTCTTCCCACAGGGACTTCATTCTTTTTTTCTTCATGGCTTTTCTTTCCTTTCTTTCTGCCTATGTTATTTACTTCTTTTCAATAATTTCCAAGCCGCCCAGATACTTCCGGAGGCATTCGGGAACCACAATGGAACCGTCGGCGCGCTGATTCTGCTCTACCAGCGCCGGGAAAATCCGGGAGGTAGCCAGGCCGGAGCCGTTGAGGGTGTGAACAAAATCAATCTTGCCGTCGGCGCGGCGGTAACGGATGTTACCCCGGCGGGCCTGATAATCCCGGGCATTGCTTACAGAGGAAACCTCCTTGTAGCCGTCCATAGAGGGAATCAGGATTTCAATGTCGTAGGTTCTGGCCATGGATGCGGAGCAGTCGCCTGCAGCCAGCTTGACGGTGCGGAAGTGGAAGCCCAGGCCCTCCACCAGCTTTTCCGCCTTGGTTACCAGCTCTTCAAAAGCAGCGTCGGAATCCTCCGGCTTGGTAAACTGGAACATTTCCACCTTATTAAACTGGTGGCCGCGAACCATGCCCCGCTCGTCAGCCCGGTGAGAACCGGCCTCCCGGCGGAAGCAGGGGGTGTAAGCAAAGAATTTCTTGGGCAGGTCTGCCTCGGTGAGGATTTCGTCCCGGTAGACACTGGCCAGGGCCGCTTCTGCAGTGGGGAGCATATAGTGAACCCGGTCGTCGGTGGGGTTGGCAATCTTATAAACCTCGTCGGCAAACTTGGGGAACTGACCGGCGGTTTCGCCGCACTGGTACTCCAGCATGTGGGGCGGCAGGATGAAATCGTAGCCGTCGGCGGTGTGGGTGTCGATGAAGTAGTTGAGCAGCGCCCACTCCAGCCGGGCGCCCATGCCGGTGTACATCCAGTTGCCTGCGCCGGCAAGCTTTACGCCACGCTCATAGTCGATCAGGCCCAGATCGGTGCACAAATCCACATGGTGCTTGGGTTCAAAGTCAAATTCCGGCTTTTTGCCCACATAGCGCAACGGCTCATTGTTTTCCTTGCCGCCGGGGAGCAGGTCGGCATCCGGCAAATTGGGCAGAGAAAGCATGGCGGTGCGGAATTCCACGCTCAAATCCTTCAACGTGGCGGCATCGTCGGCAATAGATGCGTCGATGGCGATGCTCTTTTTCTTGTTTTCTTCGATGACGGCGTCAATGGCGGCGGTGTCTTCGCCCCGCTTTTCCGCGCCCTTTTTCTGGCCGAACAGCTTGCCGTTTTCCTTAGCCAGCTTGTTTTTCTCGGCGGTTTTGGTTTCTGTGGCGGTTTTTAAGCCGCGGATTTTGGTGTCCAGCTCCAAAATCCGGTCTACGACGGCGTCGCAGTCCACTTCCTTGGCCTTCAGGCCGTCCTTGACAGCCTGGGGGTTTTCTTTGATTCGTTTAATATCCAGCATAATTTACCTCTCCTCAGAGAATTCAAATATCATTGCCAATTTCCTTGGGCTTTTCCGGAACGATCAGCGCGCAAACGATGTATGCCAGCACACCTGCGCCGGCAAAAAGGGACACAATCGCCCAGCCAACCCGAACCAGGGTGGGATCCAGCTTAAAATACTCAGCAAAGCCGCCGCAAACACCGCAAAGCTGCTTGTTTTCGGTTACCCGATAGAGCTTCTTTTCCATAGCAAATTCTCCTTTTCTTTCCGTTTACTTTAGTTTCATCAGGGCGTCCAGGAGATTTTGCAAATCTTCCTGCCCGTAAAATTCCAGTTCAATGCGGCCCTTGCGCTTGCCGTTTACCAGCTTAACGCCCCGGCCCAGCTGCTTGGACAGCGCCTTTTCACATTCTCCGGCATAGTCGACAGCCAGAGTTTCCGGCTTTTTCGCCTTGGGCGGCTGGCTTAAGTTCTTGCACAGCATTTCCGCCTGCCGGACGGAAAGGTCCAGCGCCACAATCTTCTGAGCGGCCTCCGCCTGTTTTTTCGCGTCCTTTACAGACAGCAGCGCCCGGGCATGTCCCGCAGACAGCTGACCGAACCGCAGCTTTTCCAAAATATCCTGGGGCAAATTCAGCAGCCGCAGGGCATTTGCCACCGCAGGCCGGGATTTTCCCACCTTTTGGGCGCTTTCCTCCTGGGTCAGACCATAGTCGCGCATCAGGCTTTGATAGCCCAGCGCCTCTTCCACGGGGTTTAAGTCCTGCCGCTGCAGGTTTTCAATCAGCGCCAGCTCCATAGCCTTTTGGTCGTCAGCTTCGATGACCACCGCGGGGATTTCCTTCAAATCCGCCATCCGGGCGGCCCGCCAGCGGCGCTCGCCTGCGATAATCTGATAATATCCGGAGCTTTCCTGCCGCACGGTAATGGGCTGAATCACGCCATGCTGGGCGATGGATTCAGATAATGCCTGCAGCTCCTCCTCAGAAAAGTCCTGCCGGGGCTGTGACCGATTGGGCTCCACCTTATAAATAGGCAGCAGCTGATAGGGACTGGCAGGGGATACGTCCTCTGCAAAATCCCCCAAAAGAGCGCCCAAGCCCTTTCCCAAGCCTTTATTCGATGCCAAAGGGTATCATCCTTTCTGTGTAAGTCGTTGCTTGATCTCTTCCGCCATGGCCATGTATGCCTTCGCGCCCTTGCTGGAACGGTCGTAAGCCGTAACCGGCATACCGTGGCTGGGAGCTTCCGCCAGACGGATATTTCTGGGGATGACGGAGGTGTACACCTTTCCGGGGAAGTGCTTTCTCACTTCCTGGGCCACCTGGGTGGAGAAATTGGTGCGTCCGTCGAACATGGTCAGCGCCACGCCGAAAATCTCCAAGGCGGGGTTAATCCGCTTTTTCACCGTGCGCAGGGTGGACATCAAATCAGACAGCCCCTCCAACGCGTAATATTCGCACTGCACCGGCACCAAAATGCCCTCCGCCGCCGCAAGACCGTTCAGCGTCAGCATTTCCAGAGATGGCGGACAGTCAATCAAAATCAAATCGTAGCTGTTTTTCACCGGGGAAAGGGCCTTTGCCAGGCGGTAATTGGGCTCTTCCATGGAAATCAGCTCCACGCCTGCGCCTGCCAGATCTGCCGTTGCCGGAAGCACATCGCCGTATTTGGTATGGACAATGGCATCTTCGGCTTTGACGTCGTCGATTACCACGTCATATATATCCTTTTTCACTTTCCGCTTTTCCACACCCATGCCGGAGGTGGCATTTCCCTGGGGGTCAAAGTCGCAAAGCAACACTTTCAGTCCCAAGCCGGAAAGGGCCGCTGTTAAATTCACTGCGGTGGTGGTTTTACCCACGCCGCCTTTCTGGTTGACAACTGCGATAATCTTTCCCATATCTTAACCTTCTGCTTTCTGTGTTTCACGTGAAACCAAAGTCTTCTTTTTTCAATGTTTCACGTGAAACATCAGCCAAGTTCACTGGTTTCCATTGTGCCGTAGTTCTGACCGATATCGAAATCAAAGCCTTCTTCCCGGCTTTGGAGCAAATGGATCAGCATGGTCGCCGTGACGGCAAAGGCCAGCAGCGAAACGATCAGCACCAGCCACACCCAACGCAGCACCCGCCGCAGGTGACGCACCTGCTCCTCGGGCTTGGTGTATTTCATCCGGCGGGATTTCTTCTTCACCGGAGCTTGTTCGGGGCGGACGGGCAACTGCACGGTGATATTGGTCCTTACCGGGTCTCGCTCCATGTTTTCTCCGCATTTTTCGCAGAACACGGCGGTGTCCTCGATTTCCACGCCGCAGCGCATACAATGCAACTGCTCCACCTCCATCCCATAGAATTTCTATTGTATTATACACCAACTTTTCCCCGCCGTAAAGAGGAAAACGAAATTTTCATTTTTATCTTTTTTGAAAAAATTCTAAAAAATTACAAAATCCCTATTGACAATCGCGTGACCATGTGATATTATCATCTCACCACAAAGGAGGTGCCTGATATGAAGTGGACAATTCCCGGTACGGTTTTAGAAATCACCACGGCTGAGATTCCTGCTCTGGAAGACAAATTCCAGAATATGTTTTTGGCAGGTGGCATGGTGCTCAGCCAGGTTTCTGCCGTGTCCGGATTGGAGCCTTATGCCGTCCAAAACTGGGTAAAGCGGGGATTTTTATCCGCCCCCGTCCAAAAACGGTATAATTTGCAGCAGCTTTGCCGTATTTTAACCATTAACATGCTTAAATCCTGCCTTACCCTGGAGCAGATTTGCGGCTTGCTGGAATACGTCAACGGCAACCTGCAGGACGAAAGCGACGACCTGATTCTCGACAGCGACCTGTATTTCCTCTTTGTAAAGCTGGCCGCCTATCACCGCCAGATGAACACCCCCCAGGGTCGGGATCAGCATTTGCAGCAGCTGCTTGATGGCTATCCCGAGCGCGTCCCCGGAGCGAAGCAGCGCATCGGCAAGGTACTCACCGTTATGCTCACCGCCTGGGCCGCAGCCCAGCTGCAGCAGCAAGCCCAGTACATGATTTCCCAATTAAAACCCTTACAGTAAAGGAGAATGCCCTATGTCAACCGACGGAACTTACAGCATGAATTTCAACCCCAAGCCCACGGATGTAAAAAAGGTTGCGAAAATTGTCGCCCTTTGCGCCCTGGCGCTGGTGGTCCTCATCGGCGTGCTTACCTGCTTCTATACCGTAGACGATAAGCAGCAGGCCGTTGTCACCACCTTCGGCAAGGTCCAGGACATCGCAGAGCCCGGCCTGCATTTTAAGCTGCCTTTCGGCATCCAGCAGGTGCACAAGGTGGATGTCAATGTCTACCAAAAAATCCAGCTTGGCTATTTTACCGACAGCCAGGGCATGGATATTACCAAAGCCAGTGAAAGCACCATGATCACCGGCGACTACAACATTGTCAATGTGGATTTCTTCGTGGAATACAAAATCAGCGACCCCGTCCAGTACCTGTATTCCTCCAACGACCCGGAGCTGATTCTCAAAAATCTGATTCAAAGCCAGGTTCGTAATGTAGTCGGCTCCTCCAGCGTAGACGCGGTGCTGACCGACGGCAAGGAAAACATCCAGATGCAGGTCAAGGAGCTGGTGGCGGAAATTCTGGACACCTACGACATCGGCCTGACACTGGTGGATGTGCGGATTCAGGACTCCGAGCCTCCCACTCAGGAGGTTGTGGAAGCCTTTAAGGCTGTGGAAACCGCCAAGCAGACCGCAGAAGCCGTTGTCAACTCCGCCAAGGCCTACCAAAACGCCCAGCTGCCCCAGGCTCAGGCCGAGGCCGACAAGCTGCTGCAGAACGCAGAATATTTGAAGCAGAAGCGTATCAACGAGGCAGTGGAAGCCGTGGCTATGTTTGAGGCCATGTACCAGGAGTACATCCAGAACCCCGAAATCACCCGGGCGAGAATGTACTACGAAACCATTTCCCAGGTGCTGCCCGGCGTAAAGGTGTATATCAACACCGGCTCCGGCGAGTCCATGAATATGCTCCTGCCCTTAGAATCCCTTGTAGGAGGTAAGTAAGCTATGAAAAAAGGTATTATTATCGGTATCATCGCGCTGGTTCTGGTTGTTCTTCTTGCCAGCTCTGTATATACTGTGAAAGAAAATCAGTACGCCTGCACCTTCCGGTTCTCCGAAATCGTGCACACAGAACCCAACTCCGGCCTGCATTTTAAGCTGCCCTTCCTGGATTCTGTGAAGTATTTCCCCAAAACAACCATGCTTTACGACATCCCCCCCAGCGAGGTGCTGACCTCTGACAAGCAGAACATGACTGTTGACTGCTACATTCTCTGGTCCATCACCGATCCCCAGCAGTTCTACCGCGCCCTTGGCACCACTTTGGAAGCGGAAACCCGGTTAAACGCCATCACCTACACCGCCATGAAAAACACCATGTCCCGGCTGACCCAGGCAGACATCATCAACATGAACGACGGCGCCGAGCGTAACGAAATTTACAGCGGCATCGCTTCTGCGGTGGATGCTCAGGCAGAAACCTACGGTATTCGGGTAGAGGATGTGAAAATCAAGCAGTTTGACCTGCCGGAATCCAACTTGAACGCCGTTTACACCCGCATGATTGCCGAGCGGAATCAGATGGCGGAAAAGTACACCGCCGACGGCAATTATGAGGCCTCCGTTATCCGCAACGAAGTGGATAAGCAGGTGAACATCCTCATTTCCAACGCCAACGCCGAGGCTGCCAAGCTGGAAGCTCAGGGCGAAGCTGAGTATATGAAGCAGCTGGCCGCCGCCTACGACAGCGCCGACAAAAAGGATTTCTACGAATTCACCCTGGCGCTGGACGCTTTGAAGCAGAGCCTGAGCGGCGAGGAAAAAACCGTCATTTTGGACGCCGATTCCGACCTTGCCAAGCTTCTGTCCGGCGGAATGTAATCCGTTTTTCCCGCAAAATCGCAATTTCCCATGATAACCCCATCGAACCCAACATAAAGTAAGGAGGATGACAACGTGCACACGATTCTTTGGCTGGTCGTTCTGGTAGTGTTTCTGATTATGGAAGCAAACACCATTTCTCTGGTGTCCGTCTGGTTTGCTGCCGGCGCGCTGGTTGCCATGATTGCGGCGCTGCTGGACGCCCAGTTCTGGCTGCAGCTGGTGGTGTTTCTGGTGGTTTCCGGATTGCTGCTGGCTTGCCTGCGGCCCATCGCAAAGAAATACTTCAAGCCCCGCATTGTAAAAACAAATGTCGACGCCATCATCGGCTCCCAGGGCTATGTGACAGAGGAAATTGACAACCTCAGCGCAAATGGCCGGGTGAAGCTGGGCGCCATGGAGTGGTCTGCCCGCTCCGCAAACAACGAAATCATTTCCCAGGGTACGCTGGTGAAGGTGGAGAAAATCGAAGGCGTAAAGGTTTTCGTTTCTCCCGTCACCGTCACCGAAACAATCTAAAAACAATCAGGAGGTTTATGTAATGGAAGGTTTTGCAATTTTAGCCATCGTTGTGATTCTGTTTATCATCATCATTCGTCAGATTAATGTGGTACAGCAGTCCAAGGCCTACGTCATTGAGCGGCTGGGCGCGTTCCAGGATGTGTGGACAGTGGGTCTGCATTTCAAGATTCCCTTTATCGACCGGATTGTCCGCCGGGTCTCCCTGAAGGAGCAGGTTCTGGACTATCCTCCCCAGCCGGTTATCACCAAGGATAACGTCACCATGCAGATCGACACCGTTGTCTATTTCCAGATTACCGACCCCAAGCTCTACACCTACGGCGTGGAAAAGCCCATGTCCGCCATGGAAACTCTGACCGCCACCACCCTGCGTAACATCATCGGCGACCTGGAGCTGGACCAGACCTTAACCAGCCGCGACATCATCAACACCAAGATGTGCGCCATTTTGGACGAAGCCACCGACCCCTGGGGCATCAAGGTCAACCGCGTGGAGCTGAAGAATATCCTGCCTCCCGCCGACATCCAGAGCTCCATGGAAAAGCAGATGAAGGCTGAGCGCGAGCGCCGTCAGGCCATCATCCAGGCCGAGGGCCAGAAGAAGTCCGCCATTCTGGTAGCCGAAGGCGAAAAGGAATCCGCCATTTTGCGGGCCGACGCGGAAAAGCAGGCCGCCATCTTGCGGGCAGAGGGCGAAGCCCAGGCTATCCGCGCTGTGCAGCAGGCCCTTGCCGACTCCCTGCAGATGCTCAATGACAAGGCTCCCAACGACCAGGTCATCAAGCTCAAGGCCATTGAGGCCATGCAGAAGGTTGCCGACGGAAAGGCCACCAAGATCATCATCCCCTCCGAGATGCAGGGTCTTGTGGGCATGGCCAGCGGCATTGTAGAAGCCGCGAAGGAAAAATAAGCATCGACCGGGGCGCCTTATAAGCGCCCCGGTTTTCTCCCTTTTGCGATTGACAATCCCCCCGCGGAATGCTAAAATACCACCGTATGCGGATGTGGTGGAATTGGTAGACTCATTGGATTTAGGTTCCAACGCGCGAGCGTGCAGGTTCGAGTCCTGTCATCCGCACCAAAAAGGACAGTACCCTTCGGGGTGCTGTCCTTTTTGGTATGGGCGGCGGACTCGAAGAGGGCGGCCGAGCGCAGCGAGGTAAAAAAGTGTCCGGTGGACACTTTTTTAGCCCGGGGAAGAGTCCTGTCAAAGCAAGACGGCGGTACGTAGGACTGTTGGCTTGCTTTCACCGTGTGGGTTCAAGCGCCGCAAGTGAGTCGGACTAAAAATCTTTTTCGTAGTTTATAGACAAATACAAGGCAGGACTCGAACCCATCTAAATGCAACGCGGATGAGCGTTGCCGCCGACGGCTTGACGGAGGCGAACATTTATCTGCGCAATGCGCAGATGCAAACAAGCCTCGCCACTCGGACCATGGGTAAATCCTTATGGGATTTACCCATTCTTCTTTTTTATTGCACTAAAGGGTGCAACTTTTCTGTTATTTGGTCCTGTGGACAGAAGGACGAAGTCCTTACTAACTGCAGGAGGTCAAATAATGACTGAGGAGAACTACAATTACCGTACCAGCCAAGCATTATTGCGCAACCAATTTCCCGGAAGGGGAAACCTGAAAATCCCCATTATTCCTAAGTTTGAAGCAAAGCCTGGAGATTTTGACGATCTGCTGCTGATCGGCTTTGACAAAACACATCTGGAGGATAACAACCATCTCGACCGGATGGTGCATTTTTTCCTGTACGATTATCGCTTTGAGCGAGTTTGGAAGAACCCCGACAATGACATTGAGAAGCTGTCCAGATACCGGGCGGTCCTATCTCCGGATTTCAGTATGTATCTGGAAATGGCTCCGGTGATGCAGCTCTACAATATATTCCGCAACCGCTGGTGCGGTGCATACTGGGCATCCAAGGGCCTCCGGGTCATTCCTTCGGTGAACTGGGGTGATGAGTCCACATTTGATTTCTGTTTTCAAGGCGTCGAAAAAGGGAGTACCGTCGCAGTATCCACCTACATGGCATCCGAGAGTGAGCATCACAAGGACCAAAAAGAATGGTTTATGGCAGGTTATAACGAAATGCTGCGGCAGATTGAGCCGGAGCGGATCATCTGCTACAATACACCTTTTCCTGAAATGACCGGTAACATTGTATACGTGGACTACGATCGCAGTTCCTGGCGGTATATGAACTACGAGCGATCCTATCCGAAAGATGATTTGGATTGCTATAAAATTGGTAGCACAATTCGTCAGGATTATGATATAATGGCACCATACCGCGTTGGAAAAGGCGGTGGCAGCGCAAACGGCGGAGATTGGAAACCTAGTCCCAACAAACCGGGAGATCAACGTTTTCTTGGGGAACCCGGAAGCATCAAGCAACATGGATACTCCAAAACGCATATTGGAAATGATGGCAAAGCAGACTATGAGCGTCACGAAACAAGCCACAGCAACCCCAACGCGCATTCCAACCCACACGATCACAAAATTGACTGGAGTAAAGGCTTTCCAGATCCGGGAAAACCGATTAATTATCCTAACGGCGCGCCGCCCTTTGAAAATGTATATGGAGGAGAAAATAGTAGTATGAATAGTGGTTTTACATCAGGCAACTTGAATGAGGGTTGCAGTTTTACTGGCATCAGTGACTTCAAATGGTCTATGAAGTGCGGAGGAGAAGTTGTATTTAGGTGGAATGGAACAGAATACTGCTGCTTCGGCAAACTTGAGCATCCGGAAGATGGAAAGACAAAGATGTTTATTTCCAAAACTAATCGCGAAGAAAATTGGGAATCTTCTGAGAAATGGTGTGACACTTCGGACGAAGTTTTGGAGTACATGGTTGGGTTTGACCGGCTGCGTGACGTTATTACACAAGTCACTGTCATCGAACGGACAATCTGACTATGCACCACATTTTATACAATTATCCTCCAGAGTACACATCAATGTAAGTACAAGTACTTTTTGTTGACTGCAAAAACAGTTGGTATTACTCACTTTTTGCTTAAATCCTATAAAACAACTCGTACCAAAAAAAGAGAGAGGCTTTTTGCCTCTCTCTTTTTTTTTGCAAAGCGTGAGCCTGCTCCCCCGATTTACAGGGCATCTTTCCTCCCGGTTTTTCCGGCAAATATTGACAAAATTTTTCTGTCCGCTTATAATATTTCCAAACCATGGAAACGGAGGTGCCCCAGCTTGACACAGGAAACAAAAACCGCGCTGAGTCTGTATGAACGGAGCAAACGCGCCGGACAAAAGGTAAACCGCACAGAGGAAGACACCCGCGCTCTGAAAGACGGCGTGGGCGACGATTTAAGATACCAGCTGATTCACGCGGATGTGAAAGAATGGGTGAACATCGGCGAGGAGCTTCGCGTCTTTTGCAAAGGAAAGCTTTCCATTAAGCGGGACTTGGAGGCCGAAATCCAGAAAATCGACGCAAAAGTTAAAAAGGAAGCCGCAAATTTCGACAGCCGGAACAAAATAACCCTGAACCATATGGAGGAGACCATCCGCAAGGCAAAAAAGAAATCCGCGCCCTGGCAGGTTGTGGACGATGTGATTCGCATTCTGTCCAAAGTGCTGGCCGTTGGCTGGGTGGTGTTTTATTTCTTCGTCGCCTCCAAAGACCCCAACGATCCCACCTTCGGCTTCCTGAAGCAGCTGTTTTACAGTGAGATCATGCTTTTGATTCTGCTTCTTCCCCCCGCTTTGATTATATTTCTTGGCTCTTTGCTTGCAGGTGCAACCGAGCACTTCACCGACTCTGCCTCCGCGGATATTAACTGGGCAAAAGAAGAGATAGAAAAAATCAAAAAGGAAAGAGCGGAGCTGATTGCGTCCATAGAAAAGGAAAAAGAGGATTACCTCGCCATCTTAGAACTTATTTAAAAACCGAAAGGAGACATTATATGGCAACCGTATATTGCGCAAGATGCGTTTATTTGTTCCAGAGAGGCGGCGTTTGGTACTGTGGCTGCCCTACCTGCGACCTTTATGACAAGGCTGTTACCCCTGATTGGGGCAAATGCTGCGATTATTACAAGGAGCGGTAATTTTTCGCCCCATTTTGAAAACCAACCAAACATAACGGGGAAGGTAAGGGCGCCCTTACCTTCCCCGTTTATTCATTCAGCGCCTGCTTTTGCAGGGCAAGATACTCCTTGCGGTGGGCGTTGGGGGTTTTCCCCCGGAGGCTGCGGAACATTTTTGTAAAATAGGAGCTGCTGCCCCAGCCGGTGCGCATGGCAATCTCCGTAACGGAAAGACTGGTGGTTTCCAGCAGCTTTGCCGCTGTTTGGATTCTGTATTCCATGAGATATTCCATGGGCGACTGTCGCAGAGAGGTCTGGAAGCACCGCAGGCACTCCCGGGTGCTGATGGCGCTGGCATCGGCAATTTCCTGCAGGGTCAGCTTTCTTGCGTGGTTTTCCTGAATGAACGCCAGCATGGTAAGAATCCGGTCTTGATTTTTTGCCGGGGAGGATTTCAGCTGGGTGTGCTTCAGTTCCTCCAAAAGCAGCAGCCAGATTTCGCTGAGGAGGTTGCGGGTCTGAAATTCCACATCGGGCTTGCTTTGCAGCCGGGAAAGCTGGGAAATTTTCTGCAAAAGCTGCTTTTGCTCCCCGGTTTCTCCCCGAATGGGCAGCATATCCAGATTCCGGTTTTGAATCACCGGATTTAAGTACTTGGTTTCGTACACGCTTTTGAAATGTCCGCCGAGAAACACCGGGTGGAATAAATGGGAATCTATCACACAGTCAAACCCCTCGGTCATGGCCGTTAGGGCGTTGCTGTTGATAAAAAAGCCCTCCCCTTTTTGGAAAACCTGGGTCTGTCCCGCGGTGGAAACCTTTACGCTGCCGGCCTGGACATAGCAAAATTCCAGCGCCTCGTGCCAGTGCCAAGGAATGGCGGTCTTGGATAAATCCACATGGTGAAACACATAGGGATACTCGTTGTAAAGGCCTTCCACCTCTTCCATCTGATTGCTCTGAATCCGCAATTTCATTTTTCCACAATCCTTTCATAATTACGATTGTTTTGGCGAGATTGTTATATTTTCTGTCTGGATAATCATTGTAAATCGCCTTACATGTTCTATAATAATAGTAGCAGGAACCCCTGAGAATGTAAAGAACAATCTTAAGCAAATTGAAGGAGGAAATGATATGCTTACTGTATTGTGTGTTGGCGGATTTTTCGCGGTTTTGTACGGCCTGGGTCTTTTTGAGCAGTGGCTGTCCCATTGATTTTTTCATAAAAAAAGCACCCTTTCGGGTGCTTTTTTTATTGCTCTGCCAGGTATTCTTCCGCCATGGAAACCGCCATAGCGCCGTCGGCCACCGCGGTGACGATTTGCCGCAGCTGTTTCGTTCGCACATCCCCCACGGCGTACACCCCGGGGATTGCCGTTTTGGTGGTTTCGTCGGCGATGATATAGCCAACCTCATCCAATTCCAGCTGACCCTGAACCAACTCCGTGGCAGGCTGCCTGCCGATGCTGACAAACACGCCGTCGCAGGAAATTTCCTGCTCCTGTCCGGAAAGCAGGTTTTTCACCCGAAGGCCGGTGAGCCGGTCTTCATGGAGAAGCTCCGTTACCCCGCTGTTCCACAAAAATTCCACATTTTCCGCCTCCAGCAGGGGCTTATGATAGATTTTCGTAGCTCTTAAAGTGTCCCGGCGGTGAATGACAATCACCTTTTCCGCCACCCGGCTCAAAAGCAGCGCATCCGCTGCCGCGGAGTTGCCGCCGCCCACAATCGCCACGGTCTTACCTCTAAAGAACATACCGTCGCAGGCAGCGCAGTAATGCACGCCCCTGCCGGTGAGCGCCTCTTCATTCTCAAGGCCCAGCTTTCTGGGATTGGCGCCGGTGGAAATGACCAGGGTTTTTCCGTAGAAGATGCCCTTTGGGGTGTGAACCTGCTTGGGATTTTCCTGCGCCTTTACCTCTTTCACTTCCGTCAGAACGCTTTCCGCGCCGAATCGCTGGGCCTGCTTTTTCATATTTTCTCCCAGGGTAAAGCCGTCAATTCCATCGAAAAAGCCGGGGTAATTGTCAATTTCGTGGGTCAGCGCCATCTGCCCGCCTGGGGCCATTTTTTCCAAAACCGCCACACTAAGCCCCGCCCGGGCGGCGTACATGGCAGCGGTGTATCCTCCCGGCCCGCCGCCTACAATCAGCATATCGTAAATCTTATCCATAGCCTGTTTCCTCCTTTTTTCTTAAGTATACCCCTTTTCCCCTTATATTTCCGTGACCAGATCACATTTTCCACCGAAAACCTTGCCCCCCGCACTTGTAAGGGGGGCCGAGAAGCTGCAATATGTAACATACACAAAAAAGCTGCACCCAAGGTGGATGCAGCTTTCCTTTATGAAATGATTACAGCTTGGGGCCAGCCTCTACCAGAGCCTTGCCGGCATCGTTGCCGGTGTACTTGACGAAGTTCTTAACGAAGCGCTGAGCCAGGTCCTTAGCCTTGGTCTCCCACTCCTCGGGATTGGCGTAGGTATTTCTGGGATCCAGAATGTTGGTATCTACGCCGGGCAGAGCGGTGGGAACCTCCAGATTGAAGTAAGGAATGGTCTTGGTTTCAGCCTTCAGGATAGAGCCGTCGAGAATGGCGTCAATGATGCCGCGGGTATCCTTGATGGAGATACGCTTGCCGGTGCCGTTCCAGCCGGTGTTGACCAGGTAAGCCTTGGCGCCGGACTTTTCCATCTTCTTAACCAGCTCTTCGCCGTACTTGGTGGGGTGCAGCTCCAGGAAAGCCTGACCGAAGCAAGCGGAGAAGGTGGGAGTGGGCTCAGTGATGCCCCGCTCGGTGCCGGCCAGCTTTGCGGTGAAGCCGGACAGGAAGTAGTACTGAGCCTGCTCGGGAGTCAGGATGGAAACGGGAGGCAGAACGCCGAAAGCGTCAGCGGACAGGAAGATGACATTCTTGGCATCGGGGCCGGCAGACACAGGGCGGACGATCTTCTCGATGTGGTTGATGGGGTAGGACACGCGGGTGTTCTCGGTGACGGAGCCGTCAGCGAAGTCGCACTTGCCCTCGCCGTCAACGGTAACGTTCTCCAGCAGAGCGTTGCGCTTGATGGCGTTGAAGATGTCGGGCTCGGACTCGGCATCCAGGTTGATGACCTTGGCGTAGCAGCCGCCCTCGAAGTTGAAGACGCCGTTGTCGTCCCAGCCGTGCTCGTCGTCACCGATCAAAAGACGCTTGGGGTCGGTGGACAGAGTGGTCTTGCCGGTGCCGGACAGGCCGAAGAACAGAGCGGTGTTTTCGCCGTTCATATCGGTGTTGGCGGAGCAGTGCATGGAAGCCATGCCGTTGAGGGGCAGGTAGTAGTTCATCATGGAGAACATGCCCTTCTTCATCTCGCCGCCGTACCAGGTGTTCAGGATGACCTGCTCACGGGAGGTCAGGTTGAACAGAAC
>JAFTMB010000019.1 GCA_017452605.1 Oscillospiraceae bacterium
CCGAGGGATACGACCGATGCCTGACCACTTGCTACGGCAGCTATATGGAGTTGCCGCCGGTGGAAGAGAGAGGCACGCACCATTCTTTTGCTGTGTATTACGACCCCTACCGTCCTTACACGGAGTATGAAAACAGCGAAACCATAAGGAAGTATTTTTCCGGAGATATTTCTCTTGAAATGCTTTAATGGTTGCTTTTTGTAAAAATACAGATTATAATGTATGAAGATAATCTGTTCAATAGAATTTCCCCATGTCACGCTAACTGAACATGGGGGTAATTCTAATCTTTTTTGGACTCACAATGGATATGTTGCGTTCAAATGGATTGGGTTCATATAACAGATTGAACACAGGAGGATGAACGATGCCGCTTACAAGAAAGCAATTTGATGTTCTTCAAATACTGGCAACTAACAAGGTTGCCCTAACCCAGCGGGATCTTGAGAAGATGACGGGTTATTCTTTGGGTACGGTTAACCGTATTGTTAAGGAATTTGGCGAATTGGGTTATATGGAAGACGGCAGAATCACCCGAAAGGGGGAGACAGCGCTGGAACCATATACTGTCAAGCGGGCGATTTTTATTGCCGCCGGTTTTGGTTCCCGTCTTGTTCCCATTACCTTTAACACCCCCAAGCCCTTGGTGCGTGTTCACGGCGTTAGAATTATTGATCGGCTGATTGACGCCTGCCTGGAAGCGGGGATCAATGAAATCTACATTGTTCGCGGCTACCTGGGAGAATTATTTGATCAACTCCTCTATAAATATCCCATGATCAAGTTCCTGGAAAACCCTGTTTACAACGAGGCCAACAATATTTCCAGCGCTCTTGTGGCCCGGTATTTGCTCTCCAATGCTTATGTTTTTGAAGCGGATTTGCTTATCTCCAATCCGAAAATCATTAAAAAATACCACTATAATTCCAATTTCCTTGCTATTAAGAAAGACCGGTCAGACGATTGGTGCTTCCGCGTAAAGGATGGCATCATCACTGAGCAGAAGGTCGGCGGTGAGGGAGAGGATAACTGGCAAATGGTGGGAATTTCCTACTGGAATGAAGCAGATGGACATAAGCTTTCCCAGGATATTGAGGATGTCTATTCTTCTCCCGGCGGAAAAGAGCGGTACTGGGATCAGGTTCCGCTGGTGTATCATAAGGAGCATTACTGCGTCGAGGTGCGTGCGTGTACCGACGAGGACATTGTGGAAATTGATACATTTAAGGAACTGAAAGCCATAGATAAAACCTACGATGTATAAGAAAGGGGAGCGATATGAAAAATATGAAGCAAGAAGACGGATCTCTTCGTAGGTCTTTAACCCCCATGCACGTATGGGCCATTGCTTTTGGCTGTGTCATCGGCTGGGGTTCGTTTATCAATCCCGGTAAAAAGTTTCTGCCAACATCCGGTGTTGCAGGTACTGCCATTGCCATGGCTTTAGGCGCAATCGTGATGATCATCATTGCTTTTTCTTATGCGTATATGGTGCCGAAATACCCCAAAGCCGGCGGCGAATTTACTTTTGCAAAAATGTGCTTTGGCAAAAACATGGCCTTTATTTGCGGTTGGTTTTTGGTGGTTGCGTATCTTACCAATGTACCCATGAACTCTACGGCAATCGGTTTGATTGTCGACGGTCTGGACGGGAATGCGGATATTCTGAAATTCGGTTTCCATTATGCCATTGCCGGCTTTGACATTTATCTGGGTGAGATATTGCTCGCTATGGCAATATTGCTGTTGTTTGGCTGGCTGAATATTATCGGCGTTAAAAAGGCAGGCTTTGTTCAGACGATTCTATCTGTACTTTTGGTTATCTGTGTGTTCACACTTTTCCTCGCTGCGCTGATCAGCAGTAAAGCCAAGGGTATCAACATGAGCCCTGTGTGGGGATTTGATAAGGCTGCTGCTATGGCTGCCGGAGCGACGACGGGGAACATTCATGAATTTGCCCATGAAGGCCTTGGCGGAGTGTTGGGCGCGATTCTTGCTACATTTGCCATTGCACCCTGGGCCTATGTTGGCTTTGACGCCATTCCTCAGGCTGCGGAGGAGTTTAATTTCTCCTTTAAAAAGGTTACCATGATTATGATTGTAGCTATCTTGTTTGGCTGCTTTGTCTACATTTCCAACAACACGGTTGCCGCGGCGGCCCTTGAAAACTGGCCGGATCGGGTCATGGCAGGGGAGTGGGTCGTGTTGGTAGCCGCTGAAGAGTTGCTGGGAACCTTTGGCAAGGTCTTGGTTGGTGTTGGTGTGTCCTGCGCCGTTCTGTCCGGAATCATGGGATTCTACCTTGCGTCCAGCCGTCTTATGTACTCCATGAGCCGCGACGGTTACTTACCGGAATGGTTTGGTAGAATCAGCGCCAAGTACGGCACACCGGTGAATGCCATGATTTTCTGCATTGTCGTTTCCTTGTCCGGCCCGATTCTAGGACGGGAAGCCCTTGGCTGGTTTGTGGACATGAGCGCCATTGGCGCTTCTATCGGTTATTTCTTTACAAGCGCCAGCACCCTTGTTACAATTAAGCGGGATGGAGACGGTACGCCATTCTTAAAAGCTATGGCAATCGTTGGCATTATATTCAGTTCCATTTTTATGATTTTGCAGCTTGTTCCCATTCCGGGACTTGAAAGTGTTCACTTTGGCAAAGAGAGTTATATTATGCTCGTAATTTGGATTGCCATTGGATTGGTATTTTACAGTAAGCAAAGTAAATTCTTTACCAGGGTAAATTAAATAGAAAATAGCATATAAGGAGATTGTGCATTATGAGTTCATGTAATGGAAATTGCGCTTCCTGCTCTTCCTCCGATTGTGGAGATCGCAAGAAGGAAAGCTTGCTGGCGGAATTGAATCCCAAGGCCAGCGTTAAAAAAGTAATTGCGGTTGTGTCCGGCAAGGGCGGCGTTGGCAAGTCCACGGTCACATCTATGCTTGCCGTCGAAATGGCAAGAAGAGGCAAGCGGGTTGGCGTGCTGGACGCTGATATTACCGGCCCTTCCGCGCCTACTGCTTTCGGCGTGACGGAGTGCCAGGGCGCCAATGAGGACGGCCTGTATCCTGCCTTGAGCCGCAGCGGCATTCAGATCATGTCCATTAACCTGCTGCTGGATGATCCGGCATCTCCCGTTGTGTGGCGTGGCCCGGTGATTGCCGGCGCAGTAAAGCAGTTCTGGACGGATGTAATTTGGGAGGATGTGGAGTATCTCTTTGTGGATATGCCTCCCGGAACCGGTGATGTGCCTCTTACTGTATTCCAGAGCCTGCCCATTGACGGCGTTGTGATTGTTACCACTCCTCAGGATTTGGTCAGCATGATCGTGTCCAAGGCTGTGAAGATGGCGAATATGATGCACATTCCCGTGCTGGGATTCGTGGAGAACTACAGCTATCTTAGCTGCCCGGATTGCGGCAAGAAAATTGAAGTATTCGGCAAGAGCCATTTGGATGAAGTGGCTGCTCAGTTTGACCTGCCGGTGCTTGCGCGGCTTCCTATTGACCCGACAGTTGCCGAGCGTTACGATGCCGGCTTGATGGAAAGCGTGGATACAGCGGCTCTGAGCGCCGTTGCAGACGCAGTTGAAAAGGCATAATAAAAAATCCCGACCTTTCGGTCGGGATTTTTTGTATCACAGTAAGTGTCCAACAATATACCATGCAATCAGCAGCAAAATTACAAAGGGAATATACGCTACCAATGCAGCAGAGGCGATGAAAATCGCCGTTGCGCCGAAATAGTTCAGAGCGTAAACGATTGCGGACAAAATCGCTGCGGTCAGGACAGCTTTGGAAAGCTGCTTACCTACGATATTGGCAAAGAAGAAAGTGTAAAGAATGCCAATTAAGGGATTGACGGTGGTCAGCGCGGCGCCAACCAGGAACTTCAGAGCGCCCACCAGCATAAGCACAACCAGCAGGCCCAGGAGCACCACAGGCGCCCACAAAAGCAGTCCCTCCGGCAAGAATGCCTGGAGCAGGGAAGTGACGATGACATGAAGTACCATGGCAAGCAGCACGGAAATCGCCCGGAAGAATAGCCACGAAAACAGCTTCTTTCCGGTGGGCAGCCAGCCGTTGGTCAGGTTGGCAAGGAACGCCAGAATGATCATGCTGAGCACCTGCTCGCAGATCAGAGTGTAATGCACGCCTTCATACTGGAAGATGTTCATATACTCGCCGTTAATGGTGATAAAGGGCAGGGGAGCGATCAGAAAGTGCAAATCTGCGCCCAAGCTGATTACCACAATGGTTACCGCGTAAATAAACAGAATACTAATGGCAGAGGACACTACCTGGCTTAAGACGGATTTTTTGCCAAACAGCACTCTTCCTATCAATCCGAAAATTACTACGGCAGCAACCAGCACCAGAGCGTAGAGCAGATAATTTTCCACTTTAATGCCGGAAGGTAACAAGGAATTGATGGATTCAAGAATATTTTCCATAACAGCCTCCTTTATTGGAAAAACAGCCGCCAGAATTCTGGCGGCTGTTGTATGTCAGATAAACTGAAATTACTTCAGCTCTGCAGTTGCGCCAGCTTCCTTCAGCTCGGCAACCATCTTCTCTGCATCTTCCTTGGAGATAGCTTCCTTCAGGGTCTTGGGGCAGTTGTCAACCAGATCCTTAGCGTCCTTCAGGCCCAGGCCGGTGATGGCGCGGACAACCTTGATGACGTTCAGCTTGGAAGCGCCGGCGTCCTTCAGGATAACGTCGAACTCGGTCTTCTCTTCAACTTCAGCAGCAGCGCCGGCAGCGGGAGCAGCAACAGCAGCAGCAGCGGCGGAAACGCCGAAAACTTCCTCCAGAGTGTGAACCAGCTCGGACAGCTCCAGAACGGTCAGACCCTTA
>JAFTMB010000020.1 GCA_017452605.1 Oscillospiraceae bacterium
CCCGGCAAATTCGGCGTAAGAATTGAAGATGTGGTGATTTTCACCGAAGAGGGCCACGAAAATATTACCGGCAGCCCGAAAAATCTCATTATTATCTAAAAAACTTAGCGAAAACCCCTTGCAAAATTCGCATCTTTAGGTTAGAATATACAAGTTAAAGATTATAAACAATTTTCCCCATGCGGGAAATACATTAGGAGGATATTATTATGATTTCTGCAGGCGATATCAGAAATGGCATTACCTTTGAGATGGACGGCAAGGTCATGCAGGTTATCGAGTTCCAGCATGTTAAGCCCGGCAAGGGCGCTGCTTTCGTTCGTGTGAAGATGCGCAACGTCATCACCGGCGGCGTGACCGAAACCTCTCTGAACCCTTCCGCCAAGTTCCCCACCGCTTTTGTTGAGCGCAAGAAGATGGAATACAGCTACAACGACGGCAACCTGTACTACTTCATGGACCAGGAAACCTACGAGCTGGAGCCCCTGAACGGCGACGTGCTGGACGATTCCTTCAAGTTTGTCAAGGAAAACGATATGTGCACCGTTATGAGCTACAAGGGCAAGGTCTTCGGCGTGGAAGTTCCCAACTTTGTTGACCTGGTTGTCACCGAGACCGAGCCCGGTTTTGCCGGCAACACCGCCACCAATGTTACCAAGCCCGCCACTGTTGAGACCGGCGCTGAAGTTAAGGTGCCTCTGTTCATCAACGAGGGCGACAAGATCCAGATCGACACCCGTACCGGCGAATACCTGGGCCGTTCCAAGGCTTAATTAAGGAGAATTGCTATGACGATTTCTGAAAAGTCCGCCTATCTGAAGGGCCTGATGGACGGTTTGAAGCTGGACACCGAGTCTGCTGAGGGCAAGATGATTGCCGCGATGGTTGACCTGCTGGGCGATGTTACCAAGAAGCTGACCGATGTGGAGGATACCACCATCGCTATCTCCGACGAGCTTGACGAGATCGAAGAGGATCTGGATGCCATTGAGGACTATATCCTGGACGACGAAGATGAAGACTGGGATGACGACGAGGATTTCGACGACTTCGATGACGAGTGGGATGACGACGAGGATCTGGACGAAGGCTTCGACTACGGCGACGAGGATACCACTGTTTACGAGGTAGAGTGCGCCTGCGGCGAAATCATTGATTTCGACGAGGAGACTCTGGAGGCCGGCTCCATTGTTTGCCCCAACTGCGGCGAAAACCTGGAGTTCTCTCTGGAAGACGACGAGTAATTGAAAAAGCAAAGCTGTCGCAGCAAACACGCTGCGACAGCTTTTTTATGTCCAAAAAAGGCGAACGGTTAAAGATGCCATGAAAAACCCAACAAAATCTGCAAACAATGCGGCGGGAATGGTGTAGCGGGTCTTTTGAATCCCCGCCGCGCCGAAATAGATGCTGATGGTATAAAAGGTGGTTTCCGTAGAGCCCAGCATCACAGCGGCGGTTCTCCCTATCAGAGAGTCCGGGCCGTACTGGGTCATGATCTGGGTGCCGACGGCTAAGGCCGCGCTGCCGCTTAGAGGGCGAATCAGCACAAGCAGGGCAGTTTCCGGTGGGATGCCGAAAAAGGAAAACATCGGGGAAAGGAGATGACTGATCCAATCCGCGGCGCCGGAAGCTTGCAGCATGGTAACAGCCACCAAAAGCATGACCAGCGCGGGAATGATAGATACGAGAATTTTAAGTCCCTCCGCGCCGCCATGCAGCATCAGCTGGTAGCTGTTTTCTTTTTTTCGCAAAGCCAGGGCAGAGGAGATGAGCAAAAGACTTGGAACAATGTAATTATACATTCCGCCACACTTTCCCCATCAGAAACGCCACCACAAGTCCCAAGCCGGCTGAACAAAGGCTTGTGATCCACACAGCCGGCAGAATGTCAAAAGGGGCGGCAGCGCCAAGGCTTGCGCGAACAGCGGCAACATTGGCGGGGATCAGCTGTATGGATGCGGTGTTCAGCACAACCAGTCGGCATAATTCTCCGGAAGCAACCGTAGATTGACGGTGGGCTGCCAGCCGTTTTGCTGCCTGAATACCCATGGGAGTGGCTGCGTTCCCCAGACCCAAAAAATTGGCGCAGATATTGGCGCTGAGATGCTGGGATAGTATGGAATCCTTTTTCGCGCTGGGAAAAATTAGCCTGAGAAGGGGACTGAGAAATTTGGATAAAATGAGCGTCATGCCTGCTTTGTCCATCAGTGCGCCGACACCTGTCCACAGGCAGATAGAACCCGCCAGGGAAAGAGAGAGGGTGATCCCTTTTTCTGCGCCCTCCAAAATACCTGCGCTGAGAGATTGCATATTGCCGTGGAGGGCGGCGCTGAGAATGCTGACGAACAAAATGAATACATAAATCCAACTCATAACCATTGTCCATGCCCCCTTTTTTTGAATTTTATGCTTAGAATATGGGAAAATTATACAAAAATTATGACATTATCCGCATTATTTTTATAAGAAGTATTGACAAGGAAGGGAAATAATACTATAATGATGATAATTTAAATAATACGATATGCGTCGTGTTGCTTTATCGTATGGAAAGGAGCGAATTGATTATGAAGTCGACCGGTATTGTTCGCAAAGTAGATGAATTAGGCAGAATTGTTCTGCCCATTGAGTTGCGGCGCGTACTGGATATTGCAGAAAGAGATGAGTTGGAAATCTTTATGGAGAATGAGCGCATTATCTTGCAGAAGTATGAGCCATGCTGCACCTTCTGCGGCGCATCCAACAGTCTTGTTTCCTATAAAGGAAAGAATGTCTGCCAGACTTGTGTTCGTAACCTTCACCATGTCTGATTGATTACATAAAAACTGCGGTAGCGTTTGCTACCGCAGTTTTTTATTCTTCCGCGTGAATGGCTGCATCGTAAACCACATTTTTCGGTAAATTCAGCTCCTGGGCAGTTTGCTTAATGGCGTCCTTTTTGCTGATGCCGGAGCGTGTCAGTTCCAGAACCCGCTGGGCGGCGTCTGAGGCGGTGGCAGTTTCCTTTACGGGCGCGGCTGCGCCTGCCACCACCAGGACAAACTCTCCCTTGGGAGGCGTTTGGGTGTATTTTTCAATGGCCTGGCCTAAGGTAGTGCGTACCACTTCTTCGTGAAGCTTGGTAAGCTCTCTGCAAAGGCTGATGCTTCGGTCACTGCCGAACACCTCTGCCATGCTTTGAAGGGTTGCCAGCAGCTTGTGGGGCGCTTCGTAGAAAATCATAGTTCGCTGTTCTTCTTTTAAGGATTCCAGATGCTCCCGGCGGCTTTTCTTGGCTGTGGAAAGAAATCCCTCAAAGCAGAACCGGCCGGTGGATTGGCCGGAAATGCTCAGCGCCGTAATCACTGCGCAGGGACCGGGAATGGCGCACACCGTAATTCCGGCGGCGGCGCACTGCTGCACCAGCTCTTCGCCGGGGTCGGAGATCGCAGGGGAGCCTGCATCGGATACCAGCGCGCAGGTTTCACCAGAGAGAATTCGCTCCACAATCATATTTCCCTTGGCGGCCTTGTTGTGCTCAAAGTAGCTGACAAGGTTTTTTTTAATGCCCAAATGGTTTAGTAGCTTCAACGATACCCGGGTGTCCTCGGCGGCGATAAAATCCGCCTGCTCCAGGGTTTCCCGGCAGCGCTGGGAAATATCTCCCAGATTGCCGATGGGCGTGGGCACCAGATATAACATTCCTGCCATAGCGAACCTCCTATAAATGGTATGCTTCCCGATATGCCTTGGTAGGCGAAAGGGTTTCATCAAACAGTGAGATTTCCTCTATCTTCAGGCCGGGCTTTCCGCCCTTGCGGCACTGAAGAAGAATGAGGCTGACTTCCTTGCCGGGATGATGACGGACAAGGCAAAGCTTTTTCGGCTCCAGGCCATTTTGTACGGCGCAGCCGCACAGCTGACCCAAATATTCCGGCTTGTGTACCAGAAAGAAATCGCCGCCCCAGCGCAGAGCCCATGCCGCAGCGGCAAAGAGATCCTGGGTTTGACACAGGTCGTTGCGCCTGGCGGTGGGAGTTTGCTTGCTTTGAGGGCCTCCCCGGTAGTAAGGGGGATTGGAAACGCAAGCATCAAAAGAGCCGGCGGAAAGCAACCGGTCAGCGTCGCGAATGTCTGCGCATATACTGAATAAGCGGCTTTGCAAATCGTTTCTGTCTATGTTTTCAAGAGCGCAATCATGGGCTGTGGGGTCAATTTCCATGCCGGTGACAACGCAGGTTTCATCTTTGGCGCAAAGAATGGCGCCAAGAGTGCCGCAGCCGGAGCCTAAGTCAAGAACCCGGGCGTTTCGCTTTAGGGTAACAAACCTGCCAAGCAGCATGGAATCGGTGCTTAGAGGAAAGGTGCCGGGGGCAATATCCAATGTTATGCCGTTTTGCAATGTTTCCATGTTTTGCCTCCATAAAAAATCAGCCTGCACGACCGGAGCACCGGCTGTGCAGACTGACTGCAGATTCGGAAGAATCAGCCCTCTTCGATCGCTTCAGTGGGGCAGTTGTCGGCGCAGGAGCCGCAGCTGACACAAACATCAGCATCAATGACGTACTTGTCCTCGCCTTCGGAGATAGCCTCAACGGGGCAGTTGTCAGCGCAGGCGCCGCACTTGACGCAAGCATCGGTGATATTGTAAGCCATGATTTTCCCTCCAATATATGTTTTCATGCAAGGCGCACAATCGCTTTGCACCTCCATTCTAGCATGTATTTTCAAAAAAGCAATTCCTTTTTTGAAAAAGAAAGGTATATTTTTTTCCCTTATGGTGAGAATTCTGGGATATGGGAGGGGAGAAGTATGCGATATGAGCCGGAAACGACCCAGTTGATTTTGTCGGCGGTTCAGCAGGCAAGGCGTCTGGGGCACAGCTATGTGGGCAGTGAACATATTCTATTGGCCCTGGTTACTGAGCCGGGGTGGCCGGGACAAATTCTAAGCGGATTGGGGTTAAATGCCAGCCTGACAAGCAAACTGGCGACCCTGGTTTACGGCTATGGCGTTACCCAGATGCCCTTGCATCAAGGCTGGACACCGGCGGCGAAAAGCATACTTTGGGGTTCTGCCCGGGAGGCGCGGCTTTTGGGAAAGCGGGCTGTGGGCTCGACCCATATTCTCCTTTCACTGCTTCGTCGGAGGCACAATGGGGCGATGAAGCTGATGGAGCTTGCCCGGGTAGACCCCAACGAGGTGTTTACCACAACCATTCACTATTTGCAGTGGGAAAGTCAAACACCGGCAAAAGGAAATAAGGAGGCGGTTTCTACGAAATTACTGGAACAGTTTAGTGAAGACCTGATACTGAAGGCGGCGGGGATGGACCCGGTGATCGGTCGGGAGCGGGAAATTGACATGGTTATCGGCATTTTAAGTCGAAAGAACAAGAATAATCCTGCTCTGGTGGGAGAACCCGGCGTAGGCAAAACTGCCATCGCGGAAGGGTTGGCCCAGAGAATGGCCATCGGAAATGTGCCGCCCCAGCTTAAGGATAAAAGATTGGTCAGCCTGAACATGGCGAACCTTGTGGCAGGAACCAAGTACCGGGGAGAATTTGAAGAGCGGCTGCGGGATGTTCTGGCGGAGATTCGCCGCAGCGGAGATGTGATTTTATTTGTGGATGAGATGCACACCATCGTGGGCGCAGGCGCGGCGGAGGGAGCTATTGATGCGGCGAATATTTTTAAGCCTGCCCTTGGCCGGGGAGAACTGCAGATTTTAGGCGCCACCACCATGACGGAGTACCGTAAATATATTGAAAAAGACCCGGCGCTGGAACGGCGTTTTCGTCCGGTGAACGTGGAGGAACCGGGGGAGGGGGCGACCCTTGCCATTTTGCGGGGACTAAAGCCGGGCTTAGAGCGGCATCACCGCCTGAAAATTCAGGATGAATCCCTGAAAGAGGCCATTCGGATGTCTGTTCGGTATCTGCCGGAGCTGTTTCTGCCGGATAAGGCCATTGATTTGCTGGACGAAGGCGCAGCCCATGTGCGGCTGGAGGAGCTGCAGCAGGGAAGAAACGGCGCAGTGAAGGAGGAGCTGGAGCAGGAGCTCAGCGAGGCGGTAAAGGAAAGCAAATTTGAGCTGGCGGCGGAAATTCGGGATAAAATGCAGCGCATGGTCGCCCGGGGCGCAGACAGTCACCGGGCAAGGAGCGTGACGCCCGGGGATGTGGCCTGGGCGGTGTCGGCAAGAACGGGAATTCCCGTGGGAAAGCTGACAGCCAATCAAAAGGAACGGCTTTTGGGATTGGAGGAAATTCTTTCCAAGCGGGTCATCGGCCAGGAAGAGGCTGTCAAAGCGGCGGCGCAGGCGGTGCGCCGGGGTTTTTCCGGTATCCGGGATGAGGGCCGCCCGGTTGCGTGTATGCTCTTTACCGGCCCTACCGGCGTGGGCAAAACCGAGCTTTGCCGGGCGCTGGCGGAGGAGCTGTTTGGCAGCAAGCAATCCCTCATTCGTCTGGATATGACAGAATATATGGAAAAGCAATCCGTTTCCAGACTCATTGGCGCGCCTCCCGGATATGTGGGCTATGAAGAAGGGGGGAAGCTGACGGAAGCTGTCCGCAGACGGCCTTACTGTCTGGTGCTCTTGGATGAACTGGAGAAGGCCCACCAGGATGTGTGGGGGATTTTACTGCAGATTATGGAAGAGGGGGAGCTGACGGATTCCACCGGGCGTACCGTCAGCTTTAAAAACGCCATTGTGGTTATGACTTCCAATATTGGCGGCCAGCTGAAAAGCGACGGCCTGGGCTTTTGCCCCACAGGAAAGACCGGGGAAACCATGAAAGAGCTGCGGCAGATTTTTACTCCTGAGTTTTTGGGGCGGCTGGATAAAACAGTATGCTTTGCGCCGCTGAGTCAGGATGCTATGGTGGGGATAGGAGAGAAGTATCTTCATAAGCTGCAGCAGCGGCTGGCTTCCGGGGGCATCGCGATTACCTTTGATAAGGAAATCGCCCGACATTACGCCGATAAATGCGGCGCCAAGGACGGTGCCCGGCAGCTGCGGCGGATGCTGCAGGAGGAAGTGGAGGGGCCGCTTTCGGAGTTTTTGCTGTCTGCGCCCAAGAAAATTTCCAAGCTGCACTGCTGCTTTGATGGGAATATTATCCAATTCCAAATGAATTAAAATCAAACAATTGTTCTAAAAATTTAGAATCCTCGGTTTTTTTGAGAAAATTTCAACTTTTTTGCAAAAAAAGATTGATTTTTTCAGAGAATGGGTTTATACTGTCATCAAGTGGAGAGAAATGGTAGCAAAGTGGAGTAAAATGGAGGAGGTGACACCCAATGATCGGCAAATTCCCTGCAAAACTCGATGATAAAAACCGCCTGTTCGTTCCTGCGAAGCTGCGCAGCGAGCTGGGGGGAGATTTCTTTGTAACATTGGGTGTTAACTGCGGCCATCGCTGCCTTACTGTTTACACCGCCGAAGATTGGCAAACCCTCAGCGAAAACTACAACCGGCTGCCCATTTCCCAAAAGGGCGCGGCAACCAGTTTGATTTTTATCAACGCCACCCAGTGCGAACCGGATAAGCAGTTCCGTTTCTCCCTGACCCAGAACCTTCTGGAGTATGCCGGCATCCGCAAGGATGTGGTGATCGTAGGTCGGGCAGGGCAGGCGGAAATCTGGGACGCTGAAGAATACACAGCCTTTGAAACCGAGAACCTTGTTCCCGAGAAACTTTTGGCATCTCTGGAGGCCATTGGCCTATGAGTGATTTTCATCACATCTCCGTGCTGCTGGAGGAGTGCCTTGACGGCTTAAACATCAAGCCCGACGGCATTTATGTGGACGGAACTCTGGGCGGCGCCGGACATTCCAGCGAAATCGCCAAGCGGCTGACCACCGGCAGGCTCATCGGCATAGACCGGGACCCCATCGCTTTGAAAGCGGCAGGGGAGCGGCTGGCTCCTTATCAGGACCGGGTAACGCTGGTGCATTCCAATTTTTGTGAAATCGACAATGTTCTGAATGAACTGAGCATTTCGGCAGTGGATGGCATTTTGCTGGATTTGGGCGTATCTTCTCCTCAGCTGGATGACAGCTCCCGGGGCTTTTCCTACATGGCGGATGCCCCGCTGGATATGCGGATGAATAACCACGATGTTCTCACCGCCGAACAGATTGTAAACACCTGGTCTTATGAGGAGCTTCGCAGGATCCTATTTGACTATGGCGAGGAGCGCTACGCCCCCCAGATTGCGGCAGCCATTTGCCGCCGCAGAGAGCAAGCGCCAATCAAAACGACCCTTGAGCTGGTGGATGTGATTCGCTCAGCCATGCCGGCTCAGGCCCTCAGAGAAAAACAGCATCCGGCCAAAAGAAGCTTCCAGGCCATCCGCATTGCCGTCAATGATGAATTGGGCGCGGTGCGAAAGGTGATGGATGTGGCCGTTTCCAAATTAAAACCCGGCGGACGCCTGGCGGTGATTACCTTCCACTCATTGGAAGACAGAATCGTGAAAAACGCCATGGCAGAAGCGGCCAAGGGCTGCACCTGTCCGCCGAATTTCCCCGTTTGCGTGTGCGGAAAGAAACCGCAGGTAAAGCTTGTGAACCGCAAGCCCATTGTGGCAAGTGATGAAGAACTGGATGTCAATCCCCGTTCCCGCAGCGCAAAGCTGAGAGTGTGTGAAAAGCTGGACTGACCATTAAAAGGAGAGAGAAACATGGCAAGACAAGCGCAGATTCAATATGTCAGTTTCTATTCGGCCGGCTCGGAAGCCCGTCAGATTGATTTTCAGCCTATCAAGAAGAAAACCAGTCTGCCGAAGCCCCGCCGGGCAAAGCGGCCTGTTGTCTATATTGATCCTGTGGCAATCACCGGCAGTGTGGTTGCAGTTGTGATGCTGGTTGTGATGCTGGTAAGCTTAGTGCATTTCGGCATTGTCCACAATCGCCAGGTGGAACTGGAAAACTATGTTTCTGTGCTTCAGGAAAAGAATGCCAGTCTGGAGGAAGCCTATTACGCAGGCTTTGACCCGGAGGAAATCCGGCAAATCGCTCTGGCAAAGGGCATGATTCCTGCTGAACAGGCCCAGGTTTTGCGTGTGGAAATGCCTGTTCCTGAGCCTGAAGTGAAGCAGAGCCAGACCCTTTGGGCATTTCTGGTAGATTTGTTTGCATAATTTACCTCCCGACCAATATAGTAGTGATAGCAGCTGCAATGGGCAGTGAGGGACTCCCTTGCTGCCCGTTTTTCAGTCTGTAGCTACTTGGAAAGGTCGGTGACCTATGGCAAAGGATAAAAGAAAGGATCGGTTTATCCGGTTTCGGGCAGATACCGGACAGCATCGCAGGATTTTGTCTGTCATGGCGGCGTTGGGAATTGTGGCGTTTTTGCCGGTGGGACTGCAGCTATACAATCTGATGGTCAGCCACCACGACTATTATTCGCAGCTCGCCCTTAGAAATCAAACCAGAACAACACCTGTAACGGCAGACAGAGGAACGATCTACGACCGAAATATGAACATTTTAGCTGCCTCGGTGAGCGTGGAAACGGTGTATCTGGATCCTCACGAGCTGAAGCAGTCTAAAGCAGACATTCCGGCGGTATCGGCTAAGCTGGCTGAAATCCTTGAGCTGGATGCCCAGTGGATTGCCGGACAAGCGGTGGATACCACCAAGCGCTACAAGCAAATTGCCGCCGGGGTGGAGCAGGACACTGCCAACGAAATCCGAAGCTATGTCAATGAAAACGGAATCTCCGGAATCCACCTGGAGCCGGGAAGCCAAAGAACCTATCCCAGCGGCGCATTGGCTGCTCAGGTGATTGGATTCACCAACGCATCCAACTCCGGTTCTGAGGGCGTAGAGGCGGCTTACAACAGCTATCTGGAGGGCAGGCAGGGAAAGGTGATTACCACCAAGGGCAACAACGAAATGGATATGCCCTATTCCTATGAAAAGTATGTGGAGTCTATCCCAGGCTGTGATGTGGTGCTGACATTGGATGCCACCGTGCAGGCCTGCCTGGAAAAGCAAATGAACGCAGCAATTGCCCGCTATGATGTGCAAAATGGCGCGTTCGGCATGGTGATGAATGTGAAAACCGGGGAAATTTTGGCCAGGGCCACCCTGGGAAGCTACGATCCCAACAACTATATGGAAATCAGCGACCCGGAAACGGCCAGCGCTGTGGAGCAATTAAGACATCAATACCTTTCCGCGCCGTCAGGCAGCAGCCTATACACGGCCGGGAAAGAGAAATTTCAAAAGGCGCTGAACGAGGCGCTGCTGAAGCAGTGGCGAAACCGGTGCATCTCCGACGGTTATGAGCCGGGTTCCACTTTTAAGGTGATGACCATGGCGGCGGCGCTGGACAGCGGCGCAATCACCCTGGATACTCCCTTTTACTGTAAAGGCGCTGAGCAAATCCCAGGGCGCTCCCAGCTGCTGCACTGCTGGCGCTCCACCGGGCACGGCGCCCAGAAAACACCCCAGGCGCTGCAGAATTCCTGCAACCTTGCCTTTGCCCATATTGCCCTTTCCATGGGCGGAGAAACCTTCTATGAATACATAGAAAGGTTCGGTATCACAGAAAAAACGGGCATTGACCTTTACGGAGAAAGCAAAGGCGTGTTTTTCAGCAAGGAGCTGGTTACCAACACCGATAAATGGGGTACGGCATCCCTGACCTCCGGCTCTTTCGGCCAGACATTCAAGCTGACGCCCTTGCAGCTGGTCAGAGCCATCTCTGCGGTTGTCAACGGCGGCTACCTTTTAGAGCCTTATATCGTATCAGAAGTCATTGATGCAAACGGCAACACCGTATTAAAGCAAGAGCCTACGGTGCTGCGGCAGGTCATCAGCAACGAAACCTCGAAAACCATGTGCCAGCTCCTTGGGTCGGTGGTGGAAGAGGGGACGGCAAAAAATGCCAAAGTTGCCGGATTTTCCATAGGGGGAAAGACGGGTACCAGCGAAAAAATCGACGTTTTGGACGAGAATGGCCAGCCAACTCTGGATAAAATCGTATCATTTGTGGGGGTTGCGCCCATCGAAAATCCAGAGTATATTGTATTGGTGGCGCTGGACACTCCGTCGAGGGCCACCGGGCAGTATATTTCCGGCGGCGTGATGGCAGCTCCCACTGTGGGAGCGGTGATGGCGGATATTCTCCCTTATTTAGGCGTAGAGCAAAACTACACCCAAGAAGATGCCGCCGGACAGCTCTTTGTCATGGAAGATTTAACGGGCATGACCGTTGCTGATGCCAAAAAGCTGGTGGAAAAGCAATACTTAACCATTCAGACGGTGGGCGAGGGTGAAACCATCACCGGGCAAATTCCTGCAGCCGGGGAATCCATAGCAGGAAGCAGCCAGGTGCTGGTGTATCTGGGAGAAGCGGAAGAAAGAAAAACGGTCACCGTGCCGGATTTTAAGGGCATGAACCGGCAGCAGGTACACGATGCCGCGCTGTCGTTGGGGCTGAATATCCAGGTGGCGGGCAACGACGAAATTTCGCCCAAGGTTACAGTTACCACCCAAAGCATTCCGGCCGGCGAGCAGGTTGCCGCGGGAACAACCATACAGCTTTACTTTGCAGATACTTCTGCTGCAGACTGATTGTGTAAAAGGAGTAAGTATGACACTTAAGAATTTACTTACCGATGTGGCGGCTATAAAGACCAATGTGGATATGGAACAGAATATCTCTGGAGTTTGCTATGACTCCAGACGGGTTCAGGCGGGGGATGTGTTTGTGGCCATTTCCGGCTTCGCCACCGACGGCAACCGTTTTATCCCCATGGCGCTCCAAAACGGCGCTGCGGTTGTGGTAACGGCCAAAGAGCCGGAGGGCAGTGTGCCCTATGTTCTGGTGGAAGACGACCGCAAGGCTCTTGCCCAGATTTCCTGCAATTATTTTGGACATCCAGCCAAGTCCATGACCATGATCGGCGTTACCGGCACCAACGGAAAAACCTCCGTAACCCTGCTTTTGAAGCAGGTTCTGGAAAAGACTTTGGGCGCCAAGGTCGGCCTCATCGGAACCATGGAAAATCAGATTGGCGATGTGGTAATCCCCACCCAGCGCACCACCCCGGAAAGCTATGAGCTGCAGGCGTTGTTTGCGAAAATGCGGGATGCAGGCTGCACCCATGTGGTGATGGAGGTTTCCTCCCACGCCATTGCCCTGCACCGGGTGGGGGGCGTGCATTTTCATGTGGCGGCGTTTACCAATCTGTCTGAAGACCATCTGGACTTCCACAAGACCATGGAAGCTTACTGCGATACCAAGGCAATTCTTTTTTCCCGGTGCGACAAAGCGGTGTTTAACCGGGATAACGAGTGGTTTGAAAGAATCTCTGCAGGCGTTAGCGTTCCCATGCTTACCAGCTCCTGCAAAGGAAATGGTGAGCTTCAGGCCAAGAATTTGCAGATGAATGCCGACGGCGTCCGCTTTACCGCATCCTGCAGCGGCGAGGAAGCCGAAGTCTGCGTGGGTATTCCCGGCGGTTTTACAGTGTATAACACCCTAAGTGTGTTGGGCATAGCCTTGCAGCTGGGGATTTCTCTGAATGCTGCAGCGGAGGCGCTGGCTGAGTGCAAAGGCGTTACGGGCAGGGTAGAGGTAGTCCCCACCCCCGGCAAGGATTTTACGGTTCTCATTGATTACGCCCACACCCCCGACGGTTTGGAAAATGTTTTGCAGTCTGTCCGCGGCTACTGCAAGGGAAAGCTGATTTGCGTTTTCGGCTGCGGCGGCGACAGAGATCCCATTAAGCGTCCAATCATGGGTAAAATCGGCGTAAGCATGTCGGATTTTGCGGTGATTACCTCGGATAATCCCCGCACAGAAGACCCCATGGCCATTATTGAGGACATCCTCAAGGGTGTGGATGACAGTATGGGCAGCTATATTGTCATGGAAAACAGAATCAAGGCGATTGGTTATGCTATGGACATCGCCGGAAAAGATGATATTATAGTGTTGGCCGGTAAAGGCCATGAAACATATCAGGAAATCTGTGGCGTCAAGCACCACTTGGATGAACGTGAGGTGGTTGCGGCGCATTTGGCAGAAATGAGATAATGACCAATGAATATGTTTTTGCAGGAAGCTACATAAGCGGAGGAAACTTAAATGACGAAGCTATTGATAACGGCTCTGGTGGGAAGCGCGCTGACGGCGCTGATCGGTTTTTTGCTTCTGCCCGTTTTGCGGGCGCTGAAAGCAGGACAGTCCATTCGTGAGGTGGGCCCTACCTGGCATAATAACAAGGCGGGAACTCCCATGATGGGTGGCTTGTTCTTTATTTTTGCCGCTTTGATCTGCGTGCTGAGCAATCTTCCCGTCATGGAAAACTACGCAGTGCTGTTTGTTTTGGCATTAAGCCTTTGCTTTGGCCTGGTTGGCTTTTTGGATGACTTCTGTAAGGCAAAATTCAAGCGTAATTTAGGCTTGACATCCTTACAAAAAGCGCTGCTGCAAATGGCGGTTTCCGCAATTTTCGTGTATATCCTTTACAAGCAGGGAATTATCACCAGCAGCCTTTATATTCCCTTTGTGAATGTTTCCTTTGAGATTCATCCTTTGCTTTATGTGTTTATCGCCATGTTTATCATGGTCGGCTGCGACAATGCGGTGAATATTACGGACGGCGTTGATGGACTGTGCGCCAGCGTTACGCTTCCTGTAATGGTGTTCTTTACCGCCGTTGCCTATGCAAAAGGCGCCTACGATTTGGCAGTTCTGCCTGCGGCCCTTACCGGCGGTCTGGTTGCCTATTTGTTCTATAACTGGCATCCTGCCAAGGTGTTTATGGGCGACACGGGCTCGCTGTTTTTGGGCGGCGTGATTTGCGCTCTGGCCTTTGCGCTGGATATGCCTTTGATTTTGGTGCCGGTTGGACTTGTCTATATCGCAGAAACCCTTTCCGTGATTTTGCAGGTTGGCTATTTCAAGCTGACCCACGGAAAAAGACTATTCAAAATGGCGCCCATTCATCATCATTTTGAGATGTGCGGCTGGAAGGAAACCAAGATTGTCTTTGTATTCACTCTGGTTTCCACAGTTATGTGCATTCTTGCCTGGTTTGGCATTTCCGGTTCGCTGATTTCCTGAGCTGAAAGGAGCTTTTTATGGCATCAGATACCTTTCTGATTGCCAAAGAGGACCGCCGCCTGCGTAATGGCGGCGCAAGTGTGGACAAAGTCTTTCTTCTGATTTTGCTGACGCTACTTGCCATAGGCTTAAGCATGCTTTATAGCGCCAGCTCCGCCCAAAGCGAATATGATACCGGCTATGAGATTTCCACCCGTTATCTGCAAAAGCAGGCGGTATGCGCCGGGATCGGCCTGGTTACCATGTTCTTTTTCAGCCGCATAAATGCAAACTTTTGGTATCGGGCGGCATGGCCGCTTTACGGCGTGAGCATTGCGCTGCTGCTGCTTGTACTGGTGGCAGGGGAGTCTGTCAACGGAGCAAGGCGCTGGATTAACATCGCCGGACTTCAGTTTCAGCCCTCGGAAATTGCTAAATTTACCATGATTTTGCTCTTTGCCCGGCTGACCAGAAGCTATGGCGCGGACGCCAGAAAATTTCGCTACGGCGTGGTTGGCTTTGGCGCGGCGCTAATGGGGATTTTAATTCCGCTGGCCCTTGAGAAGCATCTTTCCGCCATTATGCTCATTGGCATGGTGGCTGTGGTGATGATGTTTGTGGCAGGAACCCACCCTAAGTGGCTGATTGCCGGGGCGTTGGCGGCTGTACTGTTCGTGCTGGTTTATATCAGCTTTATGGGCTACGCCGGCGACCGGGTGAGCGCATGGCTTCATCCCGAGCACGACCCGGGAGATACGGGCTATCAGATTCTGCAATCCTTATACGCCATCGGCTCTGGCGGCTTATTTGGCCTGGGATTTGGAAAATCCAAGCAGAAATATCTCTATCTTCCGTTTCAGTATAATGACTACATTTTCGCAATTATTTGCGAGGAGCTTGGACTAATCGGTGCGCTGTGCATCATCGCCTTGTTTGCCATGCTCATTTTAAGAGGTTTCTGGATCGCCCTGCGTTCCCGCGACCGTTTTTCCACAGTGTTTGCGGCAGGCCTTACCGCCTTGATTGCCGTTCAAACCATATTAAACCTTTGTGTTGTGACAAATCTTCTTCCCTCTACGGGAATTGCGCTGCCTTTTTTCTCCTATGGCGGCACAGCTTTGGCAGTAAATCTAGGAGAAATGGGCGTACTGCTCAGCATTTCCCGCCAACGAGATCAGACAAAAATTCAGGAGGGTATTTTATGAATGTGATTTTTACCTGCGGCGGCACAGCCGGTCATATCAATCCTGCCATCGCAGTGGCAAATATCTTAAAAGAACGCTATCCCGATTGCCGCATCCGCTTTATCGGCGCCAAGGGTCACATGGAAGAAAAGCTGGTGCCTCAGGCAGGCTATGAGCTGATTACACTGTCCGGCGCCGGACTCAGCCGGGGAAAAAGCTTTTCTGCTATCAAGAAAAATGTAAAAGCCGTAAAAGCGGCCATGGAGTCAGTGGCTTTCTGCAAGAAGCTTTTCCGCAAGGAAAAGCCGGATGTGGTTGTGGGCACCGGCGGCTATGCCAGCTTTCCCGCGCTGTATGCCGCTCAAAGTCTGGGAATTCCCACCTGCGTCCATGAAGCCAACGCCCTTCCTGGCCTGACGACCAAAATGGTTGCTAACCGGGCAAATAAGGTGCTGGTGTGTTTTGAAGAAAGCGCTGCCTATTATAAAAGCGCCGACAAGGTGCAGGTGGTGGGTATGCCGGTTCGCCGGGAATTTGTAACTACCACCCGGGAAAACGCCAGAAAAACCCTGGGACTTACCGATGAATTGCTGGTAGTTTCCGCTTTCGGCAGCCAGGGCGCAAAGGTGATGAATGAAACCATTGCCGATATGCTGCCTCTTGCTCAAAAGGACGGATTTCCGTTCCGTCTGGTTCACGCCACCGGCAGCTTTGGCAAGGAATGGATGCCCAAGCGGGTGCTTGATAACGGCGTGGATTATCCCAATATTCCTCAGCTGGATATTCGGGAATACATTTACGATATGCCGGTGCTGCTGGGCGCCGCGGATGTGGTTATCGGCCGGGCAGGCTCCGGTACCTGCAACGAAATTGCAGCCTGCGGCACGCCCTGCGTGCTGATTCCGTCGCCGAATGTCACCAACAATCATCAGGAGAAAAACGCCAGAGTCCTTTCTGACCGGGGCGGCGCGGTGCTGCTGCTGGAGAAGGATTGCAGCCCTGAGCGTATGTATACCGAGGTTATGGATCTGCTTGCCGACGGCGACAGAAGAAGAAAAATGTCCAAGGCGCTGCGGGAGGGAACCATTCTCGATTCTGCAGACCGAATTTGCGACATTGTAGAAGAGCTTGCCAAATAACATTCCATAGATATTGGAGAACATACCATGGAAACGAAACAAAAGAAAACACCCCGTCCGGCAGGGAAGAAGCCTGCTGCAGTGAGGGAAAGAACCCAGCCTAAGAAGCCGACCCCACGCAAGCGGGAGCAAAAGCCGAAAATCTCCCAGGATGTGGTTTATCTGCCCCCCAAGCCTTTCAGCCGCCACAGAATGGTGCTGCGCCTTGCTACGGTGGTGGCTGTGGTGATTGCCATTGTGCTGGGTATGTCCGTCTTTTTCAAGGTGGAGGAGTTCAGCATTTCCGGCACGGAAAAGTACACGCCATGGGAAATCAGCCAGGCCAGCGGTATAAAGGAAGGGGATAACCTTCTGCTGCTGAACCGGGCAGAGGCCGGGGGAAAAATCAAAGCGCTGCTGCCGTATGTAAAAACGGTGCGGGTGGGAATAAAACTTCCCGGCACGGTACATATTGAAATCGAGGAGCTGGATGTTACCTACGCTGTCAGCAACGGAAGCAACTGGTGGCTTATCAGCGCTGCCGGCACGGTTGTGGAAAAGCTGGAGAGTATGGCAGAAGACGATTACACCAAGCTTCTGGGCGTTCAGCTGTTCAATCCCCAGCCGGGCAAGCAGGCAGAAGCCATGGAGGCAGGTTTAACTGTGACAGACCCGGACGGACAGACAGTACCTGTGACCGTCACCGGCGCTGACCGGCTGAACACCGCCCTTGACATTCTGGAATATCTGGAAAAGAACGGCGTTATCGGCCAGGCAGAGAGCATTGATGTCAACAATATGGGTGATATTCAGATTTGGTACGGGGACAAATTCCAGGTAAAGCTGGGGGACAGCAAGGAGCTTGGAATGAAAATTTCCATGATGATGGCCACCATTCGTTCCCTGGAGCAGGACAAGCCTTATGAGCGTGGCGTGTTGAATGTGGCTGATCCCAATAATATTTATTATAATTCCTTTGAATAAAACCTAAAAACAAAAAAGTTTGTCTAAAAATAAGAAAAAAATCAAAAAGGTTATTGACCAAATGATCTTTTCACGATACAATGTATAAGTACTAATGTAAATTCGGGCGGTATAGGTATTCTTGCCGCACAAGCATACATAGGAGGAGAGAATATGTCTGAAATGTTCCAGGAACGGGTTGTTAAGATTAAAGTAATTGGTGTTGGCGGCGCTGGTAACAATGTTATCAATCGCATGATTGAAGCCGGCGTAGACGGCGTTGAATTTATTGTTGTCAATACCGATAAGCAGGACCTGAATAAGTCCAACTGCAAGAATAAGGTTCAGATCGGTGAAAAGCTCACCGGTGGTATGGGCGCAGGCTCCAAGCCCGAAGTCGGCAGAAAGTCCGCTGAGGAAAGCCGCGCACAGATTGCCAAGATCCTGGAAGGCACCGATATGGTCTTCATCACTGCCGGTATGGGCGGTGGTACCGGCACCGGCGCTGCTCCCATCGTGGCTGATCTGGCTCACGAGCAGGGCATCCTTACCGTTGGCGTTGTTACCAAGCCTTTCAAGTTTGAGGGCGCAAACCGTATGCGTCAGGCTGAGGCAGGCATTGCCGAGCTGCACGACAAGGTTGACTCCCTGATTATCATCCCTAACGATCGGCTGAAGTACGTTACCGATCAGAAGATTACCTTCGCCAATGCTTTCGGCATTGCCGACGATGTTCTGAAGCAGGCTGTTACCTCTATCTCCGAGCTGGTTGGTTACTCCGAGCGGGTAATCATCAACCTGGACTTTGCTGACGTTTCCGCAGTTATGAAGGACGCCGGCCGGGCTCACATGGGCGTTGGCACTGCTTCCGGCCGTGAAAAGGCTGAGCAGGCTGCTCTGGCTGCCATCAACAGCCCCCTGCTGGAGACCTCCATCAACGGCGCTACCGGCGTTCTGGTTAATGTAACCGGTTCTTCCGAGCTGACTCTGGACGATGTGGAAACCGCTGCAGGTATTGTTCAGGAAAATGCCAACCCCGAGGCAAATATTATCTTCGGCGCCACCTCTTGTGACGAATTCGAAGACGAGATGCGTGTTACCGTTATCGCTACCGGCTTTGAAAACAGAGGCGAGACTGCTGCCAAGAAAGAAGCTGCCGCTGATGCTGCTCCCGTTGCCAAGAAGTCCGGCGACGACAGCGACATTGACGAAATCTTCAACATCTTCAAGCGCTAAAATCGGATTTGATAACATCCCGGGGTTTTCCCGGGATGTTTCTTTAAGGAGAAAACTATGGATGCCTATCATGCTCTGGCGTTTAGCTATGACCGGCTGACCAACGATGTGCCCTACCGTCAGGTGGTGGAATTTTACTATGAAATCCTGAAACGGGAGGGCGTGTCTGCCCGGACAGCTGTGGATTTGGCCTGCGGCACCGGGTCTGTTGCCAAAATCCTTGCCCAGGATGGTTTGTCGGTTACCGGTGTGGATATGTCCGAGGAGATGCTCACCGTCGCCTGGGATAAGTGTGCAGATATGGAAAATCCGCCCCGGTTTGTTTGCCAGAAGCTGCAGCAGCTTCGGCTTCCCAAAGCGGTGGATTTGGCCGTCTGCGCTCTTGACAGTCTGGATTATATCCTTGACCCCAAAGACTGCGCTCAGGCGATTTGCCGGGTGTACAAAGCTCTTAATCCCGGCGGCATTTTCATTTTCGATGTGAACACCCCGGAAAAGCTGAAGGCAATGGACGGCCAGATTTTTCTGGATGAAGACGAGGATGTTTATTGCGTCTGGCGGGGAGAATTCAATGAGCAGGAAAACATCTGCTCATACGGCATGGATTTGTTTCAGCGGCAGGGAAATGCATGGCATCGCAGCTTTGAAGAGCATCGGGAATATGCATACTCCATGCAGCAGCTGATTGACTTTTTGAAGGCCGCTGGGTTTACTTCCATAGAAGTTTATGGCGACAGAGTTTTGGAAGCTCCCCGACCGGGTGAGCAGAGAATGTATTTTAAGGCAAGAAAGGGTAAAATCAAATGAAGGATTATCTTGTCAGAGGCATGAGCATGGATGGCTTTGTGAAGGTGGTTGCCATTCGCTCCACTCAGCTCGTCCGCAGGGGCGCTGAAATTCAAAAAACCACTCCCAATGCCACCGCCGCGTTTGGCAGAGCCTTAACGGCGGCTTCTATGATGGGAAACATGCAAAAGGTGGACAACGGCTCCATGACCTTGCAGGTTCGGGGCGGCGGCCCTATCGGCACCATTACCTGCGTGTCCGACCCCTTAGGAAATGTCCGGGGCTGCGTAACCAACAGCAATGTTCCCTTGGCAGAAAAATTCCCCGGCAAGCTGGATGTGGGCGCCACCGTAGGCAAAGACGGCACCCTGACGGTGATTCGGGATTTACAGATGAAAGAGCCCTATATCGGCTCTGTACCTCTGGTCAGCGGCGAAATTGGCGATGATGTAACAGCCTACTTTGCCATGAGTGAGCAAACCCCCACCGCCTGCGCTTTGGGCGTTTTGGTGGACAGAGATTGCACCGTCAAGCAGGCCGGCGGCTATATTTTGCAGCTGCTGCCCGGCGCGCCGGAGGAAACCATTGACAAGCTGGAAGAGGGCATCAAGCGGGCGGGTTCTGTAACCGCCATGCTGGAGCAGGGAATGACCCCTGAGGACATCCTGGGCGCTGTGGCCGGAGATTTGGGCGTGGTGTTCATGGAGACCACAGACGTGGAATACAAGTGCTACTGCTCAAGGCAGCGGGTGACCCAGGCGCTGATCAGCCTTGGCAAGCAGGAACTGAAGGAGATTATGGATGAGGGAAAGGAATTTCCCATTGAATGTCAGTTCTGCGACGAAACATACGCCTTTACGCCCCAGGATATTCAGCAGCTTCTGGAAAGGCTGTAAGAAAATCAAGGATTGACAAATATCATAAGCTGTACTAAAATAATTACGCAGTTTACAACATTGGAGGGAAAGAGCAATGTACGAAAAACTGGTTAATTTCGCGGCTAAGCAGCTGGAACTGGATGTTGAAGAAATCACCCCCACCAGCACCTTTGAGAGCCTCGGCATTGATTCTCTGGACATCGTGGAAATGATTATGGACTTGGAAACAGAGCTGGGCATCGAGCTGGATCTTGAGGATCAGAAGATTACCAACTTCCGGGAACTTGCCGATTTTATTGAGGCAAAGATTAACTGATTTAATCGAATAACTTACCTTGCTACATAGCCGACCGGCTTGTAACAAGGTCGCACTAGTCGGGGAGATAGCGGTGCCCTGTTGCCTGCAATCCGCTACAGCAGGGATGAATTCCCACACCCGGGCTTGCACAAGTATTGCCTGGACTATGTAAGCGGTGTTGAAGGAACGGTCTTGCGCAACGGGATCCCGTGAACCATGTCAGGTGGGGAACCAAGCAGCATTAAGCGGATATTCCCGTGTGCCGCGGGGTTGCTGTTCCCGAGCTGGCTGCGTAGATACCGGATATTTGGCTGGTTCAAATGTGGGTGTGCGATCTTGTTATGAGCCGGTCGGTTTTTATGTATGAACAGAGAGGAGGGGATTTCATGTCTTCGTATCAGGCGCTATATCGTAAATATCGTCCTCAAACCTTTGATGACGTTTCCGGTCAGATGGCCATTACCCAAACCCTGAAGACCCAATTGCTCACGGGAAAAATGAGCCATGCGTATTTGTTTACCGGCTCCCGGGGTACCGGCAAGACCAGCTGCGCCAAGATTTTGGCAAAGGCTGTTAACTGCTTAAATCCCAAAGACGGCAATCCCTGTAACTGCTGTGAGGCCTGCAAGGTCATTGATTCCGGCGCTTGTATGGATGTGCTGGAAATTGACGCCGCATCCAACAACGGCGTTGACAATGTCCGGGATTTGCGGGACGACGCGGTTTATACCCCCTCTCAGGTGAAAATGCGTGTGTACATCATCGATGAGGTTCACATGCTGTCCATTTCCGCGTTTAACGCGCTGCTGAAGATTATTGAGGAGCCGCCGGAGCATTTGCTGTTTATTCTGGCCACCACAGAGCTTCACAAAGTGCCTGCCACCATTTTGTCCCGGTGCCAGCGGTTTTCTTTCCGGAGAATTTCTCAGGAAGATATTGCGGCAAGACTTCAGTATGTGGCCTATCAGGAAAACATTGATTTGGACGATTCTGC
The DNA here is from genome assembly GCA_017452605.1 of Oscillospiraceae bacterium. Lineage (GTDB taxonomy): Bacteria > Bacillota > Clostridia > Oscillospirales > Oscillospiraceae > Faecousia. Next base: position 21,507 of record JAFTMB010000020.1, read on the forward strand.
CGCCCGGGTTCTTGCCAGAATGGCAGACGGCGGTATGCGTGACGGCCTGAGTCTTCTCGACCAGTGCGCGTCCTCCACTGTCGGGGAACTGACGGCGGAGCGGGTGTATGCCTGCTTAGGCATCGCCGGTGAGCAAAGCTGCGCTGAGCTGATGGGCTATATTGCGGGACGTGATACCAAAAATGCCCTGACGCTATTTAACAGACTTTATGCAGAGGGCAAGGATTTGGGCGCGCTATTGGATGAGCTTGCCTGCCTGACCCGTGACCTTTTGATTTTGAAAACAGCGCCCAAGACCGGAATCACCATGCTTTCCGGTGTTGCCTCCGACGCGGATGCCGTAAAGCTGGCGGAAAAATTCTCCACCGGGGAACTGGTGCGGATGATCGGTCAGCTGGAAACCACGGCAGCAGGCTTTACCCGCAGCGCAAGCCGCCGGATTGATGCAGAGCTTTGTGTTATCAGCCTTTGCCAGCCGGAGCTGACGCTGGATGCCAAGAGCCTGAACGCCCGCCTGAGCAGGCTCGAAGAGCAAATCAAGACCGGCGTTGTGGTTGCGAAGCCAGACAAGGAAGAGTCCCAGAAGACTCCCAGCGAGGCTGTGGAAGAGATTATCGAAGAGCCGACCGTGGAACCGGACGAGCCGGAAACGGCGGTTAACGAGGCGCCAGTCAGCTTCTGGTCGGATTTGGTGCAGGCTGTGCAGGAAGAGCTGGGCCCTCCCATCAGCGGATTCTTTACCACTTCGGATACTTCGCCGGTTACCGGCGTTGTGCAGGGCAATCAGGTGGTTTTGAAATGTAGCAGCCGCTTTGCCTTGGACTATATTAATAAGCCCGAAACCTTGTCGTTCGTCAGCAGAAAGGCATCGGCAATTTTGGGTAGGAATGTGACGGCAAAGGCTGTGGATGTAAACGCCCAGCCCCAAACCAGTTCCCGGCTGCAGCAGCTGATGGATTTTGGCCGCCGTCACGGCGACATTGTGACAATGAAGGAAAACTAAGATTGGAGAAATCGTATGGCTAAGAATAATTTTCGAGGTATGCCCGGCGGTATGAACCAGGCTGCCATGATGCGTCAGGCGCAGAAGATGCAGCAGGATTTGCTGCGGATGCAGGAGGAGCAGGAAAACAAGACATACACTGCCTCTGCAGGCGGCGGAATGGTAAGCGCCACTGTTAACGGCAAGCATGAGCTTGTGGCTCTGGCTATCAAGGAAGATGCAGTAGACCCGGATGATGTGGAAATGCTCCAGGATATGGTCATTGCCGCTGTCAACGAGGCTATGCGCGCCGCGGATGCCGATGCTGCGCAGAATATGTCCCGGCTCACCGGCGGCCTGAATCTGGGCGGCCTGTTCTAAGGAGGCGCTATGCAGTACTTTCCTGCGGCGTTGCTGGAGCTGGCAGACCAATTTGCCAGACTTCCCGGCGTGGGCGGTAAAACGGCCCAGCGTCTTGCCTTTCATGTGCTGAGTCTTCCCAGCCAGGAGGTTCAAGCCTTTGCCGATGCTTTGATTGCGGCGAAAAACACAGTGCATACCTGCCCGGTTTGTCAGAACCTGACGGACAGAGAGGTGTGCTCCATCTGTGACGATGATATGCGGGATCAAAGCGTAATCTGCGTGGTTGCTGAACCCAAGGATGTGATCGCCATGGAGCGCAGCCGGGAGTTTAACGGCGTTTACCATGTGCTTCACGGCGTGATTTCTCCGCTGAATCATGTCACCCAGGAGGATATCCGCATTAAGGAGCTTCTCTACCGGGTGGGAAGCGGCAAGGTGCGGGAGGTTATTATGGCCACCAACCCCGACACCGAGGGCGAAGCCACAGCCATGTACATTTCCCGCCTCCTCAGACCCATGGAGGTCAAGGTTACCCGGCTTGCTTACGGTGTGCCGGTGGGAAGTCAGCTGGAATATGCCGACGAGGTGACCCTTTCCAGAGCCTTGGAAGGAAGACAAGAAATATAAAGAAAAGCCTGCACATCATTCTATGTGCAGGCTTCATTTTATGCAGGATTCCAGGTTTCGTCATTTGTAAGATTACCGTCGCCGAAGATGGGAATGGCGTCACCCAGATAAGTGGGTTCTGCCTTGAAGAGGGTAAAGACAACATCCTTGACCCTTGCCAAAACCTCGCGGATGTCCCGCATGGTCTGGCCGGAGTAGGTTCTGTAATCAGCGCCGACGCCGTAAGCCTCCAGGCCGAGAGCGTTGGCTATGTACAGGGCCCGGTACAGGTGATATTCCTGGGTGACGATGATGATTTTCTTTGCCTGAAAAATTTCCTTGGCCCGGTAAATACTTTCGTAGGTGGAAAAACCGGCGTGGTCCATAAACACATCCGACGAGGGGATTCCGGCGTTGACGGCGTAGGTTTTCATGGCGGATACTTCGTCATAACCCACTTGCCCGTGGTCGCCGCTCATCAGCAGCTTTGGCGCGGCTTTTGCCTCATAAAGAGAAACACCCATTTTCAGCCGATCCTCCAGCATGTGGCTGGGCACGCCGTTGTTTTTCACCAGGCAGCCCAAAACCAGGATGCAGTCGGCATCGGAAATTTTCGATGCGTCCTCTGGAGAGAGGATTTGCGCTTTCGTGGAAAGGCGAACAAAGGCATCCACAGAAAGCACGGCAATGCCGGCAAGCAGCGCCAGGGCCAAAAGAACCACAATCATCCGCGTAAGTATCTGTTTGCTTTTGGTCATAGAAGTTGCTCCAATAATTTAGGGGATATAGTCCACAAATCCCAGGGTTAAATAGTCGAGATACACATTCTTGTCAGGAGATTTGCCCATGGTGACCCGTTGGCAGATAACCTCCCAAACCTGATGGCCGTGGTAGCTTTCTAATTTGATGCGGAATACATGGTTCCAGCTGCGGCCTTCCATGAATTTTTCATCCCGGACGAAGCGAATCAGCTCCAGCTTGCGAAATTCATTGGCTGGGAAGGCGTTGTGGATACACAGGCGGAACAGCTCCTCAGCATCACGGATAGAGCCGAAATCAAAGGTGTTGCGAATCAATGCGCTGTAATCGTTCATAATGAACCTCCCAATTTGATTTATAGCTTGGCGTAGGTTTTATCCAGGAAACGCTGGGCATTTACAACGGCCCGCTTGTGGGTGCCGGTGCCGATGACGCCGGCTTCATCGTAAGCAGTTAAGCTAAAGGTGATGATTTTGCCCTCAACTTCGGTGACTTCAGCCTCCGCCCGAACCTCCATACCCACAGGGGTAGCGGCGGTGTGGCGAATGGAAAGCTCAATTCCCACGCTGGTTTCGGTTTCGTCCAGCCCGTCACAAACGGCGTCGCAGGCGGCGGCCTCCATCATGGCGGCCATGCAGGGAGTGGCGTATACCAGCAGGGAGCCGGAACCTACCTCCAAAGCGGTGTCCTCCCGCTCAGCCTGGGTAAATGCGCTGCCTTTCATTCCGATTTCAATGTTCATTTCAATCACAACCTTTCTAAGGTTAATATAGTCGAAAGAGGGAAAAGTGTCAACACAAAGGTTGCTATTTTCTCCTGCGCCATTTATAATAGCTTCAGCAGAGGAGGGAAGACAATGTCCAGGAAAACAAACGCGTCCACGATTGCTTTCGGGGGCGTAATGGCTGCTCTGGCGGTGGTGATTATGTGCCTTGGCGGCGTGATTCCCGTGGCGACCTTTGTCTGTCCCATGCTTTGCATGCTGGTGATGACATTGGTGCAAAAGCGCTGCGGCAGCTCAATCGGCTGGGCGTGGTACGGTGCTGTGGCGATTTTGAGCCTGCTTCTGAGCCCGGACAAGGAGGGCGCGGCGGTTTTTGCGGTGCTAGGTTATTATCCCATACTAAAGCCGAAAATGGACAAGCTGCCCATCAGCTGGCTGTGGAAGGGGCTGCTGTTCAATGCGGCTATCCTTTCTATGTATGCGGCGCTGATTCACGCCTTTGGCATGGCTCAGCTTATGGAGGAATTTGAGGAAATGGGTTTAGCCCTGACAGCTGTGACCCTGGTTCTTGGTAATATTACATTTTATCTTTTGGATTTGTTACTGGGACGAAAATTCAATAAAAAGACAAAAAAGTCGGCTGCATAAGCAGCCGACTTTTATTTTACACTTCCTGCTCGCAGTAAACGCAGCGGTAAACGCCCTGCTCAGTGAGCTTGGCAGCCTGGGGCAGCTCCTGCTCAATCTTGCAGATGCACTTGGGATTGGTGCAGATACGGTCATAAACCCAGTTGTCCTTGGTTTCTGCAGCCTTAACGGGATTCTTTGCTTCCTCAAGAAGCTTGAGAATCAGCGCCATGCGCATGTACTTGCCGTTGAGTGCCTGACGGAAATAAGCGGCTCTGGGGTCGTCATCCACCAGCACGCTGATTTCGTTGACTCTGGGCAGGGGATGCAGCACGCACATATTCTGCTTTGCCAGCTTCATCTTTTCCACATTCAGCACATAGCTGTTCTTCAGCCGCTCGTAGGTTTCCAAATCGTCAAAGCGCTCCTGCTGAATACGGGTCATGTACAACACATCCAGTTGGGGAAGAGCCTCTTCCAGGCTGCGGCAGACCTGATAGGGGATATTTTCCTTGTCCAGAACATTCTCGGTGATGTAGCCGGGCAGTTCCAATTCCTCAGGGGAAATCAGCACAAAGCGGATGCCGGTGTAGCGGGACATGGCTTCAATCAGGGAGTGAACGGTTCTGCCGTACTTCAAATCGCCGCACAGACCAATGGTCAAATCCTGCAGACGACCCATTTCCCGGGAAATGGTCAAAAGGTCAGCCAGAGTCTGGGTGGGGTGATTGTGTCCGCCGTCGCCTGCGTTGATAACGGGGATGGAGGCTGCCTTGGCGGCAACATAGGGCGCGCCCTCTCTGGGATGGCGAATCGCCATAATGTCGGCATAGCAGGAAAGAATTTTGGCGGTGTCTGCCATGCTTTCGCCCTTGCTGGCGGAGGAGGAGCTGGCCTGGGAGAAGCCGATAACACTGCCGCCAAGCTCCAGCATAGCGGCTTCGAAGCTGAGCCGGGTACGGGTGGAGGGCTCAAAGAATAGGGTGGCCAGCTTCTTGTGGGCGCAGCGGTCCCAGTAAGCATCGGGGTGGGCGATAATATCTTTGGCGGTGGAAATCAAGCTGTCAAGCTCTTCCACGGAAAAGTCAAGAATACTGATTAAACTTCTCATGCCTTTGCTCCATTCACACTTAAGTAGTTTTTGATTCGAGTCACATTTTCCTCATTTGCGGGGTCTTCTTCCAGATACTCGATGATGTCATAAACATCCACAACGGAATAGACGGGGAAGCCGAACTGCTCCTCAATTTCCTGCATAGCGCCCTTTTCACCCTGGCCCTTTTCTTTGCGGTCCACCATAATGAAGGTGGCGATGACCTTTGTGCCTTCCAGATGCTTCAGGATCTCCATGGATTCGCGGATAGCAGTACCGGCAGTGATTACGTCCTCAATGATGACGATCTGCTCACCGGCCTGGGGAACATAGCCCACAAATGTACCGCCTTCACCATGGTCTTTGACTTCCTTCCGATTGAAGAAGAAAGGAAGATTCAGGCCGTTTTTGCTCAGGGCAACGGCGGCAGAGATGGAAAGGGAAATGCCTTTGTAGGCAGGTCCGTAAAGAACGGCCTCTGTTTTGCCCAGCTTATCAAAGTAGGCTTTGGCATAGAATTCACCCATTTTGGTGATCTGGTCGCCGGTCTTGATCATGCCGGCGTTGATGAAAAAGGGGATTTTCCGACCGGATTTGGCAGTGAAATCGCCAAATTTCAGCACGCCTGCGCTCTGCAGGAACTGGATAAACTCTCTTTTATACTGTTCCATGATTTGACTCCTTAGTGTTAGTAATGTACCAAAGTGATGATTACAAGACCACCGTACTGACTGGCGTAGGCACCGGAACTGATAGATACAATTCGGTCTCGGGTAATGCGATTGTTATTTAAATACCGCTGCAGATTTTCTTCCGCCTCAACTCTTCTGCTGCCTTCATATGAATCGTAAAAGCGCTGACATGTGTACGGACGAAAACCTGTATTGGAGGAGGATACGCCAGACGCGCTGGTAGAACCGGAGGAAGACAGACTGCTTATGAAATCGTTAGAAAGGTTTGCGTAGAATTCTTCATTGCTGCGTTTTAACCGATCTTCATATGCTTTCTTGTTGATATATTCCTCAGTTTGATATACTGCTTTGATATCGGGTATATTCCCATCTTTAAAGTGATATTTCTTGGAGCAACGCCCACATTGGTAACGGTAATCCCAAAGATATTTGCCGGTGACCAGTTTTAAGTCGCCACCGCAAAA
>JAFTMB010000021.1 GCA_017452605.1 Oscillospiraceae bacterium
CGTCACCGACCGCCTGTCCGACACTGTGCAAAATGCCCTTATGAACATCGTTACCATTTTGCTCAGCACCTCTGTTGGCGCAACCATGATCGGCTCCAATTTCCTGACTGTCCAGACACTGAGTATTGTGGTTCTGGGTGTTACCGCCTTTATTCTTTCTACCTGTGGCGGCTTACTGGGCGGCGTGCTCATGTGCAAGCTGACCAAAGGTAAGGTCAATCCCCTTATTGGTTCTGCCGGTGTATCTGCCGTTCCCATGGCAGCTCGCGTTGCCAACAAGGAAGGACAGAAAGAAAACCCCGCTAACTTCCTTCTCATGCACGCCATGGGCCCCAATGTGGCCGGCGTTATCGGTTCTGCCATTGCTGCAGGTTTCCTGCTGAGCGTATTCGGCGGCTGATTATTTATCCATAAAAGCACCGCTTTCGCGGTGCTTTTTCTTTTTTTTATTTTATATTGTATCCCGACAAAAAAACCTTGTTTTCTACAGGCAGATGTGATACAATTTAGGGTGAGAAAATATTGATTTTTTCCGATTTTTTATCCGGATTCTTTACAATAGGAAAGGGGCCGAAACATGTATTCTTCTGACTTTGTATGGGCCAAAATTCTTCACTATCTGGAAGACAGGCTCACCCCAGTCACAGTATCCAATTGGTTTGACGACACCAAGGTAATTGATCTTAACGAGGAGCGCTTGATTTTACATACTTCAGACGAATTTCGTCGGGGTATTATTCAAAATCGCTGCGCCGATTATATCCATGACGCGCTGAAGGAAATTTTCGATTCCGACGCCAAGGTCACCGTATTCAGTGACGAGGATCTGGAGGCCTTCCGGGGCAAGAATAAAAAATCCACCTCCATGGATTTCAATCCCCAGTTCTCCTTTGATAACTTCGTGGTGGGCCCCTCCAACCGGTTTGCCCACGGCGCCGCACTGGCGGTGGCCCAGCATCCCGGCGAGGTGTATAACCCGCTGTTTCTCTACGGCCCTCCCGGCGTGGGTAAGACCCACCTGCTTTACGCCATTGCCAACGGCATCCGCAAGCAAAATCCCAACGCCAACATTGTCTACATCCGGGGCGACGAGTTTACCAACGAGCTGATTGCCGCCATTCAGACCGGTAAGAACATTGAATTCCACAGCAAGTACCGGGAAGCGGATTTGTTTTTGATTGACGATGTCCAGTTTATCGCCGGCAAGGAATCCACCCAGGAGGAATTTTTCCACACCTTCAATAAGCTCTACGAGGAGCATAAGCAGATCGTCATGACCTCCGACCGAAAGCCCAGCGATATGCTGACCCTGGAAGACCGTCTGCGTACCCGGTTTGAGTGGGGCCTGATTGCTGACATTCAGCCGCCGGATTATGAGACCCGTATGGCGATCATCAAGAGCAAATCCACCCGCATCGGTCTGGATCTACAAGACGATGTGTGTAATTACATTGCCATCAACATCACCAACAATGTCCGGCAGATTGAGGGCACGGTGAAGAAGATCATGGCCCACCGGGATTTGAACGAAATGCCTTTGGATCTTCCCAATGTTTCCAGGGTCATCAGCGATATGTTTAAGGCCGAGGGCAGTAACCTGCCCACCCCCAGTCTGATTATCAGCCAGGTTTGCAAGTTCTACGGCATTGATGAGATTATTCTTCGGTCTACCTTAAGAAACAAGGGCGTTACAGAGCCCAGGCAGATTGCCATGTATCTTGTCCGTAACCTGACCAATTTGAGCTTGCCGGAAATCGGCCACGAATTCAGCCGCGACCATACCACTGTCCTGTACGCCATTCAAAAGGTGGACGCGGAGCTGAAAAACGGCAACGAAGCCCTGCAAAATAACATTCGGGATATTACCGCCAACATCAACAGTAAGCTGTAAATAATTTTCCACAGCGGCTGTGGAATGTGGATAAGAATTCTGTGCATAACTTTTCCCAAAATTTCTCCCTTTTCTTTCTGTGGAAAGGTTTTGGATTTTCAAAAAGCCCCTGTGGATAAAAAGTCCCTGATTTTTCAGGACTTTTCGGGGTTTTCCACATAAATTTTCCCTACTACTGCTATTACTACCTTTATTCTTTCTTTTTATAAAAAATTTCTTAGAATTACAGAAAGGAAATTTGCTATGCGTTTTACCTGTGAAAAAAACATGCTGGTTGCCGGCCTCAATATTGCCAGCCGCACCGTCGCTCAGAAAAGCTCTCTTTCTGTCATCGAGGGCATTTTATGCCGGGCAGATGTAGGCCTGAGCCTTACCGGCTACAACATGGAAACTGCCATTACCTATCAGATTGATGCCGAGATTGCCGAGGCAGGCGAATGTGTACTTCCCGCCCGGTTGTTTGGCGATATTATCCGCCGCCTGCCGGAAGGCCCGGTGGTGGTATCGGTAGATGAAAATTACAAGGTTTCCATCCGCAGCGGCTACGCTTCTTTCTCCATCAGCGCCGAAAGCAGCCAGGATTACCCGGAGCTTCCCGATGTAGGCAGCGGCCGTCCGGTACACATTCCCCAGAATGTGCTGAAAGATCTGATTGGCGGCACGATTTTTGCCGTTTCTGAAAACCAGGGCCGCCCCATTCATACGGGCGTGAAATTCGAAGTGGACGATGCAACTGTTTCCGCCATCGCTGTCGACGGCTTCCGCCTGGCAAGAAGAACCTGGCATTCCGATGCCCCCACCGGCCGGGAGATGAGCTTCGTTGTACCTGCGGCGGGCTTAAAGGAAGTGGAAAAAATCCTCACCGATTCTGAAGAGGACGCCGCTTTTATCCTGGGCAGCAAGCACATTATGGTGGAAATCGGCGGCGCGACCCTGATTTGCCGATTACTGGAGGGCGATTTCCTGGATTGGCGGAAAGTCGTTCCCACCAACTGCCCCATTCAGCTGACCGCCAATGTGTCTGACCTTGCCAGCTCCATTGAGCGCGTGGGCTTGATTGTTTCTGAAAAGTACAAGAGCCCGGTGCGCTGCGTATTCGGAAACCAGACTCTCCATCTTCGCACCAACACCACCATCGGCTCCGCCGAAGACCGCTGCAGCTTTGCCGGCGACGGCAAGGAGCTGGAAATCGGCTTCAATGTCCGCTATCTTGCCGATGCCCTGCGGGTGATTCCCAGCGAGGAAGTGATGCTGGAGCTGACCAACGGCTTAAGCCCCATTGTGCTGACCCCGGCTGATAATAAATACGATTTTGCTTACATGGTTCTGCCTGTAAGAATCAAAAACAGCTGATTTAGGAGTTATCATGAAAGTTACGGTGAAGAAAAAGTCTTCCGCCATTGCCGTTCCCATTACCACAGAATTTATCAAGCTGGAAGCTGCCATGAAGCTTTCCAACGCCATTTCTTCCGGCGGCACAGCCAAAAATGTGATTCAGGACGGATTGGTAACGGTAGACGGTGAAGTATGCGCCATGCGGGGAAAGAAGCTGTATCCCGGCAACCGGTTTTCCTTTGACGGCGTGACCTATGAGATTGTAAATGCGGCTTTGTGACATGACCTTGCGGGATTTCCGCAATTATAAAGAGATTTCTCTGGAATTTGACCCCGGTGTCAATTTGATTGTGGGAGATAACGCCCAGGGAAAAACCAATCTGCTGGAAGCCATTGCTTACCTGGGCTCGGGAAAAAGCTTTCGCGCCCAGAGAACCGGGGAAATGGTGCGCTTTGGCGCGGATTTCGCAGAAATCTGCGGCACGGTGTATTCCCAGGAGCGGCTGCAAACTCTGCGCTGGATCTTATTTTCCGGCAGTAAGCCCCGGCAGATCTTTCGCAACGGCGCGAAGAAAAAAACCGCCGGGGAATTAAGCGGCGTGCTTTCTTCTGTGCTGTTTTGCCCCGAGGATCTGATGATCCTCAAGGGCGGCGGCGCAGGCCGCAGGCGGCTGGCTGACCTGGCCCTTTGCCAGCTTCGGCCCAACTATGACGCGGCGCTGACGGAATACCACCGGATTTTAGAGCAAAAAGGCAGAATTTTGAAAGACCACCACGAAAACCCCGGTATTTTGGAAATTTTACCGGAGTATAACGCCCGGCTGTGTCAGGTGGGCGCGCTGCTGATTTCTTACAGAGCCAGATTTTTTGAGGGCTTAGGAAAAGCGGCGGCAGCGTATCACAGTCAGTTTTCCGGGGGCGCGGAGGATTTTACGTTGCAATACCAAACCGTGTCTACGGTCAGTGACCCCTATGCGCCTTTAGATAAGCTGACGGAGGATTTGCTTTCCCATTTGGAAAGCCACTACCGGGCAGAGCTGGAAAGCGGCCAGTGTCTCACCGGCCCACATAAGGATGATTTTTCCGTATCCCTTTCCGGCATTGACTTGAAAGCCTACGGCTCTCAGGGTCAAACCCGCACCGCTGCCATCAGCTTAAAGCTTGCCCAGCGGGAGCTGATGGGCCGGGAATTTTCCCAGAAGCCCATTTTACTGCTGGACGATGTGCTTTCCGAGCTGGACCCTGCCAGGCAGGATTTTGTGCTGAACCAGATTCAAGGCGGCCAGGTATTCATCACCTGCTGTGAGCCGGGACGGTTTACCAAGCTGGGAAAAACCGTCCAGATTAAAAAAGGACAAATACAACATGGGTGATCATGCCCATGGTTGAAATCAGGAGGACCATACATGTCAGAAGAAACGAAAGTAACACAGGAATACGGCGGCGAACAAATCCAGGTTCTTGAGGGTCTGGAAGCAGTCCGTATGCGTCCCGGTATGTATATCGGTTCCACCTCTTCGTCGGGTCTGCCCCATCTGGTGTATGAAATCGTGGACAACTCCATCGACGAGGCTTTGGCAGGATATTGCAATCACATCACCGTCACCATCAACCCCGGTAACTCCATTACCGTTACCGACGATGGCCGTGGTATTCCTGTGGATATTCAGCCCCAGACCGGCAAGCCTGCTCTGGAGGTTGTGTTCACTGTGCTTCACGCCGGCGGTAAGTTTGGCGGCGGCGGTTACAAGGTGTCCGGCGGTCTGCATGGCGTGGGCGCCTCTGTTGTTAACGCGCTTTCTGAAAGTCTGACGGCCCGGGTTTATAAAAACGGCAACATCTACGAGATGAAATTCTCCCGGGGCAATATCACCCAGGAAATGAGAATCGTGGGAAAAACCGAGAAAAACGGCACGGAAGTTACCTTCCAGCCCGACCCGGAGATGTTTGATGACATCGTTTACAGCTACGACACCCTCCATGAGCGTATGCGGGAAGAGGCCTTCTTAAACGCCGGCCTTTCCATTACCATTACCGACAATCGGGGTGAAGAGCCTGTTTCCGAAACCATGTGCTACGAAGGCGGTATCCGGGAGTTTGTCACCTTCTCCAACCGCCACAAGACCCCTCTGCACAGCGAGGTCATCTATATGCAGGGCGCTAAAGGCGATGCATCCGCCGAGCTTGCCATTCAGTATAACGACGGCTTTAATGAATCCATCCAGTCCTTTGCCAACGATGTCCGCACTCCCGAGGGCGGCATGCACGAAACCGGCTTTAAAACCGCGCTGACCCGTGTGCTGAACAACTACGGCATCAAAAACGGCATCATCAAGGGCGACGATAAGGTGTCCGGCGAAGACTGCCGGGAGGGCATTACGGTGATTATCTCCGTCAAGCTCACCGACGCCCAGTTTGAGGGCCAGACCAAGGCTAAGCTGGGTAACGCCTACATCCGTACCCTGGTTGACCAGATCGTCAACGATCAACTTTCTACCTATTTTGAGGAGCATCCTGCCACCGCCAAGCTGATTTTGGAAAAGGCCATGATGGCAAACCGGGCAAGAGAAGCCGCCCGGAAAGCAAGAGAGTCCATCCGCCGCAAGACCGGCCTGGAATCCGGTCAGATGCCGGACAAGCTCCAGGACTGCAACGAGCGCAACCCCGAGCTGTGCGAAATTTACATCGTCGAGGGTGACTCTGCTGCAGGCTCTGCCATTCAGGGCAGAGATTCCCGGTTCCAGGCCATCCTTGCCATGTGGGGTAAAATGCTCAACGTGGAAAAGGCAAGAGCCGACAAAATCTACGGCAACGATAAGCTGTATCCTCTGATTGTGGCGCTGGGCGCCGGTATCGGCGAGGAATTTGATACCCAGAAACTGCGCTACCACAAGGTCATCATCATGGCCGATGCTGACGTGGACGGCGCTCATATCCGCACCCTGCTTTTGACCTTCTTCTTCCGTTATATGCGGCCGCTGATTGAAAACGGCTATGTTTATTCCGCCGTTCCTCCCCTTTACAAGCTGAAAAAGGGCAAGACAGAGCGGGTAGCCTACTCCGATGAGGAGCGGGATGCGGTTTCCGCGGAAATGCGGGGCGATGGCAGCGCCAAGGTGGACATCTCCCGGTTTAAGGGCCTGGGCGAAATGGACCCCCATGAGCTGTGGGAAACCACCATGGATCCGGAAAAGCGCTCCTTGCGCCGGATCACGTTGGACGATGCCCGCCGGGCAGACGAGATTTTCACCATTTTGATGGGCGAGCAGGTTGAACCCCGGAAAGAATGGATTGAACGCAACGCCCGGTACGCCATCAACATTGATATTTAATGGGAGGTGCTTCTATGGCACATAACCGTAGCTATAAACCGGAGGATATTCTCTTTCCCGACCAGGTGATCACAGAATCCGCCCTGGTGGAGGAAATGGAAAAATCCTACATTGAATATGCCATGTCCGTTATCGTCGGCCGTGCGCTGCCCGATGTCCGGGACGGCTTGAAGCCGGTTCACCGCCGCATTCTTTACACCATGTATGAAAGCGGACTGACCTCCGACAAGCCTTTTAAGAAGTCGGCCACCTGCGTCGGTGATGTTCTGGGTAAGTACCATCCCCATGGCGACGCCTCTGTTTACGATGCCATGGTTCGTCTGGCCCAGAATTTCTCCATGCGCTATATGCTGGTGGACGGCCACGGCAACTTCGGCTCTGTGGACGGCGACCCCCCGGCCGCTTACCGTTACACGGAAGCCCGGCTTTCCAAAATGTCCAACGAAATGCTTCGGGACATTGACAAGGATACTGTGGATTGGGACCCCAACTTTGACGAAAGCCGGAAAGAACCCCGGGTTCTGCCCAGCCGGTTCCCCAATCTGCTGGTCAACGGATCGTCGGGTATTGCCGTCGGTATGGCAACCAACATTCCTCCCCACAACCTGCGGGAGGTAATCAACGCCTGCATTTGCGTGATTGACGACCCGGAATGCACCATGGCGGATTTGATGGAGCATGTTTCCGGCCCGGATTTTCCCACCGGCGGCATCATCATGGGCCGCAGCGGCATCCGGGCAGCCTACGCCACCGGCCGCGGCAAGGTAGTGGTTCGGGCAAGGGCGGAATTTGAAGAATTCAATAAGGACCGGGTAAGAATCATCGTCACCGAGCTTCCTTACCAGGTCAATAAGCGCCAGCTGATTAAGGCCATCGCCGAGCAGGTAAAGGACAAGCGCTTGGAGGGTATCTCCGACCTGCGTGACGAAACCGACCGTAACGGCATGCGCATGGTCATCGAGCTGAAAAAGGACGCCAATCCCCAGGTGGTGCTGAATAATCTCTATAAGCAGACCGCGCTGCAAAGCAGCTTCGGTATTATCATGCTGGCGCTGGTGGACAACCAGAAGCAGCCGAAGATTCTTTCCCTGCGCCAGATTCTTGACGAGTATCTTGCTTTCCAGATGGAAGTGCTCACCCGGCGCACCCAGTACGATCTGCGCAAAGCCCAGGAGCGGGCCCATCTGTTGGAGGGCCTGCTGATTGCCCAGGATAACATCGACGAGGTTATCCGCAGTATCAGCAGCTCCTACGATGATGCCAAGCAGCGTCTGTGCGAGCGCTTCGGACTTGACGATGTCCAGGCACAGGCCATTTTGGATATGCGGCTGAAAGCCCTCCAGGGACTTGACCGGGAAAAGCTCCAGCTGGAATACAATGAACTTCAGGAGAAGATTGCTTACTACAACGAGCTTCTGGCTGACCCTGCCAAGCTCCGGGGTGTTCTCAGAGAAGAGCTGGTTGCCATCCGGGATAAGTTTGGCGATGACCGCAAGACGGAAATCCAGGAAATCGAGGACGAGCTGGACATCGAGGATTTGATTGAGGAAGAAACCTGCGCCTTTACCTTGAGTAAGCAGGGCTACATCAAGCGGATGCCCGTGGATACCTACCGCACCCAGAGTAGAGGCGGCAGAGGTGTCAACGCACAGAATCTGAAGGAAGAGGACGATGTAAAATCCCTGCATATCGCCTCCACCCACGACCACATGCTGTTCTTTACCGACAAGGGCCGTGTCCACCACCGCAAGGGCTACCAGATTCCCGAGGCAGGCCGTACCGCAAGAGGAACAGCCATCGTCAATGTCCTGCCCCTGGAGCAGGATGAAAGCGTCACCGCCATGGTGGTCACCCGGGAGTTTGATGAGAAGGAATATCTGATGATGGTCACCCGGAAGGGTACTGTCAAGAGAATGCCCTTCGTCGCCCTGAAGACCAACCGCAAGGGCGGCATCCGGGCGCTGACACTGGAAGAAAATGACCATCTTGTCAATGTTATCCGCACAAACGGCAATGATAACATCATTCTGGCTACGGAAAACGGCATGGCCATCTGCTTCAATGAAAACGATGTCCGTCCCATGCAGCGTGATGCCGCGGGCGTAAGGGGTATCGCTCTGGTAGGTGATGACCAGGTCATCGGCGCTCAGAAGGCGGAAGAGGGCAAGACCCTGCTCACCGTCACCGTCAATGGCTTCGGCAAGCGGACAGAGCTGTGCGAATACCTGCGAACCGGCCCCAACGGCGAAAAGATTGCCCAGGGTCGCGGCGGTAAGGGTCTGAAGAACTACAATATCACCCCCAAGACCGGTAAAATTGCCGGATGCTGTCTGGTAGGGGAAAATGACGATGTGATGCTCATTGAAAGCGGCGGCGTTATTATCCGTATTCCCGCCGGCACCATCAATGTCTACAAGCGGGATGTTCAGGGCGTTATCGTCATGCGTGTGGAAGAGGGCAACCAGGTGGTTGCTGTTCAGCAGGTGGAAAACCTGGAGGAAGAAATTTGAAAACCGTAACACTGTACACCGACGGCGCCTGCTCCGGTAATCCCGGGCCCGGCGGCTGGGGCTGCATTTTGGAATACAACGGCGTGGAAAAGGAGCTTTCCGGCGGGGAAATGGAAACCACCAACAACCGTATGGAGCTGACGGCGGTGATTGAAGGCCTGCAGGCCTTAAATCAAAGCTGCATCGTGGAGCTGTATTCCGACAGCAAGTATGTCATTGACGCACTTCAAAAGGGCTGGGCAGCCCAGTGGCGGGCAAAGGGCTGGAAAAAGGCGGACAAAAAGCCTGCGCTGAACCCGGATTTGTGGGAAATTCTTCTGGAATTGACGGAAAAGCATGAAATGCGTTACCACTGGGTAAAGGGTCATGCAGAAAATCCCAAAAACAACCGGTGCGATGAGCTGGCGGTCAGCCAGTGGAAGCAGCTGAAGGGAGAATAGGCCATGTATATTTCCATTGGCAATGACATGGCGGTGCGGTCTTCCTCGGTGATTGGTATTTTCGATTTGGATAACACCACAGTTACCCAGCGGGGAAGAGAATTTTTGGAAAAGGCGGAGCGCGTGGGGCAGGTAGTGCCCTGTGACGATTTGCCAAAATCCTACATTCTCACCGCCGAATACGGCTTAAGTAAGGTTTACCTCACTCCCTACAACGCCCAAACCCTGGAAAAACGGTTCTAAAAAACATGAAAAGCGGTGCAACCGATTGGTTGCACCGCTTTCCTTTTTTACTTCACATAAGAAGGAGATTTAGATGGTTTCGGTTTTCTTTCTCTTCTTGTTCAGAAGAGCAGTTCCCAAAATTCCGCCGCCGCTGACCAGCATCAGAGCAAAGAGCATCCGGATGTCTACATTGTCACCGGTCTGGGGAATCAGGTCATCGGGGTCGCCGATGGGAGTGGTAACTTCGTTGGTGGTGTAGTAGTTGCTGCCTTCCAGCACAGTTGCGGTGTTCTTTACGGTGGCGTTTTCCGCCTGGATAACCTTTACCTTAAAGGATACGGTTACTTCCGCGCCTGCGGCAACTTCCAGTGTCCAGGTGAGCTTGCCGTCGGCGTAGATGCCTGCGTTGTCGGCAGAGCCTTCCACATAAACGGTGTGCTCAGGGATGGCGTCGGTAATGGTTACGGTTGCGGTCTCCGGGGCGGTGTTCTTGTAGCGGATGGTGTAAATCAGCTCGTTGCCGCCGTAGACCTTGTTGCCGTCGATGTTTGCCTGCAGGTCACTGGGCTTGAAGACCTTCTTTTCCACCTCGTCTTCCACGGTGTAGTTTGTTACGGTTTCGGTTTCGTAATTGTTGACACCGTCGGTGGCGGTGGCCTGGTTTTCAATGGTGGCAGCGCCAACGCCCTGATTGACGGTAACCTTGAAAGTAACGGTTACGGTGGTCCAGGCGGGAACATCCTCGATGCTCCAGGTGAGCTTGCCGCCTGCAAACACGCCGCCTAAGGAGGCAGAGCCTTCCACGTAGGTGGTACCTGCGGGAATCAGGTCAGTGATGGTGATGTCCTTTACCTCGGAAGAGGCGTTGGTGTAGCGGATTTCGTACATCAGCTCATCGCCTGCGTAAACCTTCTTGCCGTCGATGGAGATTTCTTCGTTTACGGATGCGAATACGTCCTTTTGGAGTTCATCATCCACAGTGTGGTTGATAACCTCGTTGGTGGAGTAGGTATTCACGCCGTCGCGGACGATGGCGGTGTTGGCTACGATAGCCTGGCTGTCATCAACGGTTACGCTGAAGCTGACGGTTACGCTTTCGCCCCGGGCCACATTGAGGATCCAGTTGATGTGGTCGCCTGCGAACTTTCCGCCCAGGGTAGCAGAGCCTTCCACGTAAGTGGTGTGCTTGGGAATGATGTCCATGATGTTCACAACCACATCTTCGCCGGTGAAGTTCTTGTAGAAGATGAAGTAGGTCAGGGTGTCGCCTGCGTCTACCTGCTGGCCGTCAATCTGGGTGGACACACTGCCCTCCAAATAGACTTCCTTTTCGGTCACTTCGTCGAACATTGCGTTTACGAAGTTACCTTCGGCGGTGACGGCTGGGGCGGAAGCCACAGAAGCGCCGGTGGTGTAGTTGGTGACCGCGGCCTTCAGCTGGCCGTTGCCGTCGTCAGTGACAGTGACCATGAACTTGTGGTGGGTCTTGTCGTATACCACATTTTCCATGGGGTTGGTGGCGTCCTCGGTCACTACGAAGAAGTAGGTGCCTGCAGCGGTAAGGTTACCGCCGATGGAGTAAGCGCCGCCAATGTTTTGCCCACTTGCGAGGAAATAAGCGTTGCTGGCGTTAATGTCAAAGGTGTAGTCAGTGACATAGAGATTAAAGGTGAAGTCGTTGTCCCGGAGAGTGCCGCCTTCCAGCGTCTTTGTGCCCTGGAAGGTAATTACTGCGGGGAGGGCGGTGTAGGTGTTTTCAAACCGAATATCAGCGTTGGAAATGCTGGCCTGAGCGGTCAGAACGCCGTTGATGTCAGTTACTTCCACCGTTACATTCACGGGCTGATTTGCGCCGAAGTACTCAACGCCGGGAGCGCTGCCGTGGACTTCCTTGATGGTGTAGGTGTAAGCGCCTGCCTGGGTGTAGGAAATGGGGGCGAAGGTGAAGCTGCCGTCAGCTTTGTTGGTCACGGTTTCAATCAGGGTGCTGCCTTCATACAGCTCGAAGGAGAACTCGCCGGCGCGGATGGCCCGACCGTGGAGAAGCTTGGTGCCGCTGAAGGTGTAGCGGGTGGGAGCGGCTTCGTAGCTGTTGTAGTAGGTGACCAGCAGTCCGGTGGCGTCTTCAAAGTAGTAGCTGGCTTCCAGCTGGCCGGTTGCGGAGTTGTTTTCCACTTCTACCACCAGGTCGTAGATGGTGGGGTCGTAGCTCATGCCGTTTAACACATACTTGCCGGTGACGGGGTTGTAAACTGCGCCAACGGGTATGACCTCGAAGATGTCAAGCTCATACTTGCCGACGGTGTTAAAGGAGAGAACATCGGCGAAGTTGACGAACTTTACATTGCCGTTGAGGTCGTTGCTGCCAACCAGCAGGGGATTTTCCGCGCCGGAAAGCACAGCGGAAGCCTTGCCGTTTTCGCTGACATAGAAGGTGAACATGTTGGGCTCTAAGGTCTTGCCCGTCAGCTCCTTGGCAACAGCGCCGTCCAGATCCACGGTTGTATCCTGGGGATCATAGGTGTTGACGAAGATCACACTGCCCTGGTTGCCTGCTGCGGAAGCGGTTTCGCCTGCAGCGGTGGTGCCTGCCACAGCCTGAATGGCTACGGTAGAGGTGAGGTTTCCGCCCTCTTCTGCCACAGTAACGGTGACGCGGTATTGGGCGCCGGAGTAGTTCCAGCCGGGGCGGTTGTCGTCAATTTCAGAAATGACATAGCGGTAAACGCCTGCGGTGGTGTAGATGTTGGCGAACCGGGCAGTGCCTGCGGCGTCGGAGGTCAGGGTTGCGGAATAGGCGTCGGTGCCGGTGAGGGGATTCCAGCTGTCGTCAGTGCGGACAATGCTGAAGTGGAAGCCTGCCTCGGACACGGTGTTGTCGCCGGAGAGGTTTACAATGTCCTTTTCAATATCCACGCTGACAGGGGCGGCGTGATAGATGTTGGTAAAGGAAACCTCGTAAGAGCCGTCGGTGATGGGCGCGTCGTTCAGGTCGGTGACGGCTGCCACCAGCTGGCCGCCGTTATCGGTAACGGTGACATCGAAGGTGTACAAGGTGCGGTCATAGGTCACATTGGCGGTAGCGCCCTTGACCTCCAGCACCTGGTAGGAGTAAGTGCCCACTTTGGTGTAGGGGATGCCTGCAAGCACATCTTCCATCAGGAAGGACTTTACGCCGTGCTCGTTGGCGGCATAGTCTACGGTTGCGGTCTTGCCGGGTATGTCATCCCAGGAAACGCCGTTCCAGGCCTGGGTCTTAAAGGTGAAGCTCTCGCTGGCGTGGGCGCCTTCAATGATGAAGTTCTTGCTGCCAACGATGTCCAGGTCTACGGAGGTGGCGGCGGGGGTGTAGTGGTTGTAAACAATGGCGGTTGCGCTGCCGTCGGTGGGAATGGTCACCGCGTTGTCTAAGTCGTCAGTTTCGCCGGAGTGGTTGCGGGTGCGGTAGCTGACGGCAAAGCGGGGGCCGGGATTATCTTCCGTGACGGTTACCTGGGTGCCGGTGGGCAGGCCCAGAATTTGGGCAGTCTGTCTTGCCTTGAGCTGCAGGTGCAGGTTGCCGGAGGCATCTACTGTAACCTTAGCGGTGGTGGAATCGGGATATACAACATCCAGTTCTTCGCCTGCGAGGGCTGCACCCACGTTGACGGTAATGTCAAAGCTTGTGTTCAGAATGCTGGCGGGGATGTTGTGGTCGCTGGTGATTTCCTTGGTGATGTACAGGTTACCGTACTCGTTGGGAGCGTTGGTAACGGAAGCGGGAGCAAACTGGGCAACGCCGCTCAGTGCCTGGCTGACGGTGGGAATGGTGACGGTGGCAGTTTTGCTCTGGATGTAGTAATCGGCGGCGGCGGGAATGATTTCGCCGATTTCGCACACGGTGGCGGCGGGAATGCCGCTGATGTAAACGGTCTGCCCGGCGGTGAGGTTCACAGTGAGCACCCGGTTAACATAGGTGGAGATTGCGGAAGTAATATCCTTGCCGGTTTCGTCCATCACAATGGGGCTGGCGGAAACGCCGGCGGGGACGGTAACGGTGAGGGCGTAGGTGTCATCCGGGTTGCCGATGGGCTCGGTTACATTCTTTGTAAGAGCGATGCCGGTGTCGATAGACAGGGTCAGCTTGCCGTTGTTACCCAGCCAGACAGCCACATCGTTATTGTTGTGGAGCTGATGCTCGGTGTCGCCGTGGAGGAACACGGGGTCATAGCTGTAAGAAGCAGTGCCGGTGGCGTTGCTTGCCTTTACGCTTTCCATGTTGTGCAGGCGGCTGATACGCTTAGAGCCCACGCCAAGCACGGCGTAGATTTGCGCGGAGGGGTTAGCCTGGGTGTAGGCTTGAATCATGGCGGCAACCTTATCCACATCGGGAGCGATGCCGGTGTCGGAAAGGGTGTAGCCGTTGGCAGCGTCGTAGTTGACATACTTGCCTGCGGTGTTGTCATAGAACGCTGCGGATTCTTTCATGTAAGACCAGTCGGCGTACACCAGATAGGTCACCTGCTCGGCTACATTGGCAGCGTCAGCTGCGCTGGGGGTGGGGTGATTGTAGGTGACATAGGTGTAAACCTTGGCGTTGGGAGCGGTTGCCAGATATTCGGCATAGCTCATCCAGCTCAGCTCGTAGGCAGAGTCATCCCAAATGATGCCGAATTCATTGTTCTCGGGGATGGTGACAGCGCTGCCGTTGGCCTTGTTGGTGATTTTTGTGAAGATGCCCTGATTGGACTGATAATAGTAGTATCTGTTCTGGGGGGAGGGCTGGAAGCCAACGTGGGCGTCGCCCATTTTCACTTCGCCGCCCTGGGCGGGATTCATCACGCCAAAGCGGTTGCTGTAGAAGGATACAGTGCCTGCTGCGTCGTCGATATACTCGTAGCCCTGAATCTTGGAAACGTCGATTTCGCCGCTCGGCAGCAGAATGTCAGCATCTACGCCTACGGTGTAGTACACCCGCAGGGGCTCGTAGGCGAATTCGGTAATGGTGCTGGTGGTGGTGTTGCCAACGGTGTTGGTGAGCACTTGCTCCATCAAAATGGGGAGAATTTCCTGATTGATTCTGATTTCCAGCTTTTCAGTGCCGTCTGTTTCTTCGGTGACGGAAATCAGAATGTCGTCGGCGGTGCTCCAGGCTTCGTTGGTGGTGGGGTTTAGGCCGGTAGCGGCTTCTACGGTGTAGGTGCCGTTTGTGTTTTTAATCACGCTGTAGGAAGCGCCGAAGAGGGTCACGTGGGTAATTTCCTTGATTTCCATGTGCTGACCGATAAAGTCAACATAGATTAAGGGGGTGTTATCCACGCCGGTGGCGCCGTCGACGGTGGAGCTGTCGGTAATGGGGTTAAATACGCCGGAGGACAGCTCCTCGTAAATCTGCTGGAAGGTGTCCTGCAGGTCGGCGCTGGAAACGTCGTAGTAGGAGTTGGGGCTTACATAGTTGATGTTGGCGGCGATTTTCTGCCGGGTAATCAAGCCGTTTTGAGTGGGATAGCCGTGGTTGAAGGACCAGCCGCTGATGGTTACATTAGAACCGCCTGCCCAGGTCTGGAAATAGGAGTACGCGTTTCTGACGGTTCTGGAAGAGTTGCTGGAATTAAAGCCGTTTTCAGCGTCGGCGGGGTTCATCAGCACGTGGGCGGAGGCATCCTCGTTCAAATCAACGCTGACGCTGTATACCTTTTGCTCTGCGCCGTAGTGAGCCTCCACCTTGGTTTTGTTGTAGGCGGCGTTGAGCAGGGTGCTCAGGTAGAGCCGGGCATCGGAAGCGCCGGTGCCATCTGTGTCAGAGTGGCTGGAAAGCTCGTAGAAGCCTTCCTCGCTGACCCGGTTGGCCTCGCCGTCGGTCAAAACGATGGCAACGGGAATGCGGCCTGCCACATTGGTGGCGTTTGCCAGAACATTGAAGCCCTTGTCGATGCCGGCCTGCAAATTGGTTCCCATGGTGTAGCCGTCGTCGCTGCCAAGTCTTGTGCCGGAGGCATCATATGCGGTTACCACGCCGGCGTCGGCGCTGCCGTTGTTTATGTAGTCGGTAACAACCAGGTCAAGGCCATTGTTGCAGGCGGTCAGAGGCAATACGATATCGCTGTCTCTGTTATAAGTGACGACGGCAATGCGGGCGTTTTTCAGCTCCAGCAGGTCGTCAATGAGCTGGTTGGCTGCTTCGATCACCCGCTGCAGCCGGGTTACGCCGTTGCTCAGGTCGTCCATGGAGGTGGAGGTGTCCAGAATGAGCACTACGTCCATGGGGCCGGTGGTGCTGGTGGTTGTGGTGGTGGTCATGGAAGAACCCAGGGCGGAGAAGATGATCTGGAACGCCTCATCGTCCTGTAAGGACACGGCAAAGGAGGAATCTGCCTGGCCTTTGCTGTTAAGCGTTGCCACATCGCCGTCTTTATATACGGATTTGTCTACCCAAACCCGACCGGCGTAGCGGTTGCCGTCAGAGGCGGTGCCCATCATATATTCAAAGGTGTCCGCCGTGCCGGGGTCTGTCACGGTGTTGGTGACGGACATGGGGACGGGGGTGGCTGCCGATGCGGTCATGGGCGCGTAGCTCAGGATCAGCGCAAGGCAGATGATAATGCTGGTGATTCTTTGAGAAAGGGTTGTGTTAGTCATAGGAAGGACCTCCTTTGGGTGTGTGAAGCATTTTAATGTATGATGTCTGGCGGCGGAGAAGAGCTTATTCACGTTTCTTTAGCCTCCTCTCCCGGTGGCGCCTGGGCTCGCCTGGGGCAGCTGCACAGGCCGAACAGCTCCGCATCTTTTTGGAAGTAGATGCATTCGGAGCAGCTATCGCCGTCACTTTTTCCGTTGTAGCAGCTGCAGATGTCCTGCATTGCGGTTACGATCGGAATACCTTGCGCTGTATAAACGGGATTGTTGAGCAAGTCCGGGTAAATGGGAATTGGCTCGTTGAAGGGGCTTTCCCGCTCAAAATCCTCGTAGTAGCCGTAAACCAGCCGGAAAGGCCTGCCGCCCACCGTTACCTCTTTATAGAGCTCGCCTTCAATCGGCGTTGTGGGTGAGGCCGCGCCGTGGAATAATAGATTCGCAAGCATAGGGGTCTCCTTTCTGTCAAGGGCAAAAAGAAAATCTGCCATACCATTTGATGACAATAGCATAGCAGAAATTCTTTTGTGGCGGTATATCCCAAAAGCCATTTTTCAGGACATGATTTTGGGAATTTTTGTGTCCGGTTTATTGAAAAAAAGGACATGATTTTTGAAAGAAAGGTGGCTACATTTTTTACAGAATGGCGGCGAATTCCTCCCGGGACATACCCGTCTTGTTGGAAACATTGTTGATTGCCTGCTTGACCGCGGACACGGACATATACAGCGCCGCGGCGATTTCGCTGTTTTTCATGCCGAAGGCGGCAAGCTTGGCAACCTCCCGCTCCTTGGGGGCCAGGGTGGTGGCAATGTTCTTGCCACGGACAGAGCCGCTGAGCCGTGACCAGCCTGCGTTGTAGATGCGATACAGGCGGCTGACCGCCTGCCACGCCTCCGGGTCAACCTTGGAAAGCTGCCGCTCCAAAAGGGCGTCGAGCACCCGTCCGTACTCTGCCAGCAGGCCGTAGAGCTTGTCCGGCAGCGCCAGGGCGATGGCCCGGTCGATGTGGTAAATCGCTTCCTGATCATTGCCGCTGTTGTGATAAATGGCGGCGCAGGTCATTCTCAGGTAAATCTCCGCGATGACGGAATTGTCCGCCATGGCCTGGGAAATCATGGGTTCAACAGTGTTGGGGAGCATGGACATGAGGGAAAGACCCCGCACGCCCTCCATTTCCACCTGCTTGGTGGCCACCGCGTAGGCGGTTGCGTACAGATATTTGGCGTAAAATACCTTGGCAGAGGGCAGAGAATCCCGGTGCATCATCTCAAAACGGCCGATTTTGAACCATTCGGGAAAATCCGACACATTGTAAAGCATACTGTCGATGGCGGTGATGGAAAAGGACACAATATCCCGGTCGGCGTCGTTTTTGGCGGGGGCTTCGGCAATATGGATTTTCGCCTGACGCCACATATTCAGGTCACCCCGCCAAATGGCGCACAGCGCCAGAAGCATACCGGCGGAAATTACGGCGTAAAAGCCGGAGTGCTTGTGCAGAAGATAGTAAGCGCTGTCGTAAACCTTGTCAATTTGACCTCTGGAGTAGGCAATTTCCGCCGCCAGCAGGGTCTGGGCCTCCGGGTTGTCCGCCAAGTCCTCCACACTGCCCTCCGCGTCGCCGGGGGTGTTGTATAAATCTGTCATGTGCAGAAAAGGGGTCTTCCGGGGCATGGGCATGTTGGAGGACAGTTTCTCCTGCCGCTCGGCCCGGGCGGCTTTGGTTCTGCCGTCTGCAGGGCGCGCAGCGCTTGCCGGAATCATCCAGTTGCTGCCGAAACGCTCTGCTCCGGGGATTTTTCCTTTCTTGCAATAATCCTGTACGCGGCGCAGGGAGATGTCCCATTTTTCCGCCGCTTCCTGGGCTGTGATTTTCTTCATACAGTTACCTCTTCTGGTGCATTTGTCGCATAAACGACACTTATAACCGTTCTATCCGTCGCGTTTGCGACAATTACTATGGTTAGTATACATCGTTTAAGCGACAAATGCAAGAGAAAATTGGGAGAATTTTTCAAAAATTTTTCCTTATTTTTCAAAAAGTTCGGTGATGGGAGCGAAGCGGTAGCCCATTTCCTCCCATTTGGTAAGCAGTTCGTCCATAATTTCCGCGTTGGTTTGGGAGGTGGAGTGCAATAGCACCACCGCGCCGTTGTGGATTCGCGGCAGGAGCTTATCGTAGGCCTGCTTGGCGGTGGGCTGGGAATTATTGTTCCAGTCCACATAGGCAAGGCTCCAAAAAACGGTCTTGTAGCCCAGCTGCTTTGCCATTTTCAGGTTTTCCTGGCTGTAAATTCCCTGGGGCGGGCGGTAGAATTTGGGCAGATCCTCTCCAGTGACTTCCTTATAAATAGCCTCCAGCTGGGAAAGCTCCTTGGAAAAGGCGGAAAATTCGGAGAGTTTGCTCATGTCCGGGTGGTGCATGGTGTGATTGCCCACAATGTGACCATCAGCTACCATTCTCCTTACCAGATCCGGATTTTTCTGCACATAGTTTCCTACCAGGAAAAAGGCGGCGGGGGCGTTGTGCTTTTTCAGCGCCTCCAGAATTTTTTCGGTGCATCCGTTTTCGTAGCCTGCGTCGAAGGTGAGGTAAATCACCTTTTCTGCTGTGTTTCCCAGGTACGCCGCGTCGTATTCCTCCAGCTGTTTTGCCGACGCCGGGCCAATGGGGGCGGCGCCCTGGGTGCGGTAGCTTAAGCCCCAGCTGGCGGTTTCGATAGCGGAGTCTGAAAGGATGCTGATGCTCAAAATCAAAGCGGCGGCCACTGCGCCGAGGATGATAACAATATCCCGTTTTTTCATAAAAAATCCCCTCCCGTGGACAATCTATGTGTCCCGGGAGGGGGTTATGCTTTTTATTTGGTGCCGAAGATGCGGTCGCCTGCATCGCCCAGACCGGGCACAATGTAGGCATTTTCGTTGAGCTTTTCGTCAAGAGCCGCCATGTAAAGCTCCACATCGGGATGGGCGGAGCGCACAGCCTCCACGCCCTCGGGGCAGCCGATGATATTCATCATCACAATGTGCTTGCAGCCCCGCTTTTTTAGTGCGTCAATGGCGGCGATGGCGCTGCCGCCGGTTGCCAGCATGGGGTCAACCAGGAAAACTACCCGGTTTTCAATATCCTCCGGCAGCTTGCAGAAGTATTCCACCGGCTTGTGGGTTTTTTCGTCCCGGAAAAGGCCGATGTGGCCGATTTTTGCCGACGGAATCAAATCCACCATGCTGTCCACCATGCCAAGGCCAGCCCTGAGAACCGGAACGATGGCCAGCTTTTTGCCGGAGAGCATCCGGCATTTGGCGGTGGTGATGGGGGTCTCCACTTCCACCTCCTGGGTGGGGAGATTCCGGGTTGCTTCAAAGCACATCAGGCCGGAAATTTCCTGAATCAGCTCCCGGAACTCCTTGACGGAGGTGTTTTTGTTTCGCAAAATGGCCAGCTTGTGCTGGATTAAGGGGTGGTCAAGAACATGTACAGACATTTTTTCTCTCCTTATCTATATTATTTCATGCGTTCCATGCGTTCCCGCTCGGCCTGACTCAGCCGCAGATAGTTGGGAACCAGGGTTTCACCGTTTCCGGTATCTCCCGTTGCGATTTTCTTCAGCGCCGCAAGACCCACGCCGGTGGCCCGCTGATGGAGCCGATGCTCCGCCGGCAGGATCAGATTGGGGATTTCCCCGGCTAACGTGCGGTGGCAAAGATTAGCCCCGTCACCTACCAGGAAAATCGGGCCGGAAATGTCGCTTAATTCCCGGGAAAGGTCAGCAAGGGCGATGGCCCGGTCCGGGCAAAGGCGGGTGATATCCCCGTTTTTCACAGAGAATAAAGCGTTATACACCTGATTTCTTCTGGCGTCCATAACGCAGCACACCGTGCCATCCCATACGGACAGATGATACGCCATGCTTTCTAAGGTGGAAACGCCGTAGCAGGGAATTTCCTTTCCCCAGGCAAATCCCTTGGCGGCGGCCATGCCGATGCGCACGCCGGTAAAGCTGCCCGGGCCCTCCGCCACGGCAACGGCGGTTACCTCCTGAGGGGCGTGACCGCACTGCTTCAGCAAATCCTCCGCCATGACCATCAGGGTCTGGCTGTGGGTCAGGCCAGTGTTTTGGTAGCTTTCTCCCAGCAAGATTTCACCGTCAAACAATGCGGCGCTGGCGGCTTTTGCCGAGGTTTCAAAGGCTAACAGGAGCAAGGTGTTCCCCTCCTTCCACGGTGATGCGGCGCTCATTGTCGCCGATTTTTTCAATGGTCACCCAAAGGGCGTTTTCCATGGCATCGGCCACATTTTCGCTCCATTCCACGGCGCACACGCCGTTTCTGTCCAGGTAATCCTCCCAGCCGATGTCAAAAAGGTCATCGCTGGAGCCTAAGCGGTACATATCGAAGTGAAACAGCGGGAGTCTTCCGCCTAAGTATTCATTTACAATGGTGTAGGTAGGGCTGGTGACCGGGTGGGAATATCCCAAACCCCGGGCAAGGCCCCGGGTAAAGGCGGTTTTTCCTGCGCCCAAATCTCCCCGGTAGGCAAGAACTGTGCCCGGGGTGACCACCTTGGCGTAGGCCGCGCCCAAAGCTTCGGTTTCCTCCGGGCTGTTGGTGATGTATTCCATAATGTATTCCTCTTTTTCAGCCTTGCTGCATTTTCAGCTTTTCTGCCTGGTCGGCAGTGGCCAGAGCGTCGATGATCTCATCCAGCGCGCCGTCCATAACGGCGTCGATTTTGTAAAGGGTGAGATTGACCCGGTGGTCTGTCACCCGGCCCTGGGGAAAATTGTAGGTGCGGATGCGCTCGTTTCGCATACCCGTTCCCACCTGGCTGCGGCGCATACCCGTAACCTGGGAGGAAAGCTTTTCCTGCTCAATTTCGTAAAGCTTGGAAGAAAGCATGCGCATACATTTTTCCCGGTTTTGCTGCTGACTCCGCTCCTCCTGGCAGGCCACCACAATGCCCGTGGGCTTGTGAATTAAGCGGACGGCGGAACTGGTCTTGTTAACATGCTGACCGCCTGCGCCGCTGGCCCGGTAGACCTGCATTTCCACATCGCCGGGGTCGATTTGCACATCCACCTCATCCATTTCCGGCAAAACTGCCACGGTGGCGGTGGAGGTATGAACCCGTCCGCCGGACTCGGTTTCCGGTACCCGCTGAACCCGGTGCACGCCGGATTCATATTTCATTCTGGAGTAAGCGCCCCGGCCGGAAATGATAAAATCCGCTTCCTTGACGCCCCCCAGCTCGGTTTCCGAGTAGTTCATCAGCTCGATTTTCCACCCCTTGGCGGCGGCGTACATGCTGTACATTCTGAATAAACTGTGGGCAAACAGAGCGCTTTCCTCGCCGCCCACGCCGCCACGGATTTCCACAATCACATTTTTTTCGTCGTTGGGGTCTTTGGGAAGCAGCAGCAGCTGCAGCTGCCGGTAAAGCTCCTCCTGGCGCTGCTTGGCTTTTTGGAAGGTCTGCTGGCAGTATTCTTTCATATCCGGCTCGCTCATCAGCTCCTGGGCGTCTTCCATTTCCTGCAGGGTGTCATTATAGGCGTGAAAAGCCTCAACAATGGGCTCTAAGTCATTTTTTTCCCGCAGGCGCTTGGCGGCTTTTTGAGGGTCGGCATAAAAATCCGGCTGCTCCGACTGAAAGCACAGCTCTTCATATCGGTCGGCCAGCGAGCGAATTTTTTCCAGCATAGGCATCTCCTTCCCATCAGGTTTTCTGCATTATATCAAGATTTACGGGAAAAGTAAAGTTAGTCAAGGACAGTATGCCCGATTTTTTGGGGTTTTCCACATAAGCGGAGGTGTTTTTGTGCGGCGTGGGATATGTTTGCTGCTGATTCTGGGATTGCTCTGCATTCCGGTGAAAGCAGAGGGAAAATATGTGGCCCTGACCTTTGATGACGGGCCCTCCGGCAGGTTCACCCGGCGGCTGCTGGACGGGCTGGAGCAGCGGCAGGTAAAAGCCACCTTTTTTCTGTGCGGCTATCGGCTGAAAGACTACCAAGGCCTGGCGGAGCGGATTTTTCAGGAAGGCCACGAAATCGGTCTGCATGGCTACAGCCACGACAACATGAGCAAAATGACCCCCGCCCAGCTGGAAAAGGAGCTTCAGGAAACGAAAAAACTGATGCCCGAGGGCTGCCGGTGTACCCTTTTGCGGCCGCCGGGAGGCGCATCATCCCAAACCCTGCAAAGCATTACCAAAAGAGAGAATCTTTCTGTTATCCTCTGGTCGGTAGACCCCCGGGACTGGGCAAACCACGATGCCGCCGTGGTGCAGGCGTCGGTGGTGGAGCGGGTGAGCGACGGGGATATTGTTTTGCTTCACGATATGTGTGACTGCTCCGTGGACGCGGCCTTTGGGATTATCGACGCGCTGCAAAAGCAGGGATTTCAGTTTGTTACGGTGTCAGAGCTTGCCCGGTTGCAGGGGGTTATCTTAGAACCCGGGCGGACTTACAGCGGATTTTCAAAATAAAAAACCTCCGGTGGAGTGTTCCACCGGAGGAATTGTTTATTTGGCGTATTCCACTGCCTTGGTTTCCCGAATGACATTGACTTTGATCTGGCCGGGGTATTCCAGCTCGGATTCAATCTTCTTGGCAATGTCCCGGGCCAGAAGGATCATGTTGTCCTCGTTGACCACCTCGGGCTTGACCATAATGCGAACCTCGCGGCCTGCCTGAATGGCGAATGCCTTTTCAACGCCGGGGTAAGAGCCGGTCAGCTCTTCCAGCTTCTGCAGACGGCGCACATAGTTTTCCACATTTTCACGGCGGGCGCCGGGACGGGCGGCAGACACAGCATCCGCAGCCTGCACCAGCACAGCAATCACCGTCTTGGGTTCTACATCGCCGTGGTGGGCCTCAATGGCATTGATAACCACGGGATTTTCCTTGTTCTTCCGGGCAATATCGGCGCCCAGCTGCACATGGCTGCCTTCCACCTCATGGTCGATGGACTTGCCCAAATCATGCAGCAGACCTGCCCGCTTGGCAAGGGCCACATCCACGCCCAGCTCTGCGGCCATCAGGCCGGCAATGTGGGAAACCTCGATGGAGTGGTTCAGCACGTTTTGGCCATAGGAAGTACGGAACTTCTGGCGGCCCAGAATCTTGACAAGCTCGGGGTTGAGGTTGTGGACGCCGGTTTCGTAGCAGGCGCGCTCGCCCTCTTCCCGGATGATGCGGTCCACATCCTTGCGGGCCTTTTCCACCATATCCTCGATGCGGGTGGGGTGGATACGGCCGTCGGCAATCAGCTTTTCCAGAGCCACACGGGCGATTTCCCGGCGAACCGGATCGAAGCTGGAAACGGTGATGGCTTCGGGGGTGTCGTCGATGATCAGATCGACGCCGGTGATGGTCTCCAGGGTGCGGATGTTCCGGCCCTCACGGCCGATGATGCGGCCCTTCATTTCGTCGCTGGGCAGAGCCACAACGGAAACGGTAGCCTCGGCGGCATGGTCGGCAGCGCAGCGCTGGATGGCGACGGACAGAATTTCTCTTGCCCGGTCGTCAGCCTCATCCTTCAGCTGCTGCTCAATTTCCTTGATCTTCATAGCAGTTTCGTGGCGGACATCCTCTTCCACGGTTTGCAGCAGGAACTGCTTGGCCTGCTCCTGGGTCAGCCCGGAGATACGCTCCAGGGTTGCCAGCTGGGCTGCGCGGAGTTTGTCGGCTTCGGCCTGGGTTTCGGCCACGGCAGCCATCTTCTTGGCAAGCTCCTCTTCTTTGCGTTCAAAGTTTTCGGTCTTCTTGTCCAGTGCGGCTTCCTTTTGTTCCAACCGACGCTCTTGTTTGCTGATTTCAGCGCGGCGCTCTTTGACTTCTTTTTCGTGCTCTGTTCTGGATCTATGGATTTCGTCCTTGGCTTCCAGAAGCATTTCCTTTTTCCGGCTTTCACCGCTGCGGATAGCTTCGTTGATAAGACGGGTGGCTTCTGCCTCGGCAGAGCCGATTTCCCGCTCGGCAACCTTTTTGCGATAGCCAACGCCCAGCACAAAGCCCAAGGCGATGCCGGCAAGGGCGCCAACGACGATCAAAATGATCTGTAACGGTTCCATAATCTGACAACGCACCTCCTTCACAAAAATGGCTCAGGCGGAGGGGGTTGCGTAAACGGACCCCGGGTGTTAAATTTGCAGGTAAACTCCGTGATTTACGGCATCTTTCTGTACAAACGAAACGCCCAAAGGCGATTAGCACAAATCCCCCGGCCATGGCCGGTTATCCATGAAACGCTGAATTGGAAATCTTTTCCAACAGCGCACACTATACCAAGCCTATTTTACTTACAAAGATTTCAATTGTCAAGCACCGCCGCCATATTTTTTCCTTATGGAAAGTGGCGGCTTTTTTGGAGCTGTAAATGTAAGGATTTGTCAAACTATCCACTTGACCCTTTTTGCGCTCTGTGATATAGTGTTAGGTAATTATAAATACTTATGTTTACATCAGGAGGAGATACTCATGGCCCACTATATGACCGAACCCAGCCGCACCTTCAGTGAATATTTGTTGATTCCCGGCTATACCTCTGAATCCTGCATTCCTGACAATGTATCTCTGCGCACGCCCCTTACCAAGTACCGCAAGGGCGCAGAAGAACCGGCGATCAGTCTGAACATTCCCATGACCTCTGCCATTATGCAGTCGGTGTCCAACGACACCCTGGCCATCGCCCTGGCAAAGGAGGGCGGCCTGAGCTTTATTTTCGGCTCTCAGTCCATTGAATCCCAGGCGGCTATGGTTGCCAAGGTCAAGGGCTATAAGGCAGGCTTTGTGGTTTCTGCCTCCAATCTGACTCCTGAGAACACTTTGGCTGATGTTCTGGCATTGAAGGCCGCAAACGGCTTCTCCACCGTGGCCATCACCGACGACGGCACTGCCACCGGCAAGCTGCTTGGCATCGTCACCAGCCGGGATTACCGTGTCAGCCGCATGGAGCCCACCGAAAAGGTAGCGGACTTTATGACCCCCCGCAGCAAGCTGATTACCGCCCCGGCAGACACCACCTTGAAAGAGGCCAACGATATTATTTGGGACAACAAGCTCAACAGCCTGCCCATCGTTGACAAAAATGACCACCTGATGTATTTCGTGTTCCGTAAAGACTACGCCTCCCACAAGGCCAATCCTCTGGAACTTCTCGACAGCAAAAAGCGCTATCTCGTAGGCGCGGGCATCAACACCCGGGACTACGCCACCCGCATTCCCGCCCTGCTGGAAGCCGGCGCGGATGTGCTGTGCATCGACTCTTCCGAGGGCTACACCTGCTGGCAGGAAAAGACCATCGCATGGGTGCGGGAAAACTACGGCGACAGCGTAAAAATCGGCGCCGGCAACGTGGTTGACCGGGACGGCTTTATGTTCCTTGCCAAGGCCGGCGCGGATTTTGTGAAAGTCGGCATTGGCGGCGGCTCTATCTGCATTACCCGGGAAACCAAGGGTATCGGCAGAGGTCAGGCCACCGCGCTGATTGAGGTTGCCGCAGCCCGGGATGAGTATTTCAAGGAAACCGGCATTTATGTGCCCATTTGCTCCGACGGCGGCATCGTCCACGATTACCACATGACCCTGGCCCTTGCCATGGGCGCGGACTTTATGATGCTGGGCCGCTACTTTGCCCGGTTCGACGAATCTCCCACCAACAAGGTGATGGTAAACGGCGCTTACATGAAGGAATACTGGGGCGAAGGCTCCAACCGCGCCCGGAACTGGCAGCGCTACGATTTGGGCGGCTCCGCCAAGCTGACCTTTGAAGAGGGCGTCGACTCCTATGTCACCTACGCAGGCCCCCTGCACGATAATGTGGAAGCATCCTTGTACAAGGTCAAGTCCACCATGTGCAACTGCGGCGTGATTACCATTGCCGACCTGCAGAGAGATGCCAAGCTGACTCTGGTTTCCGCCACTTCTATCGTAGAAGGCGGCGCCCACGATGTCACATTGCGCTCCACCGGCACTGTAAAATAAAGAGCTGTGACGCCGCAAGGCGTTTACAATCCGCCACCGGGTTTTCCGGTGGCGGATTTTTGTCCACAGAATGAGGGTTTACATAAATTTATTTTTTGTCTCATTTTAAAACGTTTGGTTGCACAAAGTTATCCACATTATCCACAGGGTTTTCCACAGTGACAGCCGGCTTTTACCTTGCCAGACAAGGATTTTGGAGAAATTTGCAAAAAAGGTCACCCAATTTGGGAAAAACCCAAATTGGGTGATTTGGTTTCCATAACGACTAAATTTTTTCTAGCTTCGCGGCGAAAATCCGGTGCTGCTTGGCGGCATCGTTTTCCTCCTCGCGAACACCCTCTATGCGGATACTTCCGTCTTCCTCTGCGGCAAAGGAAAGGGTCAAATCGTCCCCAAGGCGGGCCTCGGAAAGGTAGCAAACCGTCCACCTGCAGCCCTGAGAAAGCTTTTTGCTTTCCGGCAGCAAATCCTCTGCCCAGTCCAGATACCGGCAGTTATTCATGTGGCGGTTAATGTCCAGATCCTCTTCCTTAACCTGCCGCGATTTGGGGTTTTCCAAAGGAATCTGGGAAAGCGAGCCGGGGAACGGCAGCTCGTTGCCTAAAGTGATGCCGGGCACTTCCACCCCGGTGTGCTTGGGAAGCACCATGGACCGGTCAGAAAAGCGCATCATCACCCAAAGGCTGACGCAGCGAAACACCACATTTCCATCCCTATCATAGCCTTCTGTTGCTCTGGGGTAAGCGGAGCGGGTGGTGGGCATGGGCCATGTCCGAAGACAAATTTCTTCACCCGCTTTCGGCAGGCGGAGAATTTCCAGCTTGTTGCGAATAATCGCCCAAAATAAATCCTTTTCCTCCAGCACCGCTCTCCCGCAGCCCAAAGAGGTAGCGTGATGGCCGGATATTTCCTGGATCCAGTAAAGCAGACGGCTGGGGGTGATAGCGCCTGGGCCGGAAACTATTTGCTCAAAATATCCGGTCATAGTTACTCTCCTGTGGCTTCATCCAAAATAACGGTTACGCTCAGCTGCTTTCCCGAGCGGTAGCGGTAAATGCCCAATTCCAGAGAATTTCCCGGGTCTAACTGATACAAAAGGGTGCTTAAGGCCTCCGCGCTTTCTACCCGCGCGCCGCCTGCGCTGATAATGACATCTCCCTGAACAATGCCCGCCCGGTCGGCGCAGCTGCCTTCTTCCACCTGACTTACCAGCACGCCCGCAGGCAGACGGTAAAGCTTCTGTTCCAGCACCGATACGGTTTCCCCGGAAATGCCAAGGCTGGGCCGTCCGGACACATAGCCCTGGGCGATGAGCTGGTCTACCACGGATTTTACCGTGGTGCTGGGAATGGCAAAGCCCAGACCCTCCACGCCTGCGTCATCCACAAAGGCGCTGATTTTCAAGGTGTTGATGCCGATCACCTGGCCGTAGCAATTGAGAAGCGGGCCGCCGGAGTTGCCGGAATTCAAAGCGGCGTTGGTTTGAATCAGGGTCATGGTTCTGCCGCCGGTAACCACATCCCGGTTGATGGCGGACACGATGCCGTCGGTCATGGTGCCCCGGAACTCCGCGCCCAGAGGGTCGCCGATGGCGGCAACGGCGTCGCCAACCTTAAGAGAGTCGGAATTGCCGAATTCCGCCGGGGTCAAATCTGTTGCCTGCACATACAGCACCGCCAAATCCGACACGGAATCCATACCCACCACGAAAGCGGAGAAAGTGCGGTTGTCGGTCAGCAGTACGGAAATGCTTTGGGCGCCGTTTACCACATGGCAGTTGGTGACGATGTAGCCGTTTTCCGACAAGATAACGCCGGTGCCGGTGGAAGATCCGCCGCTTAATTGGCAGGTGATGGACACCACCGAGGGAATGGCCTTGGCGTAAATCTGCTGATAGGAAAGGCCGCCGGCCTGGGGCACATTGTCAACGCCCTCCGGGGTCTGCTGAATATCCACCTGCACATTTCCGCCGGGGCTGGTGGCCACGGTGCCGGATTGGCCGCCAGAGGTTTCCCCGGTGGAGAGGGTGTTTTCATTAAAGGAAACAGAGGCGGATTGACCGTCCTGGCTTTCCAGCTGACGAAACAGCCGGATATTCATCACGCTTAAGATGCTGCTGACGCCGCCTAAGATAATCACCGCCACCAGCAGCGCCGCAATCAGACCGCTGCGGCTTTTGGGGGGCTTGGTAGAGCCGGTTTCAAAGGAATCCCGATCCCAGGGTTCGTTTTCAAAAGGATAGTCGTTCATAGTAAACCTCGAAAGATAGTCTTTTATACCACCACCGGCATGGTGAAGGTAAAGGTGGTGGTGTTTTCCCGGCTGGTGACGGAGATGTTTTCCCCGTGGGAATCCACCAGTGTTTTTACAATGTAAAGGCCAAGACCCCAGCTGTCCCGGTTTTTAGACCTGCTTTTGTCCATTTTGTGGAAGCGGTCGAATACCAGGGGAAGCTCTTCCGCAGGAATGGTCTGGCCCTGGTTGCTGATGGAAAGATAGGCCTTTTTGCCGTTTTCCCGGATGGAAAGGGTGAGGGTGCTGCCGGCGGGGGAGAACTTTACGGCGTTGTCCAAAAGATTGTAGACAATCTGGGTCAAAGCGTCCTCGCCTGCGAAAGTATACACAGGATGCTCCGGGAAGTCCACCTGAACATCCAGCTGCTTTTCGTTGATTTTCTGCTCGAAGGTTATGAGCACCTTGCCCATGCACTCCAGTAAATCGAACCGGCTTTTCTGCTCGTCGGGAATGCCGCCCTGGTTTTGCAGCCGGGAAATGTCCAGCATGCTTCTGACCAGCCGGTTTAAGCGCTTGGTTTCGTCGGACACGATGCGCAGGTAATGGGCCTGCTTTTCTTCGGGAATCGTGCCGTCCAAAATGCCGTCGATATAGCCGGAAATGGTGGTCATGGGGGTTTTCAGCTCGTGGGATACATTGGCGACAAATTCCTGGCGCTGATATTCGCTTTTTTGCAGGGAGGAGGCCATGTTGTTAAAGGCCAGGGCCAAAGCCTCCACTTCCTGGGTGTTCTTTCCGTCGGTGTTGACCCGGGCGGTCAGCTCGCCGTGGCCAAAGGCCCGGGCGGTTTTTGCCATGTCCCGCAGGGGCGCGGCCTGATGCCGGGCAAACAAGGTGGCAACCGCCACCGCGAACAGAACAACCAGCAAGGAAACAAACAAAAAGATTTCCGAAATGCGCCGCAGGGTTTCCAGGGTTTTTTCCATAGGAGTGGACACGATGACCACGCCCAGCCGCTGACCCTGCTCGCTGAATACCGGAACGGAAACCACAAACCGCTGATTGGTGTAAAGGCCCTGGATCACGCCGGTGTCGGTGGTCATGCCGTTTTGGTACACCCGGGCAAGGAAGCTCTTGTCCAGCTGCAGACCCTGATGCTCACAGCCCAGAGGGGACTGGGCGCACAGCAGCAGCACGCCTTTTTCGTCGCAAATGACGGCGTCGGAGCCGGATACGCTGGTGGCAACGCCCAGCGCCATATTAAATTCCCGCTTGGAAAGGTCGCTGTCGCTGTAAACCGACTGCACCAGCTGGGAAATCACCGTTGCATCGTTTTTCAGCGAATCCACGGTGGTTTCCACCAGATAATTCCTTACCAGCAGCTGAAAGGAGATGCCGATGATCAGCAATGCCACCAACAGCAGCACCGATATGGTGATAAAGGTTCGGCTAAAGGTACTTTTCATTGGGCGTTAACCTCGAAAAACAGAATTTAAACTGGGAAACCTTGCATTTTTTGGCGTATTGTGCTACCATATATTTGCTCGGCCAATTATTTTGGCGTCCGAGCCTTATTTTTTGGAGAAGAAAAGAGGATGCGAACATGAAGAAGTTATTATCCGCAGCTTTGGTTCTTGTGATGCTGCTGGGTCTGTGCGCCTGCGGCAGCAACGAAGCGCAGAACAATGACACCGGCGCATCGGAATCCACCGGCAGCGTAGAATCCACCGGCACAACAGAGTCCACCGGTACTACAGAATCCACCGGAGCAGCCGAGTCTACCGGCGCCACCGAAACCACCGGAGCTACCGAAACCACCGGAGCTACCGAAACCACCGGCGCCACTGAGGCAACCCAGACACCTACCCAGCCCGTCCCCACTGCCTGCAGCCACAACTGGAAGGCAGCTACCTGCACTGTAGCCAAGACCTGCACCAAGTGCGGCGCAACTGACGGCACAGCTGTCGGACACAACTGGAAGGCAGCCACCTGCACCGCTGCCAAGACCTGCACTACCTGCGGCGCAACCGAGGGTGCAGCAGCCGGACATAACTGGAAAGATGCTACCTGCACCGCTCCCAAGACCTGCACCACCTGCGGCGCAACCGAGGGCGCTGTGGCAGAGCATACCTACGCCAACGGCGCTTGCAGCGTGTGTGGCGCAGCAGACCCCAACGTGCCTTTTACAGATAACCGTTGGATAGCTTATATTGTAAAACCCAGTGATTCCGGTGAATCCGAAACAGGCGAGGTCCTTTCCATGTATGTACTAAGTCCCACAGATTTCCAGGGATATACTCACAAGGATTACTACGCGAATGCAAATTATGCCAATGTTAAGAACGGCAGCATTACACACGGTGGAAAGACCTACTATGATTTTTGGTTCAGCAGCGAAATGAACGGCATTACTTGGGAAGATAACGGAAATACCGTTGCTGTTACATTTGCGTATGATGAACCCGTCATTGAATTGGTTTTAACAAGAACCGGAGAAAAGCAATTTACGGTAACCTCCAGCAGCGATACTACAAGCATCCCTACGGGTACAGTGTTTAATAATACCGAAGCTTAATTAAGGATCAGGCGGCGCGCTTTTTGGCGCGCCGCCTTTTTTATATTACCTCAAATTTATAACCAACGCCCCAGACGGTTTTCAGGCTCCAGCTTTCGCTGACACCCTCCAGCTTTTCCCGCAGCCGCTTCACATGGACATCCACGGTACGGCTGTCGCCGAAGTAGTCAAAGCCCCAGACTTCATCGAGCAGCTGGTTGCGGGTGTAGACCCGGTTGGGAGAGGAGGCAAGGTAGAAAAGCAGCTCCATTTCCTTGGGGGGCGTGTCTACCCGCTTGCCGTCTACGGTCAGCTCAAAAGCGTCCATATCAATGGTCAGCTTGTCGAACACCAGCCGTCTTGCCTTGGCTTCCGGGGCATTTCCCGGGGCGCGGCGAAGCACCGCCTCGATGCGGGCCAGCACCTCTTTCATCTCGAAAGGCTTGGTGATGTA
>JAFTMB010000022.1 GCA_017452605.1 Oscillospiraceae bacterium
ATTTCCTTGCAGTAGTCGATCTTCTCAGCGTCCAGAAGGCTGGTGCCGATGCCGTAGCCCTTAGCAGCCAGGAAGGTGTAAGCCATACCGCCGCCGATGATCAGGGTGTCGACCTTTTCCAAGAGGTTATTGATAACATTCAGCTTGTCGGAAACCTTGGCGCCGCCCAGGATAGCCACGAAGGGACGCTCGGGATTTGCCAGAGCCTTGCCCATGATGGAAACTTCCTTCTGAACCAGGTAGCCGGAAACAGCGGGCAGATAGTCGGCAACGCCGGCGGTAGAGGAGTGAGCCCGGTGAGCAGTGCCGAAAGCGTCGTTTACGAAAATGTCAGCCAGGTCAGCCAGAGCCTTGGAAAGCTCGGGGTCGTTCTTGGTTTCGCCCTTGATGTAGCGGGTGTTCTCCAGCAGCATCACGTCGCCGTTTTTCAGAGCGGCGGCCTTAGCCTTGGAATCCTCGCCTGCAACATCGGAGGCCATGATGACTTCCTTGCCCAGCAGCTGGGAAATCCGCTCAGCTACTACCTTCAGGCTCAGCTCGGGCTTCCATTCGCCCTTGGGCTTGCCCATGTGGGAGCAGAGGATAACCTTGGCGCCCTGGTTGACCAGGTACTCGATAGTGGGCATGGCAGCCACAATCCGCTTGTCGGAAGTGATTTTGCCGTCCTTGGTGGGTACATTGAAGTCGCAGCGGCACAGAACGCGCTTGCCGGCTACTTCAATATCTTCAATAGATTTCTTGTTGTAGTTCATGTATCTGTTCCTCCATAGATTGGTTTTTTACAGGTTGTGCATTTTTCCAAAGCCCTGCAGGCCGGGGAAGGAAAGCTGCCGCAGGGCTTCAAAAACGGTGATTGCCACCGCGTTGCTTAAATTAAGGCTTCTTGCATCGCTTCGCATGGGAATGCGCACGCAGCTTTCGCAGTGCTGCTGCAGGAAGCTTTCGGGAAGGCCCTTGGTTTCTTTGCCGAAGAGCAAATAGCATTCGTCCTCAAAGGCAGCCTCCGTGTAAGACCGGGGGGCTTTGGTGGACAGGCACCACATCTGCTTCACATCGTTCTTGGCGAAAAAGTCCTCTAGGTTATCATAGACCCGGACATCCACCATGTGCCAGTAGTCAAGGCCTGCCCGGCGGACGGCTTTTTCCGAAATATCGAAGCCCAGAGGGCGAATCAGGTGCAGACGGCTGCCGGTGGCGGCGCAGGTTCTGGCGATGTTGCCGCAGTTTTGGGGAATTTCCGGCTCTACCAGGACTACATTGAGCATTTTTGGAAATCCTCCTTGGCTGAAACATATTACTTGCCAAACTATTGTATAGGAAACATCCCATAAAATCAACCAAAAAATTGGCAAAAATTCAACTTTTCATAGTATTCACATAAAAAAATCTTCAAAAGCCGGAAATTTGTGAATTTTGTGGTTTTGGGGCTGGGGACAGACCCTGCGTATGCAGTTTTCTCTTGCATTCTCGGGCGCTTTCCTTTATAATACATACTGGTATTCTATCGAACACAGGAGGAATATAGAATATGAAACAGCAAGGTCGCTTGATGGTAACAATCAATGCGCTGGTGCTGCTGTGTGCGCTTTTGCTGGCGGGCTGTGTTGACCTGCCCAAACCCACAGACCCGGCGAAGATGAAATATACAGTTCAGTATTTGGTAAACGGCGAGGTTTACCGGGAACAGCGGGTGGAGGAAGGCGGCGCGCCCAATCCGGTGTCCACCTCTTTGCAGGGTCTTACGGTTCTTGGCTGGCAGAATGAGGCCGGTCAGCTGGTTGAGCCCCACACCGTTCCGGTAACGAAGGATGTCACCTATAAGCTTTCTTACTATCCTGCCTTAAACCGCCATGTGCCGTATCTGTTCCTTAATACAAGAGATCAGCTCCGGCCTGACGATATTCTCACAGAAAAGGAATTGACCCAGGCGCTGGAGGCGGTGGCTGCCGCCGGCGCAAAGACCTATTTCCCGGAGCTTCCCAACGGAGCAGGGCAGGTAGACGGGGAATTTTTAAGAAAAATCCTTCTAAACTTCTATCCCGACGATGTCATTCGTCAGGCTCTTACTACCGACGAAGCCATTACCCGCTCTCAGTTCGCCACAGTGATGAATACCCTGCTGGGCCGTTCCCTTACCGCGTCGCTGACGCTGGATAACGACGCCCAGATTCCGGTGGATATGGTGGACAGCCGGGCGGATTTGGCGGCGCTGTTGGAGGCATCAGTTGGTCACAAGGAAACGGACGGAGGAATCACCTGGGCGGAAGTGGATGTACCCACCGCTTTGGAGCCCGGCTTCCTGCTGAAAGACGGTTACCTTTACTATGTGACGGAAGACCGCTACTACCTCAAAGACGGCAAGGTAGGCACCTTGCAGTTTGGAGAAAACGGTCGCTATACCTCCGGAGATTTGGAACTGGATGATTTGGTGGCGGAGCGCATCCGCATCATTCAGCAGAAAAAGCCCAACGCTACCGGAGAGGACTTGCTGTATCAGGTGTTTGTCTACTGCCGGGATTCTTTCAAATATGTATCCCGGGGTTATCTGGAAGCGGGAGCCACCGGCTGGGAGATTTCCTGGGCCAAGGAAATGCTTCAGAAAAACGCCGGCAACTGCTACAGCTACAATGCAACCTTCTGGGCTCTGGCCCGGGGCATTGGCTACGATGCTTACTGCTTCAGCGGCTATACTGCCAAGGATTACCAGCCTCACGCCTGGGCGCAGATTGACTTTGACGGCAAAGCCTATATCTTTGACCCCCAGCTGGCCCGGCGGTATCTGGACAACGGTAAAAATCACCCCATGTACAAATTGCCTTACGAAACGGCTGTCAAATGGCCCTACCACTGGCCTGAGGATTGACCGGGAAAGGAGAACTGTCCTTGAATCTGGATTCTATCATATTCCTGTCGGTATTTTTGCCGGTGTGTCTGGCGATTTACTGGCTGATTCCCGGCAACAAAGGAAAGAATATTGTTTTGCTGGCGCTGGGATTGGTGTTTTACAGCTTCGGTAGCCTTTCCGGCCTGGCGGTGCTGGTGATTGCGACGCTTGTTAACTATGTGGTGGGACTCATTCTGCAAACAGAAAACTGCCCCAAGGCAGTGATTGTCCTGGGTGTAGCGGCCAACCTCTTGTTTTTGGCTGTTTATAAGTATCTGGACTTTCTCCTTTGCGGCGTGTTGGGACTTGAGCAGGTGGAGTTAGGGCTTGTTGCTCCTGTCGGCATATCCTTTTTCACCTTCAAAAGCATTTCCTATCTCATTGACACCTGGCGCAGCAAGGAAAACGGCACAAAATCCTTCTTTGATTTGCTGCTTTACATTTCCTTCTTCCCCCAGATTATGGCGGGTCCCATCACCCGGTTTCGGGAGTTTGGCCCTCAGCTTTCCTTAAGAAAGGTCAGCGTGGAGGGCGCTGCCGCCGGTCTTCGCCGATTTGTGGTTGGTCTTGCCAAGAAGCTGATTTTTGCAGGCACTTTGGGAAAAATCGTAGACGGCGTATTTTCTCTGGATGCTGTGCAGGATGTGCGCCTTGCCTGGCTGGCTGCCATCGCTTACAGCCTGCAAATCTATTTCGATTTTTCCGGTTACAGCGACATGGCCATCGGTCTGGGCGGTGTTCTCGGCTTCCATACCCCGGAAAACTTCCAGTATCCTTATATTGCCCACAGTGTGGAAAACTTCTGGCGGCGCTGGCATATCAGCCTTTCGGGCTGGTTTAAGGATTATTTGTACATTCCTCTTGGCGGCAATCGGAAAGGGACTCTGCGCAAGGGTCTTAACAAGGCGATCGTCTTTTCTCTGTGCGGTATCTGGCACGGTGCGGCCTGGACTTACATTCTCTGGGGCTTGTGGCACGGCTTGCTGTCCGCGCTGGAAAGCCTGAGCGTCCTGCCGGTCAGAAAGCTGGAAAAAAGCAGGGGCGGCCGGATTCTGGGCAGAGTGTACACACTGTTGGTGGTGTGTCTGGGCTTTGTGATGTTCCGGGCAACCTCCGTTTCTCAGGGCTTTCAGGTCATTGGCGCTATGTTTACCGGCTTTACCTTTACCCCCCAGGCGACCCTTTTGCTGCGCAAGCTCTTAAGCCCGGAGACGGTGGCGGTTTTGCTGCTTGGCATTGCGCTGTGCCTGCCGGTTAAGGATTACCTTGCAAAAAAGAGCTGGTATCGGATTCTGGAGCCGATCAGCTATATCGCCGCGCTGGTACTTTTGGTGCTGTGCATCGCCAAGCTGGCGTCCGGCGGTTTTGCCCCCTTTATTTACGCACAATTTTGAGGTATCCCCATGAAACGAAAAGTATTGCTCACTGCGTTTGTTTCCTTGTTCTTGGCAATTTCCCTGACGCTGAGCGTGGGTATTTTGATTGCCGGGCCATCTCAGGCCGGGGCAAATGAAATTCTCAGCAGCCCGCCCCAGCTTCGCGACAAGGACGGAAACTGGAACAAAAACTATCTTGCAGATTTTACAGACTATATTTCCGACCGGTTTTATCTGCGCCAGGAACTGATTACCCTGGATAACTACCTGACCGCTCAGGTGTTCCAAACCTCCGGCAACGAGAAGGTTTTGCTGGGTAAGGACGGCTGGCTGTTCTTCGCTGAGACTCTTGACAGCTTCGCAGGCACCGGCGCGCTGAGTCAGCGGGAGCTTTTCAGCATGGCAAAAAACTTACAGCTGATGCAAAGCTACTGCGAGGCGCAGGGAAAACAGTTTGCTTTTATGGTCGCCCCCAATAAAAACTCGGTATATCCGGAGCAAATGGGGGATTTCGGTATGCGCTCGGAGCTTTCCGATGCCGCAAGGCTGACCCAGCTGCTGAAAGATATGGATGTTAACACTGTGGATTTGCTTGGGGCGCTGCAGCAGCAGGAAGAAAAGCTGTATTTTGCCCACGATTCCCACTGGAATTCCAAGGGCGCTGCCTTGGGCGCGGATTTGATTAACGCAGCCTTTGGCGTAAAGAGCGGCTATTTCTTAGGAGATTTCTCCCAGACCGCTCCGCACACCGGCGACCTTTATGAAATGGTGTACCCTGCCTTAAAGGATGCTGAAACAAACCTTGTCTACGGCGGACAGCTGGAATTTTCCTACACCTCCAAGCTGACCAAGCCGGACAGCATTATTTTGCAGACCGCCGGCAACGGGGAAGGCAAGCTCCTTGCCTACCGGGATTCCTTTGGAAATCTTCTGTATCCTTATTTGTCGGATACCTATGCGGAAAGCTATTTCGCCCGTTCTACCACCTATGATTTGACCAAAGAGGCAGATTTTGTGCTGGTGGAGCTGGTGGAGCGAAATCTTTCCTATTTGCTTGCCAATGTGCCGGTGATTCAGTCTCCGATGGCGGAAATCACCTTGCCCCAGACTTCCAGCGGCGCGGCTTCCGTTACACTCAGCCTCAAGGACAAGGCCCCGGAGGGCTGTGTACGGGTGAAAGGCGCATTGCCCCTTGCGCCGGATGACGACAGCTGCGTGTATCTGGTTTGTGGCGGACAGGCTTACGAAGCCTTTTTGATGGAAAATGACGGCTTTGCCGTGTATGTGCCGGAAAATGGAGACATCCAGTCCCTGGCATATACCGTAGGCGGCCAGCTTGTAATGTATGAGATAACTTAAAAAAGTGAGGTAATTATCATGAAGAAAGTTGTAATTTTGATTTTGGCATGCCTGCTGATGCTTTCTCTGTGCGCCTGTGACCAGGGCGAGCAGAATAATGCCAACGATTCCAAGCCCCAGGCAGGCCAGCAGGACAATCAGAACCAGAATTCTGAGGCTACGGGCAATTCTCAGTCTACCCAGGCAAGCTCCAAGCCTTCCCAGGATGACCTGAAGGCGCTGGCAGAAAGCTGCATCGACAAGCCCTTGGCAGACCTGATCGCCCTTGTGGGCGAGCCCGACAGCTCCGAGTACGCCGCCAGCTGCGCCGGTGATGGCGAAGACGGCGTTCTGATGTACGATGGATTTGTAGTGTATACCTACCGTGAAGGTGAAGAGGAAAAAGTGACCTATGTTGAGTAAACGTTCAAAAGCCAGAATCATCCGGATGCTTATCATCCTGGGTGTGGTTTTGGCGCTGGCAGTGACAGGCATTGTCATTGCGGTAAATCAGCTGCTGGCCGGACAAAAGGCCCAGAACGGCATGCCGGAAAACAGCGTGATTTATCTGCATGAGCAGGCC
Organism: Oscillospiraceae bacterium; assembly: GCA_017452605.1. Lineage (GTDB taxonomy): Bacteria > Bacillota > Clostridia > Oscillospirales > Oscillospiraceae > Faecousia. The sequence continues at coordinate 6,182 of JAFTMB010000022.1, forward strand.
GACGGCACAATCCGCATGGAGTGGACAGCCGGTGTCAACGCCGATTCCTACACTGTGGAAATTACCCGGATGAGCAACGGAGAATCTCTGTTTTCCCATACAACGGAAAAACGCTCCTGTACATTATCGGATTTGCCCCGGAACGAGCGGCTGACCATTCGTGTTCGCTCCGGCGCTGCCTACCAGGGAAAAATCTACCCCGGCAGCCGGGATTTGTTGGTCAATGTAAAGCTGGATCCGCCGGTCATCTCCGACGTTGAGTGGGAAATTAACCCCGATACGGACGTTCTGGAACTGAAGGCGATCATGAACAGCGATGTTGCCTGCCGGATGCAGTTCACCGACGCTCAGGGGGTGTCCGGTGATGTGAAGTAGCTGCTGGGCGGCAAGACCAACATGACCTTTGGCAGGGGAGAGGACTACGGCATCCCCGATAAAGGCAGCAACTATACCATCACCCTGACAGCCTACCGCCAATCCTCCCAGCTGGTGTATTACGGAATTGATGCCAAAACCGTCACCTTAAGCCGGGAACAGTTCTTGGGAAGCGTGCTGAAGCTGGATTACGAATCGGAAAACACCAACGCAGTGACCTTAAGCTGGAACGAAACCAAGGGCGATTACTACGAGCTGCAGAAGTTAAACGATGACGGCAGCTGGGGAACGCTGTATACCGTTGACCAAGGCGGCCAGCTGCAGTTTACCACCGGTCAGCTGGATACCTCCAAGAAACACCGTTTCCGGGTGGTGTCGCTCAACCGCGAAGGCTCCGGCGGAGCGCCGGAGGTGGTGGGCAGCTCCGAGCTGAACGTGTCCACCGGCATTACATCCCAGTATGCAACCATCTGGCCGCTGATTGATCTGGATGTCTACGCAGACACCTCCAAGGCAGCTTCTCTGGGCACTGCCCCCGCAGGCAAGGCCTACTGCGTCATTTCTGAAGAAAAGGGCTTGTTCCAGGTTCGCTTTGGCGAAGGCGTGGGCTATATCGACAGCAATTACTGCATGATTAACCTGCCGGAATACATCGGCGACCTGTGCTCTTACAATGTGACCAACAGCTATTCCTCCATTTTCAAGGTGCATGGCTATGAAATCCCCGCCGTTACGGCAACGGTGATTCAGGGCTTTGAAAATGTGGAGCAGCAAAACGGCGACTTCCTGGTGCCGTTGCTGTACCCCACTGCCAAGAAGCTGGTGACTGCAGCGGAAACTGCCCGCACCATGGGTTACCGCCTGAAGATTTATGAAGCCTACCGTCCCAGAAAAGCCACCCTTTCCGTTTACAGCCTAGCTGAGGGCATTATTCAAAACCCCATTCCTCAGATGGGCGTTTCCCAGACCTACTTCCAGCTGATGACAGATAACGGCCGGTATTCTCTGGGCAATTTCCTGGCAAACGGCATTTCCAACCACAACCGGGGCATCGCTTTGGACTTGACGTTGGAAAGCCTGGACAGAAAAGAAATTGATATGCAGACGGAGATTCATGACCTGAGCTGGTACTCCGAGGTGAGCCTAAATAACGACAAGGCGACCCTGCTCAGAACCATTATGACCGGGGCGAAGCTGGCTCCGCTGAAGTCTGAATGGTGGCACTTCCAGGATGACGAAGCCAAGTACTCCCTGACACAAATCAAGGATTTGTATGCCGGCGTCAGCGCCCAGTGCTGGATGCGCGATGACTACGGCTGGCGTTACCGCCTGGCTGACGGCAGCTTCCTGCGCAGCTGTACCCGCGCAGTGGACGGAATTACCTACCGTTTTGACGCCAACGGCTACGCAACTGCTCAATAAAACAGAAAATACAGACAATCTGCTGAAGGATTGTCTGTATTTTTGTTGACTTTTTCCAAAGGTTGTGAAATAATACTAAGACGAAAACAAAAGATATAAGAGGGGATTAGACTATGACCCAATCAAGAACGCATAACTGCGGCGAGCTGCGCCTTTGCGACGCCGGCAAGCAGGTTACCATTGTTGGCTGGCTGGAAAATGTCCGTGAGGTAGGCTCCAATTTTGCATTTTTGGTCCTGCGGGATTACTACGGTACCACCCAGGTGGTGGTGGAAACCGAGGAAATGATGCAGCGCATCAAGTCCATCAACAAGGAGTCCACCATTTCCGTTACCGGCACTGTCCGGGAGCGGGAAAGCAAGAATCAGAAGCTTGCTACCGGCGAAATTGAGGTGGTGCCCCAGAGCATTGAAGTGCTGGGCAAGTGCCGCTACAATCAGCTGCCCTTTGAAATCAACAAGAGCAAGGACGCCGATGAAAATGTCCGCCTGAAGTACCGCTTCCTGGACCTGCGGAATCCCGCGGTGAAGAAGAACATCATTCTGCGGTGCAATGTGGTGGCGGAAATCCGCCGGCTGATGACCGAGCGCGGCTTCCTGGAAATCACCACGCCCATTCTGACGGCTTCCTCTCCCGAGGGCGCCCGTGACTATCTGGTTCCTGCCAGAAATCACCCCGGCAAGTTCTACGCTCTGCCCCAGGCTCCCCAGCAGTTTAAGCAGCTGCTGATGACCTCCGGCTTCGACAAATACTTCCAAATTGCTCCCTGCTTCCGCGATGAGGATGCCCGGGCAGACCGCACCCCCGGTGAATTCTATCAGCTGGATATGGAAATGGCTTTCGCCACCCAGGACGATGTTCTGTCCACTTTGGAAGCAGTGCTGGTGCCCGTTTTTGAGAAGTTCGGTAAGTATGACCGGGTTTCCCAGACTCCTTTCCGCCACATTCCCTTTAACGAGGCTATGGAGCGCTACGGCTCCGACAAGCCGGACCTGCGTATTGACCTGGAGATTGAAGACATTTCCGAAATCGTTCAGGGCTGCGGCTTTGGTCCTTTCGAGGGCGCTTGCGTCAAGGCTGTGGCAGTTAACGGCTTTGACCAGGGCCGTAAGTGGATTGACAAGCTGATTGCCGATGTGGAAGTGCAGACCGGCAATAAGGCTTGCTGGTTCCGCCTGGATGAAAACGGCGAGCTGGTTGGCGGCATTTCCAAGTTCCTGCCCGATTGCAAGGCAGCGTTGGCAGAAAAGCTGCAGCTTCAGCCCGGCTCCTTTGTATGTATGGCCGCAGGCAAGAAGGCCGCTGCCCAGAAGACCGCCGGCGTCATCCGGAAATTGGTTGGCACCCGGGTTCCCGGCCACTTTGATGAAAATCAGTACGCCCTTTGCTGGATTGTTGACTTCCCCATGTACGAAATGGGCGAGGAGTCCGGCCAGCTGGAATTCTGCCACAACCCCTTCTCCATGCCCCAGGGCGGCGTGAAGGCGCTGGAAGAGGCCGAGGGCGATGTGGAAAAGCTGCTGGCTATCAATGCCAACCAGTACGACCTGGTCTGTAACGGCTACGAAACCGCCTCCGGCGCGGTTCGTAACCACGACCCGGAAATTATGGTCAAGGCTTTCCAGATGGTAGGCTTGGGCGAGGAAGATGTGAAAGCCAAGTTCCCCGCCATGTACAACGCATTCTGCTACGGCGCGCCTCCCCACGCAGGCGCAGCCCCCGGCATCGACCGCCTGGTCATGCTGCTGTGCGGCGAGGAGTCCATCCGGGAGGTTATCACCTTCCCCATGAACAAGAACGCCCAGGATTTGATGATGGGCGCACCCACTACGGTAGACCAGATTCAGCTGGACACCGTTCACATCGCGCTGAATGTAGAGGAATAAAAAAAGAAAAGTCCCGTCTTTCGACGGGACTTTTTTCATAGGGTTTAGCCCTCTTCTACCACAATTTCTTTCAGCACAAGGCCGGGATTGCGGCGGCAGATGAAGTCGATGGCCCAGTAGCTTGAGAACACCAGCAGGCTTCTGCCCCGGTAGTCCTCCAAAAGCTCGGCATCGCTGCCCAGGTTCAAATCCTGCAAATCGCCGGGATAGCTGTCGATGAGCCGGATCTCCTCGTAGGGAAGACCCTCCATGCGAAGGTCTACGCCGTACTCATTTTTCATGCGGTACTGGAACACATCAAACTGCAGGGTACCCACAACGCCTACGATAACTTCCTCCATACCGGAGTTGGGCACTTTGAAAATTTGAATGGCGCCCTCCTGGGCGATCTGCTCCGTACCTTTGACGAATTGCTTGCGCTTCATGGAGTCCTTGGCGCTGACCCGACTGAAATGCTCGGGAGCGAAGGTGGGAATGCCGGAATAGGAGAATTTCTTGCCCGGGGTGGTGATGGTGTCGCCAATGGAGAAAATGCCCGGGTCAAACACGCCGATAACGTCGCCGGCGTAGGCTTCATCCACGATTTCCCGCTCCGCGGCCATCAGCTGCTGGGGCTGGGAAAGCCGCATTTTCCGGTTGCCCTGGACATGGAAATACTCGCTGTCCCGCTGGAATTTGCCGGAGCAAATCCGCATAAAGGCCAGGCGGTCTCGGTGGGCCTTGTTCATGTTGGCCTGGATTTTGAACACGAAGGCGGAAAAATCCGGGGAGAAGGTGTCAATTTCACCGCAGTCGGCAGTCCGGGAGGCCGGGGGCGGCGTCAGCTTCAAAAAGGCTTCCAGGAAAGGCTCAATGCCAAAGTTCGTTAAAGCAGAGCCGAAGAATACGGGACTGAGCTGGCCGTTTTGCACAGCCTGCAGATCCATTTCCCGTCCGGCGCTCAACAGCTCCACATCGTCAATCAGCTGTTGATGCTTACTTTCGCTGTCCAGCAGCTGGGCGACCTTGGGGTCATACAAATCCACGGTTTCCTTTTCTGCCCGGTTCTTTCCGGAAACGCCGGAGAAGAACAGCAGCTGCTGATGCTCCCGGTCGTAAACGCCCTGGAAATCCTTGCCGGAGCCAATGGGCCAGTTCATAGCGTAGGTTTCAATGCCCAGCTCCCGCTCCACCTCGTCCAAAAGGTCGAAGGGGTCTTTGGTTTCCCGGTCCATCTTGTTGACGAAGGTGAAAATGGGAATGTGACGCATGGCGCAGACCTTAAAAAGCTTTCTTGTCTGGGGCTCGACGCCCTTGGCGCCGTCGATGACCATGACCGCGGAGTCTGCCGCCATCAATGTGCGGTAGGTGTCCTCGGAGAAGTCCTGGTGACCGGGGGTGTCCAGAATGTTGATACAGAAGCCGCCATACTGGAACTGCATGACAGAAGAGGTGACGGAAATACCGCGCTGCTTTTCAATTTCCATCCAGTCGGAAGTGGCGGCCCGGGAATTCTTTTTGCCCTTGACAACGCCGGCCTGAGCAATGGCGCCGCCGTAGAGCAGGAATTTTTCAGTTAAGGTGGTTTTACCGGCGTCGGGGTGGGAGATGATGGCAAAGGTGCGCCGCCGGCTGATTTCTTCTATTAAGGTTGACATAACATTATCCTCCATACAGTATTCTCTAATGTCAGAGGAGCGCTAGTGGGGACCATAATAACGCATAATTGCCTCCTGAAGCAAAAATCATAACAAATCAATTTACTTTATCACAAATCAGCCCTCTTTACAAGAGAAAAGTAAAAGGATTGTTGCAATTTTCCCGGCAGATGCTATAATGACAAAAGAAACTTACCCAAGATAAAGGAGGAAGTTTGATGCGTTATTATTTTATGCGTTATCCCGGCGGAAAGGCGAAAGCAGTGACTTTCAGCTACGATGACGGGCTGAAAACAGATATTCGTTTACTGGAAAGACTGAACCACTACGGCATCAAGGCAACCTTAAATATCAACAACAGTTTTATCGGCAGAACATCAGGCAAGCCGAAGCTGACACAGGAGGACATCCAAACCTACATTCTGGATGCAGGCCACGAGGTGGCAGTGCACGGCGACAATCACCGGGCGCCCGGAATTTTGCGCAGCGTGGACATTATCCGGGATGTGCTGGATTGCCGGCTGGGTCTGGAAAAGCGGTTTGGCCGCATCGTAAAGGGCATGGCCTATCCCGATTCCGGCGTGCGGATTTTCCAGGGCGGCATGACTTACCAGCAGGTTCGCCAGTGTCTGCAGGATGTGGGCATTGTCTACGCCCGGTCACTGTCCGGGGATAATACGCTGTTCCGTATGCCCGAGGATTGGTATGCCTGGAATCCCAGCGCTCACCACGCAAATCCCAATGTGGTAAGCTACGCCGAGGAATTTGTTGCCATTGATTTTAGTAAGCTTTCCTCTGCCTGGCGGTATCCGAGGCTGTTTTATCTGTGGGGCCACAGCTATGAATTTGACAACAACAATAACTGGGAGCTGCTGGATACCCTGGGTCAGATTTTAGGCGGCAAGGAGGATACCTGGTACGCCACCAACATGGAAATCTACGAATACACCAAGGCGTATGAGTCTTTAGAAACCAGCGCCGACGGCACGATAATCTACAATCCTACTTTGCGGAAAATCTGGTTTGAAATCGACGGTAAGCCCTATGAAATTGAACCCGGACAGACCTTGAAAATCGAAGAATAATGGCGGCGCTTCCGCTCAAAACGCGTGGAAGTAAAATACGATGCCCGATTGAGAACACATCTCAATCGGGCATTTTTTGGACGGAAAGGGTCATTTTTCGGGGCTTCCCACAAAAAGTAAATGATTGCTCATGCCCAGAAATTCCGGCTTTTCGCAGATGTAGAAATGATACCGAAGGTACTGCTGATAGGAAGCTTCGTCCAAACCATTGACGAGATCTTGAAGAAGTTCGCTGGCACCATCGGATGCAACCTCATGGATAATCTGAATACTAGCTTTGCCAAGAAGCTTTCTGCAATGCTCCGGGGTGTGGAACACAAAGGGGAAATCGTCCAGACGGAAGGTCTCCTTGTTGTAGTCGCCGGAAATCAGATAGTCCGAGTGGAGCTGCTGCATCGTTAGAATTACCATGTCGTTGGAGATAAATGCAAAGAAGATTTTCCCGTCTTTCTTGCATACCCGCTTAGCCTCTTCAATGCACCGCAGCTTGTCAGCTTCATCATGCAGATGATACAGCGGGCCAAACAGAAGCACAACATCAAAGGAGTTGCTGTTATATCTGCTCAGATCCAGAGCATTGCCTTGAACCAGGTCAATGGAATCATCATCTGTCATCTTCGCCCGGAAAGCAGCAATGTTGGCATCCGCAAGTTCCAATGCGGATACAGAATATCCCTTGCGGGCAAAGTAAAAACTGTACTCGCCGGCGCCGGCGCCAACATCGAGGATCTTCGCTCCGGGAGCTAAGTATTTCTCGATATATCGAACCGTTGTAAAGAATTCCACCCTGGCTGCTTGAGACTTGTTCAGACGGTCACTTTCACTTTTGCGACGATAGATTTCCTGCACAAGAGCAGTGTCGCTTTCTGCAGCATAGCCTTCCATAAAGTGTTTGGGTTTATCCCAATCACTACGCAAAATAGCATAATGATCTGCATCACAAATACCCTGGTTGTTTCTGTCAGAAGCATGGGTTGTTCCTTCGTATTTCATGCCGCACTTTCGCATAACTCGGCCGGAATTCGGATTATTAGGATCGTGCATGGCTTCAACCCGATGATAGCCCACCTCCTCAAACAGATACTTGATAACTGCTTGCACAGCTTCGTGCATAATGCCCTTATGCCACCATTTCTGTCCGATGCAATAACCGATGTGAGCAGATTGTGCCCGCCCAACGGTGGTTACCAGCAGAGAACCAATGGGTTCGCCGATCTCTTTCAAAACGATCATCCAGTGATAGTAATCGTCTTTTTCGTATTCGGTTGTCCACCGCTCCAAAAGATTCTGTGTCACTTCAACATTCTCATTAGGCGGCCAGGTCAGGTATTTGGTGACTTTGGGATCCGATGCCCAGTTTCGGAACATAGGTTCCGCGTCATCCCGGCGAGCTTGTCGCAAAATGAGTCTGGAGGTCTCAATTGTTTGGGTTCCTTTATGGGTAGGCATATAATCAATCCTTTCTATAATCTTTGTATTATTCTTGTTGCTAGTTCAATGAGGTTAGCCCGAACATTCTTTCGCTGATTCCACGCACGCTTATCCCATTTTTCTCCACTAACATCATCGCCGGCGTATAAAAGCTGAGCCAACTGCAGTTGATGGAATTCGGCAACAGCAAAGAAAGCGGCAGTTTCCATCTCTACTGTGATACAGCCTTCCTCTTTTCTGTGCTTCACCATGTCCGGAGTTTCCCGATAAAAGGCGTCGGTTGTCCATGTTTTTCCGGTTACATACGAAACATTCATGCTGTCTAATACTTCCCTCACCGTTTTTATCGTTTCCGGATTACATGTTACTTCTCGGGCGGGGGGAAGATAGTGATAGGAAGTGCCCTCATCCCGAACAGCAGATGTTGGAAGGATGAGATTGCCTACGGTCATATCCTTTTGCAAGCATCCCGCTCCGCCGCAAATAACAAATTGGTTACAACCCATAGCGTGTAATTCTTCAATTGTTCCCGCAGCTCCAGGCGCAGTGCTAAACGGCATTGTAATGCAAAGCTGGTCTTCTCCGGTTTCGTACTTGTAAATAGGTATATCTAAAACCTCTGAATAAAGATACCCAATTATAGGTAGATTGTGCTCTTGCACAAACTGCCCAAGCTCTTTCCTGAAAAAAGTGATGACACACTTTTCTGGCAGACATCTATCCAGAAAATCCGCTGCCCGGATAATTGCATTTCTATCCTCATCGTATTCACAGATTGGGTGCTTATGGACATGGATCATAATGTTTCCTCCCTTAGTAATAAAAAAACAGTGCAAGCAACCGAGTTCCGGTGAGCTTGCACTGCATCTTTCTTTATGGTATATCCCTTGCGGTTATCCTAAAAAAGAGTATGACAATGTAAGCCCGAGCCCCAGCCAGCGCATAGGGTTACCGGACTTGTTATAGACTGCATTGACGCAATGGCGATACATTGTCAGCTCTCCTTCCTTCTGTTTTATGCGATTATACACCTGTGAATATTCATTGTCAACCCCGAAAAAGAAAACCGGAAGGCCAAAAGACCTTCCGGTTAAACATTTCTTCTGTTGCTTCCTTTTGGTGTGAAACAAAAGGGTTTGTGCAGCAATCAGGCCTTGCCGGCGCAGCCCAGGACGTTGACCAGCTTGTGGCGGACAATTTCCTTAATGTTGGCGCGGGCGGGCTTCAGGTACTGACGGGGGTCGAAGTGGTCGGGATGCTCGTTGAAGTACTGACGGATAGTGCCGGTCATGGCAAGACGCAGGTCGGAGTCGATGTTGATCTTGCAGACAGACAGAGCGGCAGCCTTACGAAGCTGCTCTTCGGGCACGCCGATAGCGTTGGGCATCTTGCCGCCGTTGGCGTTGACCATAGCGACATACTCCTGGGGAACGGAGGAGGAGCCGTGCAGAACGATGGGGAAGCCGGGCAGACGCTTGGTTACTTCTTCCAGAACGTCGAAGCGCAGAGCGGGGGGAACCAGAATGCCCTGCTCGTTGCGGGTGCACTGCTCGGGGGTGAACTTGTAAGCGCCGTGGGAGGTGCCGATGGCGATAGCCAGAGAGTCACAGCCGGTACGGGCGACGAACTCCTCGACTTCCTCGGGACGGGTGTAGGAAGCGGCCTCGGAGGAAACGTTGACATCGTCTTCAATGCCGGCCAGGCTGCCCAGCTCAGCTTCGACAACAACGCCGTGGTCGTGAGCGTATTCAACCACCTTCTTGGTGATTTCGATGTTCTCCTCGAAGGGCTTGGTGGAGGCGTCGATCATAACGGAGGTGAAACCGCCGTCGATGCAGGACTTGCAGGTTTCGAAGCTGTCACCGTGGTCCAGGTGCAGAGCGATGGGGATCTCGGGGCACTCGATCACAGCAGCCTCAACCAGCTTGACAGGTAAGTATGGTTAGCGTAGGCACGTGCGCCCTTGGAAACCTGCAGGATCACGG
>JAFTMB010000023.1 GCA_017452605.1 Oscillospiraceae bacterium
CTGCCTGGGCAACCTGAACGATTTCGACCCCGACAATCTGGTTGCGGCGGAGAACCTGGAAGAGCTGGACAAGTGGGCGCTGACCAAGCTGAACGCCTTGATTGCCAAGGTTCGCAAGGCCTACGAAAACTACGAATTCCACGTGATTTCCCACGAAATCAACGATTTCTGCGTGGTCGAGCTGTCCTCTTTCTATCTGGACATCATCAAGGACCGTCTGTACTGCGAGGAGGCCACCGGTCTTCGCCGCCGCAGCGCCCAGACCGCCCTCTACCTGATCGTAGACGCTATGGCTAAGCTCTTTGCCCCGATTCTTGCCTACACCTGCGACGAAATCTGGCAGGCAATGCCCCACCGCAGCGGCGACGATCAGCGGAACATCCTGCTCAACCAGATGCCCGCAGATATGAACGCCTACCTGCTGTCTGAGGACGTCATGGCAAAGTGGGACTCCGTTATGAAGCTGCGCCAGGATGTCAACGGCGTGCTGGAAAAGGCCCGTGCCGACAAGCGAATCGGCAAAGCTCTGGAGGCGCATGTCAGCTTAAGCGGCAGCGAGCAGCTGCGCAGCGCCTGCGGCGATGTAAATCTGGCGGAAGTGTTCATTGTGTCCTCCTGCGCATGGGAAGCTGCTCCTGAGGGCGCTGAAGTCGGAAACGGTGTCAACTACCCGGATTTGACCGTTGGCGTCAGCGAAGCCAAGGGCGCCAAGTGCCCCCGCTGCTGGATGCATTCCGTCACAAACCATGCCGATGGCCTTTGCGCCCGTTGCGCGGCCGTCATTGCCAAAATGGACGTAGAATTCTAAAAATATCAGCATTCCGGGCCGGCAAAACGCCGGCCCGGTTCTTTTTGAAAAAATGCAAATTTAGGCTTGACAAATGAGAATGCCGCCGCTATAATATGAATGTTCTGTTTGAGCCGCCGGTATAGCTCAGTTGGTAGAGCAACTGATTTGTAATCAGTAGGTCGGGGGTTCGAGTCCGTCTACCGGCTCCAAATAGAGCGGAGACAAACAGAATACCTGGGGGAGTTCCCGAGTGGCCAAAGGGGACAGACTGTAAATCTGCTGCGTATCGCTTCGATGGTTCGAATCCGTCCTCCCCCACCAAAAAAATAGACACACCTTTTGGTGTGTCTCTTTTTTTGCGTAATGGGCATTTGGTGGGCGGATTCGAAAGCCGGCTCTTGGCAAGTGTTCAGTGAACACTTGCAACCGGCGTGGCTTTTCCGCAGAAAAGCGAATCCGTCCTCCCCCACCACGAAAAATCCAACACCTTTTGGTGTTGGATTTTTTGTATTGCGTAGATGCAAGGATTCGAACAATTAAATGCAACGCGGACAAGCGTTGCCGGCGACGGCTGGACGAAGCCGAACCTTGATTAAGCAAATCCGTCCTCCCCACCAAACAAAAAAACACCAGCCTTAACGGCTGGTGTTTTTTTCTTAATCTTTTTACATACTTCCGCTTAAGGGAGGTACGGGGGTAGGCCGTCTGGGGTCAAACACAGATTCCACATCAAAGAACACCGCAAGCTTTTCCGCACTGTTCCACATCCGGTAGCCGTCGATATTCACACGGCCGCCACGGAAGCTGGTGTCGGTAATCTGGGTCCAGCCGATGGTGGAGTCAACATTGAAGAAGTAACGGTAGCCGTCTTCATACAGGATCTTATATTTCTCGTTTGCGAAGCTGTACTGCCGCCAGGAGTTAATATCCGAGCCGTGGGGGTAGAGGATCACATCCGTATCGCCCACAATCACCTGCACCGTATTTTCCCACCTTGTAGAGTCTGCATCCACCCGGCCGGCAGTCAAATCGCCGTAGCGAGGATGTCCGTAGGAGTGGCTGGCGATGATCCAGCCGTGGTCTCTCAGACACTGGGCAACCTGCTTTGCCTGCTCCACTTCCTTCTGATAGGCTTCCGTGCCCATTTTCCCCTCGTAGGAAGGCTTGGTGCGGTAGCCAAACACACCCTCATAGCCGGTCACGCCCAGCATGGCTCTGGCGCCCTTGTAGGAGAAGCCCGGATGCTCCTGGATGAATTTTTCCAGCAGAGGTACCAGGTCATAATCGCCTACATGGATATTGCCGTCGGCATCCATATATTCGCAGACGGGGTAGCCGTTTTCGTCGATTACCACCTTGTGTGCAAAGCCGTCGCCGGTCTTGTCCACAAAAATGGGAGTTTCATTTTTGCCGTCGCCCACGCCGATCATATAGCTGTAATAGTTCAAATCGTCCTGGCTCAGCAGGAAAGGCTTTTTGCCTGCAGGCAGACGGATGTCGCCGTAAACCATGTGGGTTCCCGTTTCATCGGTCACCTCGTAGGCAATGTGGTGAGGATTTACCAGCACATAGCCATTTTGGTACATCTGCTCCATAATGGACACAAACTCGGCAGTGGTGCACATATAGAGGTTATAGCCGTCCTCCTCACCGTCGCCGTCAAAGGCGCGGTCGGCATCCACAATCAAAGAGTGGAAGAAAATGTGGGGCACATTGTTCAGCTGCTGCTTGGTCTGGGAAACCAGCTTGTCGTCCTGCTCCTCATAAAGAGCAATGGTATCCACAATTTCCTGCTGGGTTTCGTAGCCCTCAAAGCTTCTCAGCAGCTCAATGGCGGCAACATAGTCGTAACCATTGGCAAGATTCTTTGCCTCGTCCAAAACGGCCAAAACCTCTTTCGAGGGGCCGGACTGGGTGGACTGGGTGGAATCCGCGCCGTTGGAAGGATTACTGCCGTCGATTCCGCCCTGCTCTGTGGACAGCTGGCTGTCCTGAGGATTCTTGGGCCCTACAATTTCTTTGACAATACCCACCGTGACCACAACGCAGAACACAAACAGCACCGCGGCTACCAGCCAAAAGGAATACCGCTTCAAAAAGCGACCCACGGTCATCTTTTTCTTTCTTCTGGGGCCATTGGGATTATAATATTTACCGGACATAACATCGCCTCCCGGGAGTTTCCATATTCGCCTTAAGCATGGCATAATCCCCCATTGTTGTTTTATGATTATAACACATTCCCGGCAAAATGTACACAGTTTTTTTAAGCCCTTGGGATTTCTTTAATTTTCCTCCAAATGCTTGCAATACCCTGCAGTTTCTCTTATAATATAGGCAAATCTTCTTTAGGAGCTTGGTGATCATGGATAAACGAAACCTGAAAGGCTGGCTGTATCTTCTGCCGGCAATGCTGTTTCTGGGCGCGTTTATGGTGTACCCGCTGATTGATGTTTTCATCTATTCGCTGGAGGAGGGCTACAACTCCGCCTCCCAGACCTTTTTCGGCGTGGGCTCTTACAACTATCTGTATGTGCTTCACGACCCCTATTTCCTTCAGGCGCTGAAAAATACCTTTATTCTGGTGTTTATCACCGTGCCTGTGTCCACCGGCTTTGCGCTGCTGATCAGCATTGGCCTTGCCTCCATCGAAAAGCTTCGCAATCTGTTCCAGACCGTCTTTTTCCTTCCTTATGTCACCAACACTCTGGCGGTAGGTTTGGTGTTTATGATTCTTTTCCAGCAGACGCCCCATTCCGACGGTCTTGTCAATATGCTGCTGGGCCTGTTCGGCGTTTCTCCCATCGACTTTATCTCCGGCCCTTACTGGGCGAAAATGCTGGTGCTGTGCATTTACACCGTCTGGGTGGTGCTGCCTTTCAAGATTTTGATTTTGACCAGCGCGTTAGCCTCGGTCAATCAAAACTACTACAACGCCGCCAGAATTGACGGTACTTCCCGGAGAAGGATCTTCGCCCGGATCACCATGCCCATGATTTCCCCCACCTTGTTCTATTTGGTCATCACCGGCTTTATCGGCGCCTTCAAGGCGTATTCCGACGCGGTAGCTCTCTTCGGCACCAACCTGAACGCCGCGGAAATGAACACCATCGTCGGCTATGTCTACGATATGCTCTACGGCAATTCCGGCGGCTACCCCTCCTACGCTTCCGCCGCCGCCATTATTCTGTTCGCCATTGTCCTGACCATTACCTGTATCAATCTGCTGGTCAGCCGCAAGTATGTATTTTACGAATGAGGTATCGCTATGGGTAATCAATCCATTGTTAAAAAGGCCGCCAGCCAGCGTCTTAGCCGCATTCTTGCATATATATTGCTGTCGGTGTGGGCATTGGCCGTGCTCTTCCCCTTCTACTGGATGGTGCTGACCTCCTTAAAATCCTACAGCGCCTATTCTTCCGAAACCGTACCCCAGTTTATTACCCTTGCGCCCACGGTGCAAAACTATCTGGACGCCTTTTCTTTGGTTCCTTTGGCGGACTATTTCCTTAACACCGTTGTGTTTTCCCTGGCTACCACTGCCCTGATGCTCATCGTTACGGTGCTGGCCGCCTTCGGCTTTTCCCGCCTTGATTTCCCGGGCCGGGATTTTGCCTTTACCGTTTTCCTGGCGCTGATGATGATTCCCAACGAGCTGGTGGTCATCACCAATTTTGTCACCATCACCAATCTGGACCTGCGAAACACCTTTTCGGGCCTGATTTTACCTTCGGTGACCTCGGTTTTCTATATCTACCTGCTTCGGGAAAACTTTTCCCAAATCCCCGACGAGCTTTACTACGCTGCCAAGGCCGACGGCACTTCGGATATGAAGTATCTTCTGAAAGTGATGATTCCCATTTGCCGGCCTACTATCATCACCATCACCATTCTGAAGATCATTGAGTGCTGGAACTCCTACATCTGGCCCCGGCTGATTACCGACGAGCAGGCCTACTATCTGGTGTCCAACGGCATTCAGGAAATCCGGGAAAACGGCTTTGGCCGGGAAAACATCCCTGCCATGATGGCCGCCGTCGTGGTGATTTCCGCCCCGCTGATTATCCTGTTCCTCATCTTCCGGAATAAAATCATGGCCGGCGTGGCAAGAGGAGGTATGAAAGGATGAAAAAGCTTCTTTCTCTTATTTGCCTGCTGGCTCTGACCCTTTCTCTGTTTTCCGGCTGTCACGGCGCGCCGGAGCGCCTTGCCTATGTGACCCCGGAAAGCTTCGACACCTCCCGCACTTATGAAATCACCTTCTGGGCCAAAAACGACACCAACCTGACCCAAACCAACATCTACAAAAAGGCCATTGAAGATTTCCAGGCCCTTTACCCCAACATCACCGTAAAGCTCCAGCTGTACACCGATTACAGCCGGATTTATAACGATGTCATCACCAACATCGCCACAAACACCACCCCCAATATCTGCATCACCTACCCTGACCATATCGCCACCTATTTAAGCGGTGAAAACACCGTGGTTCCTCTGGACGATTTGATGGTCAATCCCAAGTACGGTCTGGGCGGCAGCGAGGTTCTGTTTGACGGCCCTGCCAAAGACGAGGTCATTCCCAAGTTCCTGAAGGAATGTCTGGTCAACGGCCACACCTATGCCCTGCCCTATATGCGTTCCACTGAAGCCTGCTATATCAACAAGGACATGGTGGAAAAGCTGGGCTACACCCTGCCGGAAACCCTGACCTGGGATTTTGTCTGGGAAGTGTCCGAGGCCGCCATGGCGAAAAATGAGGACGGCACCTTCAAGATTAACGGTCAAAAAATCCTCATTCCTTTCATCTACAAGTCCACCGACAACATGATGATTCAGGTCCTCAAGCAGCTGGATGCCGGCTACTCCACTCACACCGGCGAAATCCAGATTTTCAACGAGGACACCAAGCAGTTCCTCTACACCATTGCCGACCATGTGCAGACCCGGGCCTTTTCCACCTTCAAAATCTCCAGCTATCCCGGTAACTACTTTAACGCCGGACAGTGTATCTTCGCCATTGACTCCACCGCAGGCGCTACCTGGATCGGCTCCGACGCGCCGCTGCACGACATCAGCGAAGATAAGGTTGTGAAATTTGAAACAGCGGTCATGCCCATTCCCCAGTATGACACCGAAAACCCCAAGATGATTTCCCAGGGCCCGTCGGTGTGCGTGTTCAATAAGAAAGACCCCCAGGAGGTTCTGGCAAGCTGGCTCTTCACCCAGTTCCTGCTGACCAACGAGGTGCAGATTGCCTACTCCCAAACGGAAGGCTATGTGCCCGTCACCTCCAAGGCCCAGGAAAGCACAGAATATCAGGATTACCTCAGCCGCGGCGGCGAAGATACCGAGCTTTACTACTATGTAAAAATCAACGCCGCGAAGCTGCTGCTTGATAACACCGACAACACCTTTATTACCCCGGTCTTTAACGGCTCTGCTTCCTTGCGGGACGCCGCCGGACAGTTGATTGAGAATGTTGCCAAATCCGTCCGCCGGAAAGAAACCGTTGACGAAAACTATATGCAAGCCCTTTACTCCGATGTTTCTTCCCTTTACCGGCTGGATCAAATCCAGACATCCGGCATCCACCGGGCAGAATTTGAGAATTTGCCCACTGGGTCGGTTGTGCTGCTGTTGGCTCTGGCCTATGTGTGGATAATCATGATTATTTTCATTATTTGCACAAAAATCCGGGAGAAAAAACACAAAAATTCAAAGAATTAAGCATTGATTTGTTGTTAAAATCTAGTATAATAGAACTGTTCAATTGGAACACCTTAATGATAAAGGAGAATGATTATGAAAAAACTGATCGCGCTGCTGCTGGCTCTGGTCATGGTATTCGCTTTGGCCGCTTGCGCGCCCGCAGCCAACAATGACAACAAGCCCGCCGATTCCACTGGCTCTTCCGAGTCCACCGGTTCCACCGAGTCCACCGGCGCCAATGATGGCGTGACCGTTATGTCTCACGCTGACTTCGACGCTGCCGAAATGGAAAGCGAAGTTGTTATCGAAACCTATGTTCAGACCATTGAGTCCTGGTACAACGGCGCTTGCCACATCTACGCTGCTTCCGAAGACGGCGGCTACTACATTTACAGCTACACCTGCACCGAGGATGAGGCTGCCAAGCTGGTTCCCGGCACCAAGATCCGCGTAACCGGCCACAAGGGCGAATGGGCCGGCGAAGTGGAAATCATGGACGCCAAGATCGAGATCCTGGAAGGCACCTACACTGCCACCGCTACCGATGTCACTGACAAGCTGGGTACCGACGCTCTGGCTGACTACATGAACGACCTGGTAATCATCAAGGGTCTGACTGTTGCTCCCTCCACCATCAAGGATTCCGACAGCGAGTTCGCTTTCCTGTACAGCTACGACGGCTCCGGCGAAGCTGGCAAGAGCGACCTGTACTTCAATGTTACCGACGGCACCAACACCTACACCTTCACTGTTAACATCTACATGGTCGGCACCGGCGCTGACTCCGATGTTTACAAGGCTGTTGAGGCTCTGAAGATCGGCGACAAGATCGATGTGGAAGGCTTCCTGTACTGGTACAACGGCGCACAGCCCCACCTGACCTCCGTTAAGCCCGTTGCTTAATTTACACGCAACAAAAAAGCTCACCTCTTGCGAGGTGAGCTTTTTTTGCCCTCTCAGTCAAAAATCATAGATTTTTGCCAGCTCCCCCAAAAGAGGGGGAGCCAAGTATTATTAGTCGGGGAACTCCCAAAGGGTCTCGCGGATGATTTCGCTGACCGTGGGATGGGGGAAGATGATCTGCCGGGCATCGGTAACCCGCAGCTGCATCTCAATCATCTGGGCAGCGCCCCAGATGATCTCACCGGCGTAGCTGCCAATCAGATGAACGCCCAGGATGTTCCGCTTTTTCTTGTCTACCAGAACCTTGCACAGGCCGTCAGCACCCTCGTTTTCCGCCACAAAGCGGCCGGAATATACCATGGGCAGCTTCTGAACCTCGTAGTCAATACCCTTGGCCTGGCACTCCTCCTCGGTCTTGCCCACAGAGCCCAGCTCAGGCTGGGTGTAGATAACAGAGGGGTTGGCGTGGTAGCGAACCATGTCCTGCTTGCCAAGCAGATTGCTAATGGCAACCTCGGCTTCCCGATAGGCGGTGTGAGCCAGCATGTGGTGGCCGTTTACGTCGCCGATGGCGTACACGCCGGGTACATTGGTGCGGCAAAGGGTGTCGGTGGTGATACCACGGTCAAATTCCACGCCGATATTTTCCAGACCGATGCCGGCGCAGTTTGCCCGGCGGCCAATGGACAGCAGCACCTTGTCAGCTTCCACAGACAGCTTGCTGCCGTCGGGAGCGCACACCAGAACCTTGCCAGGCTCTACGCCTTCCACCTTGTGGCCCAGCATGAAAGTAATGCCCTTCTTTTCCAAATCCTTCTGAAGCATGGTGCTGATTTCCCGGTCGGTTGCGCCGGCGATGTGATCCAGCATTTCCACAACTGTCACCTTTGCGCCCACAGCTGCGTAGTAGCAGGCCATTTCCAGACCGATAACACCGCCGCCGATGACTACCAGCTTTCCGGGAATCTCCTGCAGGTCCAGAATTTCCCGGTTGGTCAGCACAAAGCCGCCTAAGTTTTCCCGCAGGCCGGGCAGAGGCGGAACCACATTGGAAGAACCGGTGGCAATAATCAGGTTGTCAGCAGCATAGGTAACGCCGGCTGCCTCAACCAGGAAGCCGTTGGCATCCTTGCCCTTGATTGCGGCCTCTTCCATGACCACCTTAACGCCATTGGCCCGCATCTTGCTGCGAACGCCGCTGACCAGAGTCTTGACGACCTTTGCCTTCCGGGCCACAACTGCCTTCTGGTCGATGGTCACATTCTGGCAGGAAACACCGAACACATCGCTATGCAGGGCATGCTCGTAATGTTTTGCAGAATTCAGCAGCGCCTTGGAAGGAATGCAGCCTTCATTCAGGCACACGCCGCCCAGGGAGCGCTTTTCAAACAGCAGCACCTTTTTTCCTGCGTGACCCGCCCGCTCCGCTGCCAGATAGCCGCCGGGTCCGCCACCGATTACGATTAAATCAAACTTATCCAAAATTGTCCGCCTCCTTGCGTATTTTTTACAATTGAATTCTTATATCTAAAAACACGGTGATGTCATCACTGCGCTTTTATCCCATTTGAAACACCATGCCCACCAGCGCGGAAATGCCGATGAACACAATGGGGTGCCATTTTTTCGTTTCTTTTACCCGATTGGTCAGCACCCACAAAATAACTGCCAATATAATTCCCTTGATGTTCAGCGCGCCAATGGACCAACCGGCAGAGGCGTCCACCAGATTGGTTAACATAACGCTGATACCTGCCGCCGCAATCAGTCCGGCAGATGCAGGGCGCAATCCGTAAAAGGCGTTTTCCACATGACGGTTGTTGCGGAAGCTCTTCAAAATAGCCGCCACAATCAAAATCACAATCACCGAAGGGGTTACCAGGCCCAAGGTGGCCACCACCGCACCCAGCAAAGCGCCCCAGATGCCGTCGTGATTCATGCCGTTGAGAAAACCCACATAGGTGGCCATGTTCACGCCGATGGGACCGGGGGTGGATTCGCCCACAGCAATCATATTTGCCAGCTGATCCGGCGTGAACCAGCCGGTTTTATGGGATATTTCATAAAGGAAAGGGATAGTGGCCATGCCGCCGCCAACGGCGAACAGACCGGTTTTGAAAAATTCCCAGAACATCTGCAAATACATCATGCCGTCTTCCCTCCCCAATTCATCAGAAGGATTCCGGCAACTGCCGCCAGCACCACAAAAATCACCGGGGAAACCGGGGTCAGCAGGCTGCCCAGGGCAACCAGCAGAAAAATTACCGCAGTGACCTTATCCACCACCGCTTTTTTTAGCAGCTTCACAACGGCGTTGAGAATCAGCACGCAAACGCACACCCGGACACCGCCAAAGGCGTTCTTGACCCAGGTAAGGTGAGAAAAGGCCTCAATCACGCCGGCCAGCGCCGCAATAATGATCAGCGACGGACATACCACGCCCAAGGTTGCAAAAATGCCGCCCCAAAAGCCCTTGGTCTTTTGTCCCACGAAAGTAGCGGTGTTCACCGCGATAATGCCGGGGGTGCACTGACCGATGGCAAAGTAATCCATCAGCTCATCTTCCGTTGCCCAATGCTTGTTTTCCACCACTTCCCGCTGCAAAATGGGAAGCATGGCGTAGCCGCCGCCAAAGGTCATGACGCCAACCTTGGCAAAGGTTAAAAATAAATCCAATAATAACCGCATTTTCTTCTCCTAAGAGTCACCATGTTTTCATCACTTGTTCCAGCGCCGCAATGCCGGCGACAGAAATCTCCGGCGTCACCACCGGGCTGGTAAGCAGCCCCTGGCGAAAGCACTGGGCAATATGCTCCGCTTCGTAGCGAAGCTCATGCTGACAGGGAAATTCCACCGTTTCCGGCTCTTTTCCGCTGATATGGAAAATGACTTTTCTTGCCTTCCAGTATTCCGGCAGCTCCAGCCAACCGTTTTCGCCGTAAATCCGGCAGGTGTTATCCAAAATGGCCCGGGTGCTGTTTTTCGCAGTAAAGAGAACGCCGCTTTTCGTTTCGCCGGTGAGAATGTACTGCCACTCCACCCCGGTTTCCAGGCTGCTTTTTACACCCCGGATGGTTTCAATGGGGCCAAAGAGATAAATCATCAGCTGCACCGCGTAAATGCCGCTGGAAAGCAGCGGGCCGCCGCCTGCTTCCTGATCAAACATCCAGCCGTTGTAGGACGCCGGGAAGCTGTGGCTGAGCTGCGCCATGTGGATTTGACCCAAATCTCCCCTTAGAATCCGCTTTTCTGCTTCCAAAACTGCCGGGAGAAACAGCATCTTCTCCGCTTCCATGAAAAACAGCTTCTTTTCCTTTGCCAGAGCAAACAGCTCCGCCGTTTGCCGGGCGGATACGGTGCAGGGCTTTTCGCACACCACCGCTTTTCCATGCTCCAGCGCTGCCTTTGCCCAGATGTAGTGCTGGGAATTGACAGTGGATATGTAGACCACATCCACATTTTCATCCTGCAGCAGCTCCATGTGAGAGCCATAAGCCACGGGAATATCCCACTGCGCCGCCTTTTCTCTGGCTTTTTCCAAACTTCTGGAGGACACCGCCACGATTTCTCCCGCCTCAACTTCCCGCATGGCCGCAATGAACCGGGGCGCGATGGAGGAGGTGCTTAAAATACCGTATTTCATGGATGCTCATACCTCCCCATTGTTATTTTTTTCATTATACTATACATTTTCCTCATTTTCAATTGTTTCCTTGAAAATGAGCAGGTGGAATGTACTTTCTCCAAGGATGCAGAAAAGAGGCTTCCTTTGGAAGCCTCTTTTTCCAGTGATTATACATAAATGGCATCTGCCAACTGATTGTCAATGTTGTATCTGCCGTCCTTGATGGACACGGTACAGCCGCCTCTGCGGCGGGATACAACGGTGATAAATTCGCCGCTGTAACAGCCTAAGGAGAACAAAAATGCCTCCAACTCTTCATCGTCAGTTTCGATGCGCTGAATGATATATTCTTTTCCTTCCTGCGCGTTAAGTAGTGTCATACCCTTTCACCAGCCCTGTTCCTTTGGGCGAATCCGTCCGAAATTTTCGCGATTAGCATAGGCTAACCACGTTGGAATTATAACCCTTTTCCCGCTGTTTGTCAATAACCTTTTGGATAATACCGGAAATTATTTCCGCCGCCGGAAACAAAAACACCGCCGGACAGATTCTCTGTCCGGCGGTGTAGGTTGTCTTTATTTGCCCAGGCTGACCTTGGAGCGGTAGCTTTCCACTTCCCAGTTGATGATGAAGTCAATCAGGAAATCGGGCATGGCGGATACGCCGCCAAAAGCCTCGGTGTAGGCAACCACCTTAATGGCGTCCAGCATAACAATCAGAGCGGTGTGGGCCTCCTGCTGACTTGTGCCGCAGGCGAACATACCCAGACCCTCTACGAAAACGATCTTGGGCTTGTAGCCGTTTTCAGCCACGAACGTGGCATAGCTTTCCGGCAGCTGAGTCAGAGTCTTCACTGCCAGCTGCTTTGCCTTGGCGTAGACAATGTGGTCGGGAGACAGGCTCTTGGTAGCAGGATCGTAAGCCAGCACCTGGGGACATACGGTGAACTCTACCACAGCATTGTCAGCAAACAGCTTGCCGATTTCAGCCTTCCACTGGTCAACAACGGCGGCATCGTAAGCCATGGGCTCCATGTCGGGCTCCTTGGTCACAACACCCTGCAGGGTGTCCATGACATGGCTTGCCAGAGCCTGCACCTGCTCAACAGTATCTCCGGCGAAGAAGATGCCGTGATTCTGCAGGAACAGCAGGTCGCAATCCTTGCCGGTAGCGGCCTTGTAAGCATCCATCTTCTCCTTGCATTCCACAGCCAGAATGTAGCCGGGCTTGCAGGCGTCAACCCACACGGCGGCGGGGAACAGACGCTCCATAGCAGCGGCAGCTTCCACAGAGCAGGTCAGACCGTTGACGATGGCGGGGTGAACATGGAGAATGTACTTCTGGGGGAACAGATTGTGCAGCAGGGTTTCTACGGAAGGCCGACGGCTTTCGCCCTCAACCCGGGCAGCCATCATGTCTGCCAGAACCGCTGCTTCACGGGCAGCCTCTTCCTCGGGATAGGTGGCAGACCACATAGCGTCCAGCTTGCTGCGCTCGAGAACTACGAAGTCCTCGGCCTTAATGGTAGCCAGAGAAGTGCCGGAACCCTTTACCCAAAGATTTTTATCGTTTTTGTAGGATGTATTACCGCCGCCTGCCAGAACATAAGCGCTGTCAGCGCCGTAGCGGTTGGACATGGCCGCCAGAGCAGCCAGCTGTGTTGCTTCGTTTACCATGACAATCAACCTCTCTTGCTCTGAACGTCAGCTTCGTAAGCTTCGATTTCCTGGAACCACTGGCCGTCAGCAGGCTTACCGCAGCTTTCGCAGTAGGCATCCCAAACTTCGCCGAAGGGCATGGTCTTCAGCTCTTCCTGCAGAACCATCAGCTTGGTCCAGTTGCCCTCATCCTGCAGCTTCTTCAGCTCGCAGTTGGGCTGCAGCAGAGCGAACAGCAGGCACTTCTGCAGGTTGCGGAAGCCGGTAACCCAGGCAGAAACACGGTTGATGGAGGCATCGAAATAGTCAAGAGCGATGAATACACGATCCAGGCCGTCGCAGCGGACGATTTCCTTGCACAGCTCCTTGGTCTCATCGTCAAACAGCACCACATGATCGGAGTCCCAGCGGACGCCGCGGGTGACGTGCAGAGCCATCTTCTTGTCGTAAGCCAAAATAGCGGAGATCTTGTCGGAAACCACTTCGGTGGGATGATAGTGGCCATTGTCCATCAGGCTGATGCAGTCGGGACGGGAGTCAGCATACTTCAGGCACCACTCGGCAGAGCCAACGGTGTAGCTTTCCACGCCGATGCCGAAGACCTTGCTTTCTGCGCAGGGGTAAACCATTTCAGGATCAAAGGACTCGGAAAGGATTTCGTCGAAGGACTGCTTGTAACGCAGACGGGGTCCGATGCGGTCAGCGGGAATGTCCTTAAAGCCGTCGCCGGTCCAGATGTTCATAACGCAGGGCTGACCCAGCTGCTCTGCCAGGTACTGGGAAATTCTCACACTGGCCTTGCCGTGCTCAACCCAGAACTTTCTGGTGTCCTCATTGGGGGAAGCCAGGGTCAGGGGGTCACACTTGGGATGGCTGAAGAAGGTGGGGTTAAAGTCACAGCCCAGGCCCCGCTCCTTGCAGAAGTCCACCCATTTCTGGAAGTGCTTGGGCTCCAGCTTGTCCCGGTCAACCCAGGGATTTTCCTCGTCAAAAATGGCGTAGCAGGCGTGCAGGTTCATCTTCACCTGGCCGGGCACCAGAGAAATCACCTTGTCGATGTCAGCCATCAGTTCCTCGGGAGTTCTGGCTCTGCCGGGGTAGTTGCCGGTGGTCTGAATACCGCCGGTCAGGGGCTTGTTGGGGTCGGTGTCAAAGCCACGGACGTCATCACCCTGCCAGCAGTGCAGGGCCACGGGAACGGTTTTCAGCTTTTCAATGGCGGCATCGGTGTCGATACCCAATGCGGCGTATTTTGCTTTTGCTTCTGCGTAACTCATATTATTAAACCTCCATTTGAATTTTTAAATTACCCAACGCCGTTGCCTCAATGGGCAGGGCAATAATTTTCTTTCCGGTTGCTTCCTCGGTCAGGCCGTTCAGGAAGCTGTTCTTGGCGCCGCCGCCAACGATGTAGAGTCTGTCGTAGCGCTTGCCGGTATTGCTTTCCAGCTCCTGCAGCGCATCCCGATAGCTGATTGCCAGGGAGCGGTAAGCGCAGCGGAAGTAATCTCCCGTGGTCTTCAGCTTGCCCTGGGCAGCCCGGTCAAAGGCGGCCTTCATGCTTTCGGGGGATAAGTAATCCGGGGCGTTGGCATCAATGAGGAAGTCGCAATCGCTTTCCGTAGCCATTTTCACCACTTCGGGGAAGCTCACCTCGGGGCACAGCTCCCGCTTCAGCTCATTAATCAGCCACATGCCCATGATGTTCTTCTGGTAACGGTTGTAGCCTACGCCGCCCTCGTTGGAGTAGTTGGCTTTCTGGCTGCCGCTGTCGGTGATGGGCTTGGGGGTCTTCACGCCCAGCAGACTCCAGGTGCCGGAGGAAATGTAAGGTGCATCTCCCTCCATGGGAATTCCCTCTACCGCAGAGCCGGTGTCATGGGTGGCGCACAGCACAACCTTACAGTTGCCGCCCACCTTGTCGGCGATTTCCTTACGCAGCTCGCCCAGCACCGTTCCCGGCTGGCTCAGCTTGGGGAACAGCTGACGGGGATAACCCAAAGCATCCACCAATTCCAGATCCAGCTCGCCGGTTTCGGCGCTGACCATACCCATGGTGGTGGCGTTGGTGTACTCTCTTGCCTTCACGCCGGAGAGCTTCCACAGGAAGTATTCCGGAATCATCAGCATATCGGTGACACCCTCCAGCCGGCCGTTACTTAAATCATCATACAGCTGGTAAATGGTGTTAAAGGGCTGGAACTGGCAGCCGGTATGGCTGTACAGCTGGGCAAAGGGTACTTTTTCATGTACCTGAGGAATCACCGCTTCCGTGCGGCTGTCCCGGTAAGCATACACCGGCAGCACTTCTTCATCGCCCTTTAAAAGCACATAGTCCACACCCCAGGTGTCCATGGACAGGCTTTCAATGGCGGGGTACTTCAAAAACGCCTGACGGATGCCCTCCACCACACTGTCATACAGAGCGGCGATGTCCCAAATGAGGTGTCCTCCCTCTGCCTTTACGCCGTTGGGAAAGCGGTAGACCTCGTCAGTCTGGATTTCCCCGTTTTCCATCCAGCCTACAATATGTCTGCCGGAGGAGGCGCCTATGTCGATTGCCAGATAATACCGCATAAAAAAGCTCTCCTTTTCTTTGCTGCAAAAATCTTTCAGCAGGTTTTCGCATTTTCTCACTTTTACATTATAGCATACTGCCTCAGGCAAATTCAACCATAAATATTTACAATCCACTGGTCCTTTTCGGCAATTTACCAATCCCATTTTCCACCCGGCGGCGTTTTATCCATAGAATCCTGAAAATCGGGGCATACTACTTTCATCCAAACAAAAAAAGGAGAACCAGTATGATTCAGTCTGATACCATAAAACTGTTGCGCGAATGCGATGCCGGCATCAAAATGGGCGTGGCATCCATCGACGATGTATTGAGCCATGTGCAAAGCGAAGACCTGAACAAAAAGCTGACCCGCTGCAAGCAGGAGCATGAAAAGCTCCAGCAGGAAGTAAATCAGCTGCTGTCCGATTACAAGGACGAGGGCAAAAATCCCAACCCCATCGCCAAAAGCATGTCCTGGATGAAAACCAACATGAAGCTGTCCATGGAAGACACCGACGCCACCATCGCGGATTTGATGACCGACGGCTGCAACATGGGGGTTAAATCCCTGAATCGGTATCTGAACCAATACAAGGCCGCCGACGAGGTTTCCAAGGACATCACCAAGCGGCTGATCCATTTGGAGCAAACCCTCACCTCTGACATTCGGGACTATTTATAACGAAAAAGAGCCTGCCGCAAAGGATTGCCGCAGGCTCTTGGTATTTTGAATTTGTCTTACCCCTTAGTTTTTCAGGTTTTCCCGCATCAAATCCGCAGCGGTTTTGATATTGGAGATGTATTCATCAATGGTCAATGTACCTTCTGTCAGCGCGTCAATGGGCTGGAGGAATACATTAGCGGTGGTGATGCCGTCAATTGGGTAGAAATCGGCAAAGTAACCTGCAGCAGCCTTGGCGCCGTCAGAGTAAACGGAGTAAAGCAGCTTCTGATTCCCCTCCAGCTGATTTTCCATACCAAGCACCGGCTGAATGGCTCCGCTGGGTCTGGGGTTGCCGCTTTGCAGATCTGTCTGGGTATTGGCAAATATGCTGCAGGCCACATCAGAATACAAAAATGCCACAAACTTTTCAGCCGCATCCTTTTTTTCCGCGCCGATGGGAATCCATGTCTGCTCCATCCAGCAATAGGCGTATCTGTCGCCGCCCTTGGTCAGCGCAGGGAGCGCGGTGATGCCCCAGGCAAAATCGTGGCCCAAAGCAGAAACCTGGCCTGCCGTTTCCCCCACAATCCAGCTTCCGCCGGGAATGAACAGCGCTTTATTTTGAAGCACCAGCATTTGATTGTCTTCGTATTCCTTGCTGCCTGCCTTTTTGGGCGTATCCTTGTGGGTGTAGTCAGAAAGCTTGTCGATAATTTCAAACATTTTCTTTGCTTCCGGGCTGTCCCAAATGCCCTCGGCAAAATTGGTGGCCTTGCTGAAGAAATCCGCGCCGCCGACGCAGTACATCAAAGCGTACAAAAAGGTTTCATAGTCCCCCGGGGTGCGGTAGGTAAACAGAGAAATGCCCTCTGCCTTGGCCTTTTCTCCCAGCGCCCACATTTCCTCCC
This sequence comes from Oscillospiraceae bacterium, assembly GCA_017452605.1. Classification (GTDB taxonomy): domain Bacteria; phylum Bacillota; class Clostridia; order Oscillospirales; family Oscillospiraceae; genus Faecousia. Next base: position 16,818 of record JAFTMB010000023.1, read on the forward strand.
AGGTTTCAGGAACGCTCCAGCCTTTCTGATGAAACAGCTTTTCGTTGTAGAAAAGGCCGCTGGGAGTATAGAACATGGGAGCCATGTAGGTCTTGCCGTCGGTGTAGGGGTTGGTTTGCACCGTGGCAGCAAATCCGGCTGCCAGCTTTTCCGAAACCTTTTTGTTTTCCCCGGGAACGGTCATGCTCATCACATTGGTCAGCTCATGCAGGCCCTTCACCCGGGCGAGATTTTCCGTCAGTCCGGCAAGGCGGCCTGTGCCCAGATGCACCACATCGGGGTGGTCGCCGTTTTGCATAGGCTCGGTGATAAAATCTTCAATGCTCTTGTTGATGGTCAGCTCCACGGCGATGCCCGTTTCCCGGGTAAAGGCCTCGCAAACAGCCTCCCACATCTCCTTGCCGTATTCCGTTTGCACCGCGGCAACCTCAATGGTCACGCCGGTGCTGGGGGCGGCGGGCTTATCCGTCTCCTCCCGGCAGCAGCCAGAAAGCAATCCCAAAACCCCGGCAGCAGCCAAAACAAGGCCGAGAATTCTCTTCGCCATTTAGTTCAACTCCTTTTTCTGCTGCTCATGCAGACCCTTGAGCTTGTTGAAATATGCCAGATTTTCCAATAGCAGCTTAATGTTCCGGTCCAGCTCGCTACCCTCGGAATAGTCCGCCTCAAACATCCAGTCCACCCGGTCGTGCTTCAGAAGCGGAGCGGTTTTGTGCTTTTCTCCAGCTTGGTAAATGGCGATAGAGTGGCCGCCGGACTGCTTCACCAGCTTCATGCAGGGCACATCCGTCAAGCCGTCGCCAATATAAATCATATTGCTGAAAAACACCCGCTTTTCTGAATCCGGCCGGGAGTTGTTCAGATCCACATCGTTATAGATATTCAAAACGCCCTTGTTGATGCGGTAAACAAACTGGGTCTTGTTGGTGTAGTTAACCGCCATCTTGGGCCAGTAAGCCTGACCGTCCTTATACAAAAACTCGCAGGCGTAAATGCGCTTAAAATACTTGGCGATGGAAGAACCCTCGATAATCTCCTTAAGGCCGGAGGAAAGCACATAATGCTCCACCTCTACCCCGGCTTCTTCGGCATAACGGTTGATCCGCTCAAACCACCCCTCCACGCCGGGGTGATACTCAATATCCTTTCCGCAGGCAACCAGGGACTCCCGGGTCAGGGGGTTGCCCGTCTGCCGGGCCTTTTCCACCATACAATACATATAAGAAAGGATGCGGTCCATGGTTTCCGCGGTGGCTACCTCGTTGGCAAAGCCCCAGAATTCACCCGGCTCCATGCCGACGCTGGGAATAAAGGTGTACTCCTGCATATCCCGGGTGCACAGGGTCTTATCAAAGTCATACATAATGGCAACAATGGGCTTCTTCATAAAAAGCTCCTTTCCGGCATTTTTCGCCTTGTTTCTTTACTGTTAGTTTACCTTTTCCCCATATCCCTTGTCAAGCAAAATTGCATCTTCTCAGCGCTGTTGCAGCGGTTGACAGATGTTTCTGCCTATCTTCCGGCGCTGATCTCCTGCCTGCCGGCGGCTATCCTGCATGTGCAGAAACAAAACACGCTGCCGATCATTCTCTGCGGCGCGGTGCGCTGTATGCTTTTGGTGCAGTTGGTATTTTGAGCCCAGAGGATTTTGCCAAAATATAACAAACTGACCAACCGTGTTCAAAATATACAAATCCAAAATAGGAAAATTATACAAAACGCAGAACTTAAAAATTTTTTGATTTAGTTGTTGCAAATTTGTGAACGGTAGGGTATGATTGAACCAGAGAAACGTTGGAATCGTTTCCAAAATAAAAATCTGGAACAACCAGACAAGAATTTTAGGAGGAACCAAAATGAAAAAGCTTATTGCATTGCTGCTGGCTGTCGTCATGATCGTAGGCGTTTGCGCCTGCATGAGCGGTTGCAGCAAGAAGGACGATCCTTCTGTCTACTGGCTGAACTTCAAGCCCGAATCCGATGAGGCTCTGAAGGAACTGGCCGCAATGTACACCAAGGAAACCGGTATCCCCGTTGAAATCGTTACCGCTGCTGCCGGTACCTACAACGAGACCCTGACCGCTGAGATGGACAAGGACAATGCTCCTACTCTGTTTGTCGTCGGCAACCAGGCCGCTGTTGATACCTGGGGCGAGTACTGCCTCGACCTGAAGGACACCGACATTGCCAAGGAACTGAGCACCGACGCTTACCAGCTGTTCGACAAGGACGGCAAGCTGTGCTCCATCGGCTACTGCTACGAGTGCTACGGCATCATCGTTAACACCAAGCTGCTGAAGGACGCCGGCTACGAAGCTGACTACATCAAGAACTTCGCCACTCTGAAGGAAGTTGCTGAAGACGTTCACGCCCGCGCTGCTGAGCTGGGCTTTGATGCTTTCTCCTCCGCTGGTATGGACGGCGGTTCTTCCTGGCGTTTCACCGGCCACCTGATCAACCTGGAGTACTACTACGAGTCCGTTGACGCTCCCGAAAAGTGGACCTCCTGCCCCGCTGAGCTGACCGGTAAGTACATGGACAACTACAAGGCTCTGTATGACCTGATGGTTGTTAACTCCGCTACTCCTCGCGCTGACCTGGCCAACGGCGGCTTCGACGCTGCTGCTGAGTTCGCAAGCGAAAAGGCTCTGTTCTACTTCAACGGTAACTGGGAGTGGTCCGGCCTGTCCGACAAGGGCATGAAGGCTGAGAACCTGTCCATGATCCCCTACTACTGCGGTGTTGAAGGCGAAGAGAAGGCCGGCCTGAACTGCGGCACTGAAAACTACTGGGCTGTCAATGCCAACGCTTCCGAGGAAGACATCAAGGCTACCATCGACTTCATGAAGTGGCTGGTTACCGATCCCGAAGCTTCTGCAAAGGCTGTTGCTACCTTCGGCGTTATGCCCTACAAGAACGCTGTTGAATCCACCAACCCCTTCCTGGCTCAGGCTAACGCATACCTGGCTAACGGCTGCTACAACATGTGGTGGGCAACCAACTATCAGCCCAATGTTGACGCATACCGCGCTGCCGTTGTTTCCGCTCTGAACGACTACAACGCCGATCCCACCGATGCTAAGTGGGAGACCGTTGTTACCGCCTTCATTGACGGCTGGGCAACTCAGTACAACGCTGCCAAGGGCTAATATTTCTTAAGATATTCCCTATTGTGCGGGGCGAGCGAACGCTCGCCCCGCATTTTACATCATGGCCTAAGCCGCGCGAGGCCGGGGCCGTGACCCTTTATTTATTCTTCCCGGGAGTTGATAATTATATGAAAAAGAAAAAGGTTGGCAACAACAACATTATCCGTAATGACATACGGAAATGGGCGCCGGTTTTCCTGTTGCCCATGCTCGCTGCCTTCATTATTGGCTTTGTTTGGCCTTTCCTGCAAGGTCTGTTCCTTTCCTTTACCCAGTTTAAAACCACCAGCCGGTGGGAGTGGGTGGGCATCACCAACTATGTGAAGGCTTTTCAGGACGAAAGCTTTCTGTATTCCTTCGGCTACACCGCCATGTACGCCTTGGTTTCTCTGGTGCTGATCAATGTACTGGCGTTTGCCGTAGCTTACGCCCTGACCCTGAAAATCAAGGGCGCAAATCTGTTCCGTACCGCCTTCTTCATGCCCAACCTCATTGGCGGCATTGTCTTGGGCTACATCTGGAGCATGATTTTTGACGGCGTTCTGGGCGCTTACGGCGAGTCCATCCTCACCAACAGCACCTGGGGCTTCTGGGGCTTGATCATTCTCATGTGCTGGCAGCAGATCGGCTACATGATGATTATTTACATCGCCGGCCTGCAGGCTGTGCCCGAGGACATGCTGGAAGCTGCCCGCATCGACGGCGCAAGCAGCTCTCAGACCCTGTTCCGCGTCACCATTCCCAATGTTATGCCCTCTATCACCATTTGTATGTTCCTGTCCCTGACCAACGGCTTCAAGCTTTTCGACCAGAACCTGGCTCTGACCGGCGGTCTGCCCTACATCATCAACCCCGACGGCAGCTCCGTTCACACCACCGAAATGCTTGCCCTGAACATCTATAACACCTTCTACGGTCAGAACATCAATGCCCGGGGCACTGCCCAGGCCAAGGCCGTGCTGTTCTTTATCCTCGTTGCTACCATTGGCCTGTTCCAGCTTGTTTCCACCCGCAAAAAGGAGGTGCAGCAGTAATGAAAAACACAAAAGACCTTCGCACAGAAAGACGGAACAAAATGATCCTCACCGTGATTTTCTCCGCGGTCAGTATCATTTATATGTTCCCCGTTCTTATGGTGCTTCTCAACTCCTTCAAGGCAAACACATTTGTTAAGACCGACACCTTCGCCTGGTTTACCGAGGAAAGCTTCGTCGGCTTTGAAAACTTCATCAAGGGCATGACCTTCGGCGGCTATCCCTTCTGGAAGTCCGCCCTGTACAGCGCCGTAATTACCCTGCTGTCCACTTTCCTGATTTTACTGTTTACCTCCATGGCCGCATGGTATATCTCCCGGGTAGACTCCAAGTTCTGCCGCGCTGTTTACCTTACCTGCGTGTTCTCCATGGTTGTCCCCTTCCAGATGGTCATGTTCACGCTGTCCAAAACCGCAGACACATTGAATCTCGACACGCCCTGGACCATTCCCATCATTTATCTGGGCTTTGGCGCAGGCCTGGCAGTATTTATGTTCGTCGGCTTTGTCAAGAGCATCCCTCTGGAAATTGAAGAGGCCGCCGCTATCGACGGCTGCGCCCCCCTGCGCACCTACTTCAGCGTGGTCCTTCCCATGATGAAGCCCACTCTGGTTTCCGTGGCAATTCTGGAAATCATGTGGATTTGGAACGACTATCTGCTGCCTTACCTGGTTCTGGACCGCACCAAGTATATGACCATTCCTATCCACATCCAGTCCCTCAAGGGCAGCTACGGCACCGTAGACCTGGGCGCTACCATGGCGCTGATCCTGCTGAGCATCATCCCCGTAATCGTGTTCTATCTGCTGTGCCAGAAACACATTATCAAGGGTGTTGCCGCCGGCGCTGTTAAGGGATAATCCCCGCAAGCATACACAGAAAAGAGGTGCCCCCAATGACCATCAAGGATCTTGCCAAGAAGACCGGCTACGGCGTAGCAACCGTTTCCCGGGCGCTGAACAACCACCCCAATGTAAGCAAAAAAGCCCGGCAGGTCATTATAAAAGCTGCTCAGGACAGCGGTTTTGAAATGAACCAGAACGCCAAGCAGCTGAAGCAGCAGCACGCAACCTCCATTTTGGTGGTTGTAAAGGGTACCTCCAACGAAATGTTCTCGGAAATGGTGGAAATCATTCAGGGTTTGGTGGCAAAAACAGACTATCCCCTGATTGTAGACTATCAGGACGAAGACGCAGACGAAGTTCTCCGGGGCGTTCAGCTGTGCCGGGAGAAAAAGCCCAAGGGCATTCTGTTCCTGGGCGGAAACCGCCAGAATTTCCTGGCCTCCTTCCACAAGATCGACATCCCCTGCGTGCTGGTCAGTAATGACGCGTCTGAGCTTCATTTTGACAATCTTTCCAGTGTTTCCACCGACGACCGGCAGGCCTCCTGCTGCGCTATGGACGCGCTGATTGCCCTTGGGCACAGAAAATTCGCCATTATCGGCGGCGACCGGGCCGTGTCCGACACCGCCCGATTGCGCTACGAAGGATGCCTGCAGTCCTTTCAAAAACACAACATCAGCTTTGACGATGACCTGGACTACCAGGGCACCCGTTTTTCCTATCAGGCCGGTTACGACGCAACCCGAAAGCTGCTGCTAAAAGGGCGGAAATTTACCGCGCTTTTTGCAGAGGCAGATGTTATGGCCATCGGCGCCATCCGGGCATTGCGGGATCATGGTCTGCGGGTGCCGGAGGATGTGTCTGTGGTAGGCTTTGACGGTCTGCCCCTGGGCGGATTCCTTGTGCCCCAGCTGAGCACGGTTGCCCAGTCCGTCAAGCCCATGTCCCAGCGCAGTGTGGAAATTCTCCTAAGCTGCATGGAAAAAGGCGGCGTGGCCCGCCATGAAACCGTTCCCTTCACTATTTGGCAGCGTGAAAGCACGCGAAGATTGGATGATATATGAGAAAAAGCGGTATTTTAATGCACATCACCTCCCTGCCCGGTCCTTACGGAATCGGCAGCATGGGTCAATGCGCCTACGACTTTGTGGATTTCCTGGCCAGCGCCGGGCAGTCCTATTGGCAGATTCTTCCCTTAAGTCCCACTGGCTACGGCGATTCCCCCTATCAGGCCTTTTCCGCCTTTGCAGGCAATCACTATCTGATTGATCTGGATTTTTTGATTGCCGAAGGCCTGCTTCAGCAGGAGGAAGTTGACAGTATCTGCTGGGGCAGCGACGCCACCCGGGTGGACTTCGGTATTCTTTTCGAAAACCGGGCCAGGGTGCTGCGTCTGGCCTTTGACCGTTTCCAGAAAACGGAGGATTATCTCCATTTTATAGAGGAAAACAAGGACTGGCTGGAAGACTACGCCCTGTTCATGGCGGTAAAAGAGTCTTCTCCCCAAAAATCCTGGCAAAGCTGGTCACTGGGCCTTTTGATGCGTCTTCCTGCCATGCTGGAAGCCTATCGCGAGGATTTCCAGGAGGCAATGGAATTTCAGTACTTCCTGCAGTACCAGTTCCACCGCCAGTGGAAGGCGCTGCGCAGCTACGCCCACAGCAAGGGCATTCAGATCATCGGCGATGTGCCCATTTATGTGCCCCTGGATTCCGCAGATGTGTGGGCCAACGCCCATCTGTTCCGTCTGGACGGCAACTGCCGGCCTATCAAGGTAGCAGGCTGTCCGCCGGATTCCTTCAACGCAGACGGTCAGCTTTGGGGCAATCCCCTTTACAATTGGGACAAAATGAAAGCCGACGGCTACCGCTGGTGGATCAATCGGCTCAAGGCCGCCCAGAAAATGTACGATGTGGTGCGGCTGGATCACTTCCGGGGCTTTGAAAGCTTTTGGTCTGTTCCGGCAGCGGAAAAAACCGCTATCAACGGCGTCTGGGAAAAAGGCCCGGGCATGGATTTCATCGGCGCGGTTCAAAAGGCGATTCCCGACCTTGCCTTTATTGCAGAGGATTTGGGCTTTGTAACAGACGAAGTCCGTCAGCTGCAGGAGGATTCCGGTTATCCGGGTATGAAGGTGCTTCAGTTCGCCTTTGACTCCCGGGAGGCTGGCGACTATCTGCCCGACCGATACCCGGTAAACTCCGTGTGCTACTGCGGCACCCACGATAACCCCACCCTGGGTCAGTGGCTGGAGGAGGCCGCGGCGGAGGATGTTTCTTACGCCAAGGACTATATGGGTCTGAACGAGGAAGAGGGCTACATCTGGGGCATGATCCGCGCCTGCATGAGCTCTGTCAGCAAGCTGTGTGTCATTCAGATGCAGGACTATCTGCAATTGGGTAAAGACGCCCGCATGAATCACCCGGGCACCCTCTCCAGCCGCAACTGGACCTGGCGCGCAACCGAGGGTTTTGCCGATGCCGCTCTGGCAAAGCGAATCCTGGATATGACGCGGAAATACGAAAGAATATAAGGTCATAACCCCCGGCCAGGTTGGACCAACAAAAAGGATGGTGTTCTTTTTTGGTTGCGGAAGGCACACTCGAACCTACGCCCTGTTGCGGTGCCCTATATTTTCTGCGGCAGTCAAGCCGCCTTGAAAATATAGACCGCTGCCACTGGCTCAGCTCGCTCCTCCCGCCCCCGGCGGCGCTCGCATCGCTCCCCTCCGGGAACCCGGAGGTCGCTTGCATTCTATCTACATAACCAAAGAAAATCCCAAGCCATTCGGCTTGGGATTTTCTTTGGCACGTTGCACCGAAAAAGATATCATTCATAAGAAATATATTTTGTGGTGTATCCCAGTCCGGCAAAATAAGTATTAATCAATATCTCTATTTCTTTTATAGTGGCTTTGGCAATTTTATGAGACTTTGGATAATCCCAAGAATCAATAGGATCGATTGCAGCCATTCTCAGTTCTTCATTTAATTCAACTGAAATCCAAAGGCCGTAGTCTTCCCATTTTAAATAAATATAGCCATCTTCAAAAATAATGTCCCTATGCTTCATTTTTTCGAAGCGCTTTTTCATATTCTTATCATCTGACACGAGTTCTTTCTTCATCGTTTTCCAAAAATCCCACAGGCTCTGTTCAGGATCCATGTCTTTGATGGGGTCAAGCATATCCAGCGAATCGGCAAACGGAAACTTGTTGTTAAATAGATATTTTCGAATGATTTTTATACCGCGGTTCTTTACCGGATATTGAAATCCCGTATATGGCATTCGCATACTGTCAAATGTACATATCTTTTTTTCTACATCTATCACACACGGAAGTACCGCCGTATCGAATCCGTCTCCACCATTTTTGCAAACCGCATCAAACAAATTATTTTTCAATTTCTCATCAACTTGTTTGGCATATATCACGATTACGGTAACACGGTTTAATGGAGAACTCTTTTGAGATTTATCAAGAAAACAATGCTTCTTTTTTCCTTTTAGTGCCTTTGAGTTCGCTGTGGCAGAGTTGACGATCAACTGATATCGGCTTTTATCCAAGAAATCAATATGATATGTCGCAATAATCTTCTCGATACCGCTTGAATAAATCGTCATGGGAGCATTGCTCTTGTATCGAAGTGTTTCAGGGCGAGGGGAAATGGCAGAAGGCTCGTATTCCTTGCCAAAGCGGGTGAATTCTCTCTCAACTTTTTGTTCTGAAAAAGATTTAGGCAATACAAAATGTTTTCTTGCGGTATTGTGACAATGCAACATAGCCAATCCAACATCCATTGCCATTAACAAAACAAAGTTCTTAATTAGATATACCAAAAGCCCGACTGCCAAGCCTATTCCAACAATAACCTTAATCGCTTCGGGAACAAATTTCAAATTCACCACAATAATAATAGGAGCGATAAATCCACCAAGGACAACTATATAAACAAGAATCCTGCATAGCAGGGCATGTTTCAATTTTGGAGATTTCAAACAACTCACCTCAGTTCGATGGAAGCTTACAATTCAAGTATAACATAAAACCACCATAATTTCAATTATCATAGTCCAAGTCCTCCCCAAAGGTCGTTTGGGGGAAATGATATCTTTTGAATTCCACCTTGAAAAAAGGCACGAAAAAAACCAGAAACCGTTGTGGTTTCTGGGTTTTCCGAACCGATATCTTTTTCGGTTCGCATTGTTGGTTGCGGAAGGCACACTCGAACCTACGCCCTGTTGCGGTGCCCTAGATTTTCTGCGGCAGTCACGCCGCCTTGAAAATATAGACCGCTGCCACTCGCTCAGCTCGCTCCTCCCGCCCCCGGCGGCGCTCGCATCGCTCCCCTTC
>JAFTMB010000024.1 GCA_017452605.1 Oscillospiraceae bacterium
CCCCGACCTACTGCTTAGAAGGCAGTTGCTCTATCCAGCTGAGCTACTGGCGCATTTCTATGGAGCGGGTGACGGGAATCGGACCCGCGTATCCAGCTTGGAAGGCTGGTGTTCTACCATTGAACTACACCCGCAAATCCTGTGTGCAGCTGTTTCAGCCATAGGATTTTAGCACAGGAACAGCCTCTTGTCAAGGCTTATTTTGAAGAAGCAGGGGGATTTTTTCGTAAATCACATCGGCAACCGCGCCCTCGCCGCAGGGGCACACATTGGGGAATTGGTCTGCCACCACGCCGTCGCTGGGGCAAAAAGCGTAATCCGCGCCCCGGAGCATGGTCAAATCGTTTTCCGCGTCGCCTACGCACACCAGGATTTTCTTGCCCAATTCTTTTTGCAGCAGACGGGCGCAGTTGAGCTTGGAAACGCCCTTGGCGTGCACATCAATGATTCTGGGAGCGGGGCGGAATACCTCCACCACATGGCCGTAGCGTTCATTGATCCACTTCTCCGCCTCGTCCATAAGGCGGATTTCTTCTTCCGTGCCGGAAAAGTACTGACCCACGGTGTGATCCCGGGCAGTGCCGAACAGGGCGAATTTCATAAAGGGGCCGATGTCGCTGCCGGGTACGGCGGTTTCCCGGGGCCAGCCGATGCCATCGTAGAAATCCTCATAGGATTTGGGGCAGTCGTACAGATAATGGGTGCGGGTACCCTGAATCTCCAAATTCAGCTCCGGGAACGCCCCATGCACCTGGGCAAGGGTTTCCCAAACCGGCAGGTCGATGATTTGCATCTGGCTTAGTTCCCCGGTTTTGTGGTCATAAGCGGCGCTGCCGTTATACAGCAGGAAAGGGGCGTTGACGGGAATGACCTCCACAAGCGCGCCCAGTGTGCCCACGCTTCTGCCGGTATTCAGGGTAAATGTGCCGCCGTTTTCCATAAAATAGCGGATGGCATCCAGATTCCTCTGGGGAATTACGGAGTCCGGGCCGGTGAGGGTGCGGTCATAGTCTACTGTGAGTAAAATATCGTCAAACATTCCCATTGGATAAGCCTTTCAGAATATCAGGTATTTTTTCGTAAATCACTTCTGCCACCGCGCCGTCGGCGCAATTGCAGACATTGGGGAAAAGGTGGGCAAGGTTGCCGTCTGCCGGGCAGAAGGCGTAGTCCGCCCCTTCCAGCATGGGAAGGTCGTTACCCTCGTCGCCTACGCACACAAGGATTTGCTTGCCCAAAAGCTTTTGCAGTTTTCTTGCGCCGGTGAGCTTGGAAACCCCCTTGGCGTGGACATTGAGAAGCCGGGCGCCGGAGCGAAATACCACCAATTTGTCGCCGTAATTCTCTTCCAGCCAGGCCACCGCCTCGTCCATGCGGCGGATTTCTTCTTCCGTGCCGGTAAACAGGCGGTAAATGCCGTCGCCCTCTTTGCCGCCGTAGACGTTGAACTTGATAAACGGGCCGTAGTCCATGCCTTTTTCTGCCCAGCGGTGGATGCTCCCCGGTTTGGGGACATAGTTTTTCCAGTAATCTTCAGGCTGGAAATGGTAGTGGGCCTCCAGGCCCTGAACCACCACATTCAAATCGGGAAAGGCCTGACAGACTTTTTCCATGGTCTGCTCCACCGGAAGATCGATGGTCTGGCAGAACCGGATGCTCCCATCTGCATCCACAGCCACCGAGCCGTTATACACCAGCGCCGGGGCGTTGCGGGGAACATTGGCTAAAACCTCCCGGGCGTAGGGCAGGCTTCTGCCGGTGTTTAAGGTAAATGCGCCGCCGTTTTCCATGAAGTAGCCGATGGCCTCCAGATTTTTCTGGGGAACAGCGGAGTCCGGGCCGGTGAGAGTCCGGTCATAGTCAACGGTGAGCAAAACCTGGTCAAAAAGTCCCATTATAACATCCTTTCAAGCTTACTGAGCACACTTTGGAAATACTCCGGCAGGGGGGCAAACACCATAACGGGGCGGCCGTCCCGGGGATGCCGGAATGTCAGGGCGCTGGCGTGAAGGCACTGGCTTTCCTGCCCCAATTCCTTTCCCTGGTGGCCGTAGACGGTGTCGACTAAAATGGGTTGGCCGATGTGGGCCATGTGCACCCGGATCTGGTGGGTTCTGCCGGTTTCCAGCTGACAGCGGATATGGGTGTAGCCCCGATACCTTGCCACCACGCTCCAGTGGGTGACGGCGTTGCGGGAATTGCGGGCCGTGACCGCCATTTTCTTCCGGTCGGTGGGGTGTCGCCCGATGGGGGCGTCTACTGTGCCGCTGTCTTCCCGGAAAGAGCCGCAGACGATGCAGTCGTAGGTTCTTGCCATGGTGTGGTCTTTTAACTGGGAGGCAAGCACGGTGTGGGATAAGTCGTTTTTCGCCACCGCCAGCAATCCGGAGGTGTCCTTGTCGATGCGGTGGACAATGCCCGGGCGAAGCTCTCCGTTGATGCCGGAAAGGCTGTCACCCATGGCATACAGCAGGCCATTTACCAGGGTGTCGTCCTGATGGCCCGCGGCGGGGTGGACGACCAAACCCTTGGGCTTGTTGATAACCAGCACATCCTCATCTTCATACACAATTTCCAGCGCCATTTCCACCGGCTGAATTTCCGTGGGCTTTGGCTCCGGCAGGGTGTAGTCCACCCGGTCGCCGGGAGAAAGACGGTCATTTTTTTTGGCTAAAGCGCCGTTTTTGGTGACATGGCCGTTTTCAATCAGCTTCTGGGCGGCAGATCGGGTCAAGTTTTGAGCGCTCCGGGCGAGGAAGGCATCCAGCCGCTCCCCGGCAGTATCAGCGTACAGGGTCATTTTTTCTCGTCCTTCCAGAATTCCTTATTGAAAAACACCAGGTGCACCATCAGCGCGATGCATCCGCAAGTGATAAAGGAATCCGCAACATTAAACACCGGGAAGGAGATAAACTGGGTCTTGAGCATATCAATCACATAGCCAAGGCGCAGCCGGTCGATCATGTTGCCAAGGCCGCCCGCCCAGATAGCGGCGATGCACCACCGGTCAAACTTTGTAAAGGGCAGGGGCTTTTTGTAGTATTCAAATAAAATCATGGCGGTCAGGCCGAAGAAAATCAAGGCAAACAGCCACTGCATTCCCTGAAAACTGGAAAAGGCTGCGCCGAAATTCTTTTCATAGGAAAAGCACAAAATGCCCTCCAGAAAAGGCACTTCACCGTGGAGAGGAATGTTTGCCACGGTGAGATATTTGGTAAACTGGTCTACGCCCACAATGGCCAGGGCGAACAAAAGATAGGAAAGGATTTGCATGGCGATGCTCCTTATGCTTGATGGCATTTATGATACCACGCGGCCGCCGGAATGTCAATTTCCCGGAAAAATCAGGGGAAATTTCTCATATCGGGGTTTTTCTTTTGGCCGGGATATGCTATGATAAGGAAAATTAGGAAAGTGGAGCTTTGCGCTATGGCAACTTGTGTGATTTTCTGCGCCGGGGAATTTGACGCCCTGGCCCGGCCCATAGAAGACGGGGATTATATTCTGGCGGCTGACGGCGGACTGCGCCATGTACAGAAGCTGAAGCTGACCCCCGACGGCATTTTGGGAGATTTTGACTCCCTTGGCTATGTGCCCACCGACGCCAATGTGTTTCCTGTGGAAAAGGACGATACCGACGCCATGCTGGCGGCGCGGCAGGGTCTGAACCTGGGCTACAAGGATTTTATCCTTTACGGCGGTCTGGACGGCAGCCGGCTTGACCATACCGTAGCCAATTTCCAAACCCTGCAGTTTCTGGCTGACCATGGGGCGACGGGGTATCTGGTGGGAAATGATTACATTGTCACGGTGCTGAAAGAGGAAACGGCGGTGTTTTCTGAAAACTGCCGGGGCATTTTATCCCTGTTTTGCTTAGGGCCGGAGGCCACTGGCGTTACTCTGCAAAACCTGCAATACCCCCTGACCGACGGCAGCCTTTCCAGCTCCTTTCCTCTGGGTGTGAGCAATCACTTCATCGGCAAGGCGGTCAGTGTTCGGGTTGGGCACGGAAGCCTGCTTGCCATGTGGGATCGGAAAAACGGATTCCCTAAGGAGCGGAAAGTATGAGATACGAGAAAAAATGGACGCCTGATCGACAGGAGGTTGCCCGGGAAAACCCCGACCCGGAAGCCGGACTGACTGCCGGGCAGGTTGCCGCGCGGCAGGAGGCTGGCTGGGTGAATGTGACGCCGAAAACGGTGTCGAAAACCCCGGGTGAAATCATCCTCTCCAACTGCCTCACCTTTTTCAATCTGGTGTTCGGCGTGTTGGCGCTGGCGCTGGTGCTGGTGGGTTCTCATGTGAAGAACTTAACCTTTTTGGTGGTCGTCATCATTAACACGGTGATTGGCTGTGTCCAGGAAATCCGGGCCAAGCGGGCGGTGGACAGGCTGACCTTGGTTGCAAGGCAGACACTCCCTGCAGTCCGGGACGGCAAAATAGAAGAAGTTCCTACGGACTGCCTGGTGCGTGACGATATTGTTAAGCTTGCCCCGGGCAACCAGATTCCCGCCGATGGCATTTTGCGCCGGGGAACGCTGTATGTCAACGAAGCGCTGGTCACCGGCGAAGAGGATTTGATTGTGAAAATGCCGGGAGATGAGCTGCTCTCCGGCTCTTTCGTGGCGGCGGGAGAGGGTGTGTATCAGCTGACCAAGGTGGGCGTGGATGCCTTTGCAGCGGGGCTGGCCCTCAGCGCCAAGGCAGACCCCCGGGCGGCAAAATCCGGGATGATGAAGGCTCTGGACAAGCTGATTCGCATTGCGGGCATCGTCCTTGTGCCCATCGGATTGATTCTCTTTTCCCAGGAATTTTGGATTTTGCATCTTTCCTTAAGGGAAAGCGTGGAAGATACCGTGCCTGCTCTGGTGGGCATGATTCCCGAGGGATTATACTTACTGACCAGCATCGCCATGGCGGCCTCCGCCATCAAGCTGACTGGGCAAAAGGTGCTGGTGCAGGATATGAACTGCATCGAAACCCTGGCTCGGGTGGATGTGCTTTGCGTGGACAAAACCGGCACCATTACGGAAAGCGTAATGGAGGTGGAGGGAGTCCGCCCTCTTACTAAGTGCGATGCAGGGGAAATTCTTTCTGCGTTTTATGCAGGCTCGGCGGGAGAAAATGATACCTCCCGGGCCATAAAAGAGGCATTTTCGGCGCAGACGGATTGGGTTTGCGAAAAGGAAATTCCCTTTACCTCCCAGAAAAAGTGGAGCGGCAAGGCATTCCAAGGGAAAGGCAGCTTTGTGGTAGGCGCGCCGGAATTTGTGATGGGCGGCCGGTTCGGGGAAATCCGGGAACAAGTGGAAGCGGGCCTTTCCGAGGGTTTGCGGGTTTTGCTGCTGGCTTCGTATGATGGCGAGCTGGAAGAAAATCTGCAGCCTGACAAGGTGCGGCCTTTGGCGCTGATTTTGCTCAGAAACCGCATCCGCAAGGAAGCCCCGGACACCTTTGCTTATTTTGAAAAGCAGGGCGTTGCCATTAAGGTCATTTCCGGCGACAATCCCCTGGCGGTGTCCAAAATCGCTGCAAGGGCGCACATTCCCGGGGCGGAAAGCTATGTGGACGCCACCACTCTTTCTACCGACGAGGCCCTCGCTGCCGCAGCCAGCCGCTATACCGTATTTGGCCGGGTAACCCCGGAGCAGAAGAGAAAACTGATTGCGTCGCTGAAGCAGCAGGGCCACACAGTCGCCATGACCGGCGACGGCGTCAACGATGTGCTTGCCATGAAAGAGTCAGATTGCTCCATCGCCATGGCATCCGGCGCGCAGGCCGCCAGCCAGGTGGCGAAAATGGTGCTGCTGAAGTCGGATTTTGCCGCCATTCCCAGTATTGTGGGAGAGGGTCGGCGGGTCATCAACAACATTCAGCGGGCGGCCAGCCTGTTTTTGGTGAAGAATATTTTTTCCCTGGGCACGGCGGTGCTGGTTTTGGTGTTTGGCTGGGCTTACCCCATTGAAGCCTTCCATTTGACCATTGTTTCCGCCCTGACCATTGGCGTGCCCTCCTTTTTCCTGGCGCTGGAGCCCAATTATGAGCGGGTGGAGGGAAAGTTTTTGCAGACGGTGCTGTCGAGGGCTCTGCCCGGCGGCGTGAGCAATATGATCATGGTAATTCTTGCCCAGGCGGTGTGCCGGATTGCCGGCATATGCGGGGCACAAACCGCCGCCATTTGCGCAGGACTTCTGGGCATGGTAGGCCTGGTGGTGCTGTATAAAACCAGCATTCCCTTTGATAAATTCCGGGCGCTGATTTTTGCCGCTATGGCCGTCGCCTTGATTGGCTGCTTTACCCTGCATAGGAGTCTTTTTGACCTGACGGTGACGGGAAAAGCCCTGCTGGTATTTGTGTGTCTGCTGGCTGTAACGCCTTTGGTGTTTGCCGGGGTGCAGGCTTTGTGGAGCTGGGCGCGAAAAAAAGTACGGCGTAAAAGCTGACCGGTATTGCGTTTTCTCTGAAAAGTTGCTATAATATTCCCAGAAAGTTAGAAGAAAGGGTGGTTTTGGATGGAAAAACGGGATATTTTCCGGGGTATGTTCCTGGGCATGGCAGTTGGCGACGCCATGGGTCATACCGTGGACAAAAAAGCCTTGAGCCAAATCCGGGAAGACTACGGCCCCAACGGCCTTTTGGGCTATGACCTGGTCAATGGCTATGCCGATGTGACATCCTATACCCAAATGGCGGCCTTTACCGCCAACGGTCTTCTGATGGGCCTGTCCCGCCGCACCTTCCGGGGCGCTACCGCGCCGATAGAAAAGTATGTGGCGCTTTCCTTAAGGGAGTGGTGCCGCAGTCAGCAGTATTCCCCGCTGGAAAAGAACCGCTGCTGGCTTTCTTCTCACCCGGAAATCAAGCGCAGGCACTGTCTGGACACCAGATTGCTGGATATGCTCAGCCGGGAAACCTTAGGCACGATGGAAAACCCGGTCAACAGCATCGACGCCCCCAGCAGCCTGACCACTGCTGTGCCGGTGGCTATGCTGGCAAGGGATATGAACCTGGACCAGCAGGAAGTGAACCTGCTGGCGGCTAAAATCGCCGCCCTGGCCCAGGGAAGTCCGGCGGCCTACTTAAGCAGCGCCGTTTTGTGCCATGTGCTGTGCAGCCTTTTATATTTGCCGGAGCAGGATTTGGAAAATCTGCTTCAGCAGACGGTGGATGCCATGACCTTACAGTTTGGCGGCGAGCATTTTCACGCCATGCATCTGTGGGAGCTGCTGAATTTAACCAAGGTGCTGATTGCGTCGGAAAACATTTCCCCCATGGAGGCCATGGAGCAGCTCAAATGTACCACAGCGCCGGAGGTGCTGTGCGGCGCGCTGTACGCCTGCGCCACCTGCCACGGAGATTTCGATGCGGCGATGATTACCGCCGTCAACCATTCCGGCCGCAGCGCGGCTGTGGGAGCCATCACCGGCGCGGTGATGGGTATGCGTCTGGGAGATAAAGCCCTGCCGGATTTCTATCTGGAAAGCCTAGAGCCGGTGGATGTGCTGCGCCAGCTGGCTGACGATATGACTGCCGGCTGCGCCACGGGCCGCCACAGCGAAGTGTTCGACGACGACTGGGACCGGAAATATTTGTGGGCCGGAGTATAGATTTTGTCGAAAAAATAAGGAAATAAACCGAAAAAAGGGGTTGCAATCTTTTGAAAAGGGTGCTATAATCCCAGTGTAAGAAGTTTGACAGTCAGAGAGAGGGGCGCGCCCCTCTCTCTTTCTTGTGATTCAGGAGGATACACATGAAGGTAACCCAAATTGTGGAAAGCTTTGCCAAGCCCATCGTGGAAGCCCACGGGTGCTCACTGTGGGATGTGGAGTATGTGCGGGAAGGCTCGGAGCGGTTTTTGCGGCTTTACATCGAAAAAGAGGGCGGCGTGGACATCACCGATTGCGAGGCCATTTCCCGGGCGGTAGACCCGGTGCTGGATGAAAAGGACCCCATTCAGGAATCCTATCATTTCGAGGTGTGCTCCGCAGGCTTGGAGCGCACGCTGAAGCGGCCCGGAGATTTTGAGCGGTTTATGGGCAGTGCCGTTATGGTCAAGTTTTACCGCCCCAGAAACGGCCTTAAGGAAATTCCCGGCATTTTGCGTGGCTATGAAGATGGCTGCGTCACCGTAGAGGCCGGAAAGGAAACCATCACATTTACAAAATCGGAGGTCGCAATGGTGCGGCTCCGGGTGGAATTTTAACAGGAGGAAGGAATCATGGCAAGAAATTCTAGAGCCAAAAAGACAGAAGCTCCCAAGGTAGACATCGGCGCGGAAATTTTCGCCAGCCTGCGTGAGCTGGAAAAGATTAAGGGCATTCCCGTGGATTATATGGTAGAGCGGCTGAAGCAGGCGCTGACCAACGCTTACCGCAAGGACCGGGAAGACCATCGCGACATCCCCGCAGAAAATGTGGTGGTGGACTTAAGCGAAAAGGGACTGAGCATGTACCTGGTGATGACCGTTGTGGAGGAAGTGGAAGACACTGCCCTTCAAATGCATATCGACGCCGCCAGGAATATTAATCCCGACGCGCAGGTGGGCGACAACATTTCCATTCCTGTGGATATTCAGAAGTTCGGCCGCATCGCTGCTCAGACCGCCAAGCAGGTGGTCATTCAGGGCATCCGGGAAGCCGAGCGCGGCGTGGTATACGACAACTATGCCGATAAGGCCCAGGAGCTGCTGACCGGCACTGTGCTGAAAATTGATCCCTCCGGCGATATTCTGGTTCGCGTGGGTCAGGGCAATGACGCCTCCGACGCCATTTTGCGCGCCGGCGAGCAGATTCCCGGTGAGGATCTGCGGGAAGGCGATATGATCAAGGTTTATGTTCTGGAAGTACATCGGGCAAATCGCGGTCCGCTGGTAGGCGTATCCCGCACCCATCCCAATCTGGTTCGCCGTCTGTTCGAGCTGGAGACCCCGGAAATTGCTGAGGGTCAGGTGGAAATCCGCAACATCGCCCGGGAAGCCGGTTCCCGGAGCAAGATGGCTGTCCGGGCAACCGTGGAGGATCTGGATCCCGTGGGCGCCTGTGTCGGTCCCCGTGGCGGCCGTGTAGGCGCGGTTGTCGACGAGCTGGGCGGCGAGAAGATTGACATCGTTGTCTGGAGCGAAGACCCCTGCGAGTATGTCAAGGCAGCGCTGAGCCCCGCAGATGTGATTTCCGTCACCCCTGTGCCCGGCCAGAAGGCCTGCCGTGTAGTCGTGCCCGACGATCAGCTGAGCCTTGCCATCGGCAAGGAAGGTCAGAATGCCCGTCTGGCTGCCCGTCTGACCGGTTATAAGATTGACATCAAGCCTGCTTCTCAGGCTGACGAATAAGGTTCCAAAGGAGGCAGCTGTATGCAAAAGAAAATTCCCCAGCGGCAGTGTATGGGCTGCCGGGAGCGAAAGGCAAAGCGGGAAATGATCCGGGTCGTGCGCACCACTGAAGGTGTGGCGGTGCTGGATTTCAGCGGAAAGGTCAACGGCCGGGGCGCCTACGTCTGCCCCAGCTCCGAGTGCTTGAAAAAAGCCCGGAAGAGCCGGGCGCTGGAGCGGTGCCTGGAGGTGCCCATTTCCCAGGAGGTTTACGACCGTTTGGAAAAGGAAATGGAGGACCACGAGAATGGATAAAGTCCTCAATTACCTTTCCCTTGCCCGAAAAGCGGGCCGCGCAGAGCTGGGCGAAGAGCCGGTAGGCGCCGCCGCCAGAGCTTTGCACGCGCATTTGATTGTGGTAGCCAAGGATGCATCCGACCAGACCTGGCGCAGAGCCAAAAGCTTTGCCGCAGGCACCAAGCAGCAATGTCTTCGCTTGGACAGCACGAAGGATGACATGGGAATGGCCATTGGCAGAGAAAGTCTTGCCATCGCCGCCATTACAGACCCCGCCCTGGCGCTGGCAATGGTTCAAAATCTGCCGGAAACGGAGCTGACAAAAGCGGCGGCTCAGGTTCTGGAGGAAAAGGTGAAGAATCTTAAGCAGCGGCAGAAAGAGGCCAAGGCTCATCAGCGCAATCGGCGCAGCGGAATGAAGAAGAAATGATTTCGGAGGTGCGGATATGAGTTTAGTGAAGTATCGAGTTAAGGAGGTCGCAGCGGATTTCGGTGTGGCCGCCAAGGAAATAATGGAGATCATCTCTAAATATTATGAAAAGCCCAAGTCCAACTCTCAGGTGCTGACGGAGGATGAGCTGAATGCTCTGTTCGACCACATCACCCTGAATAACCAGATCAGCGACTTGAGCGTGGTATTTGCCGTTCAGCCGGCGCCCAAGGCCGAGGAGAAGAAGGCAGAAGAAAAGCCTGCTCCCAAGGAAGCGGAAAAAGCGCCTGAGGCAAAAGAGGAAGTCAAGAAGGAAAAATCCAACCAGGCAGCTCCCCAGCAGCCCAAGGCTGAAAAGCCCAAAGAGCCGGAGCGCAAGCGGGAGCGCCGGGTGGTTGATACCTCTGCGGTGCAGGTGAACTCTGCCCGTTTTGATGACAGAGTGGATAATCTGATTGACCAGCGCGCC
>JAFTMB010000025.1 GCA_017452605.1 Oscillospiraceae bacterium
CATAGAACATGGTACCGGAACCATTTTCATGCCGCACCTCGAAGTGACCATCCATTCTTTGGGAACCATCCACAGTAGTAACCTGCTGTTCGTAACCGGGCATAAACTGCTGGAACTGTGCCTGATTATAGGCCACAGCAGCCTCTCCGGGTTCAAAGTCAGGCATATCTGCGTGCTGCTGCATTGCGTACCAGTCAACTCCGTTAGCCGACTGTATAACCGTATGAGGCGCATCCGGTTCGTCGTAGAACGCACTGTTGTACCACATGGTGTTGCCACCATCCGGCATACTCGCCTCGATTGCGCCGGCTTCCACAGTTCTGAGAACCGTACCCTCCGGAGCATCCGGGAAATGTGCAGCAACCTGTGGTGCCTCCGCAGGGCTTCCTGTAAATGCAGGAACATCATAAAACTGACCTGCATCCGGGCCACTGGCCATCTGATACCAACTGGAACCATCCGAAGCAGTAACAACACTGTGCGGGCCGCTGGGTTTTTCGAACTGATCGGTGTTGAACATCTCTACGGATGTTTCCTTACCGTCAGCGCCAACGACCTTTGTGCTGATCTGTCCGCCGGTGATCTGCGTATCGGTTAATTGCATACCGGACATCTGGGGAATGTAGTTACCCAAACTGCGGTCTGCAATCTCTCCGCCGATCGTACCGGACACATTGGGTGTTCTGACAGCAACAGAAGAAATGGAATCACCTGTAAGGGTAGCACCGTTTCTCGCTGCCATACCACCAAACACCCGGCCTACAAAACCAATGGTACCACCAGCACCCATTCGAGTACCGCCCTGCACCACTGCGTCTCGGACATAACTGTTCCCCTTGAACTGGTTTGCAAAACCCGCGGCAAAACCGGAAGCAGCATTGGTTGCTCCACCAATTGCTCCGCCTGCCGCATTGGCACCACGGAACATTCCGCCTGCACTGCGAACACCACCCATGCCACCTGTTAGGACCCGGGCCGCCATAAGCATTTCCATACCCATTGTAGAGCCAGTCTGGGCAACATTGAGGCCCATAGCAGCCAAATAGGAATCGAACTTCTGTGCTGTCTTCAGGAATGCCAATACACAGAAGAGCCACAGAAAGATGCTGCCTTTGCCGGATGACAGCGCACCGCCATTACCGATGTATTGGCCCACCGAGGAATTGAACGCTCTGAGGAACCAAACATTCAGTACTAGCAGCAAGAGCTGTGATCCAACCATTCGACACCAGGACTTGAATACGGGAGAGGTGGATTTGGATGCACCCATACAGTAGGCAAGCGGAGAAGTGTAGCACAGAACGCCTACAACAACATAGCGTTCCACCACTTCCAGCAAGAGCTTGAAATAGTTCCAGCCCAATGCGATCTCCAGAATGATCAACAGAATCAAGCCTACAACCGAGGCGACGGATATCAGCGTGGTTAGGCCGCTGGTCAGCGCTTGTTCAACTCCGGCAAAAGTGAAGTCTTCCGCAGTAAGCGTCAGATCCATTAGTGCCGTATAAGGCGCACGTGCAATATCCAAAGCAATCATAAAGATTGGTTTGGCATAACCAATAAGCAGTGCAAACAATGCGCTTCTTGCCAGCAGTGTCCACGGGTTTTCCGCTTCTGTGATCGGTCCTCCGTATATTCGGAAGAGCTGCCACACAGTGATCAGGAACAGCAGTGCCCAAGCTGTGTACTGCATAATGGTGAAGGCTCTCTTAACAAAGGGGAAGTACTCTTCCATCGCCAACATACTGGTTCCCAGGGCTTCTAGGAACAGCCCGGACACAGCATCCATCATCTGAGAGACAATGCTGCTGATCCATGTTACGATGCCTTCAAATATCCAGTCGAGCAAGCTGCATCACCTCCGATCTGCTCGACCGAGCGTGATCAAGGTGAATAATTGCCGCCCTGCACCAACGGCTGCAGATAAGCAACGATGAAGCCCAGGGTGTTCAAAACTACCCAAGTGACAACAATTCGCTTCAGCCAGCTGGTTGCCTCATCGACTGCCCGCTGATTTCTGGAGATCATTCGGACAAGCAGCGCGACTGCCGCCATTGTAACCGCTACAATAGTGGAAATACCAACGAGCTGGCCGTAGATATCCTTCATGATGGTGGAGAAACGGGTCCAAATGGTATCGTTCGCCGCCAACATGGGCTGGACAGTCAGCATCATGGCGGTTGCAGTACCCACCAATGACCAATAGGCAGTCTTAATTTTCTGACCGCCCAGCTTCAGTTGTTTGACCATGCCTTGCACCTCCTTACTCTGAAAATAGACAACAAAAAATGCCGCCCCAAAAGCTGATGAACAGCTGTTGAAACGGCTCTTTTATCGCCTTGCCCAGTATTGGACGATACAATTCTATCACATTTACTTTTGCATGTCATTGGCGCGAACCTTGCCATTTTATATGCCATTTTACTGGCATTTCATTTACACGGGAAAGAATTAAATAAAGTTAATACATCCAGCCAGTATTCCAGCTCCCTTGTCGGGGCTGCCCATAGGCGCATTGAAAGAACTGTTATTGCCTGTTCCTTAAGCCTATAATAATGCCTTGTAGAGATATCCAACTCATACAGTATTTCATTATGTTTGAGCTTTTTAGGACAGATATAGGTCGTGTAAATAAGCTGGTATAGCCTTTCGCCGTTTTCCGGTTTCTTTTGTAGGATCGTCAACGCTTCATTTACTCTATCCAGCATAGATCGGGTTTTTTGAATGGATTCAATTCTGCTTTCCAACTTGCGATTTCCCATCACCACCTCCAAATCTATACGATCAAGCAACTGATCTAATTGTTCAAATGGTTCATCCAATTCCATGGCTATAGTTCCCGGGAAACATTCAACCATCCACGCGATGTTCCGATACTGCTTTAACAGCAACTCAGTGTTGTGATAACGCACTTTGTTCTTCTCTTGTTGAATAGAACGCATGGTTTCATCATCAATATCACTATCTCCGAGAAGTCCTCGTTTAGTCAAAAACTGTATAAAAGCATCGGATTGAGATCTGATTTTCTCCTCTTGCCGCTCATAGAGCATCTGCTCATCCTGTTTGCTCATATGTAAAATACTCCTTTGCATAGCTGTTCAGATCCATTGAGCCACACGGCCCTCGGATCGTATTCGGATCTGCTTGCGAGAGAGAGCATATACTAACCCTACCGCAGTCATATCCACACTTCTTACATATCCTACACAGAGAAAAATACGCGCGTAATAATATGGGGTCTGAATGTGCAACGCGGCTATTTTCTAACTCCATGAGCGCACGATCCCCTTGGCCCTCAAGCAGTCGCTTACTGAACCAAGCTACCATACGGCTCATATATTGATGGATTGAGCCACGTTTGCGCGTATTCCGTGCCAAAATGCGTATTTCCTCTAAAATACGCACAACGGCCTCCTGTGTTGGGAGTGAAACCTCTGTATCACAGGGATACAGCTTATTAAAAATGAGACAGCCATAGGAACCAGGCAGACGGTACAGAGCGAAGACATCCCCATGCTTCTGAAAAAATCTCCATACCTTTGTCTTTTCCCAACCCCAACGCTGTCCCAGGGTTTCCAAAGTCAAAATGGCTCCATACTTACCATACTGAACAGCAGGAGCCATAAATGAGAACACATTGCGGCGATCATTGGAGACAGTATGGCACCAAAGATCTAACCATGCGTCCGCTTCCTCAAATTGATAATTTTGTGCTGCTAATCTTTGCGTTATGTTCCTGGGTAGGCAAAGGAACCCATAACCATCTGTTGTGTAAACAGTTCCATCCATACATTCCGCACCGGAGCATTTAACAACCCAGTCCAGGATCTGATACGACAGTTTCTTTGTAACAGGATCCAACTCATAGCTGATGTAACCCAGCTCTTGCAATGTATCCATCACCTGAAGGGCCTGGTGTCTCTTCTTTGCCCCAAGAATACTCTTAAGTCCAACGACACCGCCGGCCCACATACCGGGCTGTACGGGGTTGCTGTGGCCGCAGTAGATGGCATTACCCTTTCTAAACGCCGCCCTTGATGCCAGTTTTGCCCATGCACCCATCACCCCTTTGCCCTCTGGCAAATGGGATCTCAGTAATTTGACCCAGTCATATCGCTGTAAACACTGCATTTCTGGCACCTCCTTTGACTATTTTGGGTATAAAATAAGGGCAGCCCTACAAAAGAGCTGCCCGGCAATAATATTATTTAGTTTTTGATTCGAACCGTTAGGCCGGCAATCGTTTTGGTGTTGATTCCAACCAGAAACCAATCTTCGGCCATCTCTATTCGAGTTGGAATCCATTCTCCATCTACTAAGGCTTCCATCCTTGTTCCACAGTGAAGTCCTCCATAATAATCGTTGAGGCCAAAGCGAATATCCATGCGTCCACTGTCAATATTGAGTACTAGCGTTCCTTGTTTCATACAAACATTCCTCCTATAAAAATACCCCTGGAACAACATATCCGCCGACCAGAGGAATAATAGTATTAATTTATGTTGATAAACAACACCTATCATGATATAATAAGTTATCATAGTACTGAAACATTGTTCTGAAATAACATAGCAAAATCATCTGATTTCTTTATCGCATGTACATCAAATCGGTTTTGGTTTTTCAATTTCAAAAACCAACAAAAAACCAACGCTGTAAATTATCTCACAATTTTTCAATCTATGATAAATTATCAAACAAAATACGAAGACCGTTCCCCCCATTTTCTGGGGCGTTTTTGGGGCAAAAACAGGCTAAGGAATTACGATATCCTAACTTATCACAAAAAATCAGAAATTATCCAATTTCAATGCGATAAGTACAAGGACTAATCCTTAAATAAGAACCCCCTGGGAAGTAACTTCCCAGGGGGTATTTTTTATTCTTTTTTCTCTTGCTGCTGAGTTTGCGCTTTTTTCTGCTTGCGTTTGTATTCCCGGTTTTTTATCCGTTTTTGCTTAAATCCGGAGCGAAGAACCGGCGGCTGATCCTGCAGCTTTTTCTTGTCGATTCCCTTCTTCTCCAGCCACTTGTCTGTATACTCTCTGGCAAGGGCATACAGCACAGAGGAGAACGGAATCATCAAAAGCATACCACCCACGCCCATCAGGCTGCCGCCCACGGCAATGGCAAGCAGAACCCACATCCCCGGCAGGCCAATAGAAGTTCCTACAACTCTGGGGTAAATGAGGTTTCCTTCAATCTGCTGCAGCACCAGGAACAAAATGACAAACCAGAACGCCTGGATTGGGTCGTTTACCAGAATGAAGAATCCGCCGATAATGCAGCCTGCAAAGGCGCCCACGATGGGAATCAGCGCGGTGACGGAAATGATCACGCTGACTAGCAGCACATAAGGCATACGGAAAATGCTCATGGCAACCACAAACATCATGCCCAAAATAAAGGCTTCCAGAACCTGACCGGAAATGAAATTGGAGAAGGTAGTGTTGCCCATGCGCAAAATCCGCACAATTTCATCCGCCGCCTTTTCCGGCAAAACCGCATAGGCGATTTTTCTGCCCTGGCGGGCCAGGATTTCCTTGCGGGCCAGGCAGTACAGTGCAAATACCAAGCTCACCACTGCATTGAAAATGCCGGTGCCCAGATTGATGACAGTGTAGAACGCGCCGTTAATAATGGCGTCCAAGCTGCCGGAAATCCAGGAAACTGCCTTCTGAATCAAATCAGACCAGTTGATATTGGTGAAATCCGTATTTTCATTCACCCATTGCAAGAGTTCCGGATTCTCATTCAAATACTTCTTCACATATTCCACACACCGGTTGAGGAAGCCGGGGAGGGTATCAATCAGGGTTTGGATGGTTTCGGTAAGCTGAGGCACCAGCAGATACACAACACCCGTCAGCGCCAGGATGACCAGAACCATGGTGATCACAATGGACAGCGCCCGCCTTGCGGAGCTGTTTTTCATTTTCTTAAACCACTTTTCAATGCCCCGCATAGGCACATTCAGAATAAATGCCACCACTGCGCCGGTAATAAAGGGGCTTAGTATGTTTCCCACATTGTCAAAGAACGCTCCCAGCCTTTCCAGGTCGCTGAGCAGCCAGTATAAAACGATGCAAAGGGCAACGCCGCCAAAAATCCTTATAAGATTTTTCTTATTTATTTCCACAATATCCCCTCCGTTTTGAATTGCTTATACGCAAATTCATTTCATCAGCTCTTGTAAACGCTGACACAGCAGCTGCACCTGCTGGGGCTGACTTGCCCAGCTGGTACAAAACCGGATTGCCCGGTGGCTTTCGTCCACCCGGTGCATTTCGGTAAAGATAACCTCCTGCTTCAGCTTGGCAAGGACATCGTCCGGCAAAATGGGAAACAGCTGATTGGTAACAGTTTCTGCCAGCATGGGAACTCCCAAGTCCTTCAGGCACTGACGCAGCATATCTGCCATGGCGTTGGCGTGCCGGGAGATTTCAAAGTAGAGGTCATCTTCCAGCAGCGCGTCAAACTGAGCGCCCAGCAGCCAGCCCTTGGCCAGCATGCCGCCCCGCTGCTTCATAATGTAGCGGAAATCCCGGGCAATGGCAGCGTCGGAAATGACCACCGCTTCTCCAAACATGGCGCCAACCTTGGTGCCGCCAATGTAAAACACATCGCAAAGCCGGGCCAAATCCGCCAGGGTGATATCCGCGCCCCTGGCTGTCAAGCCGTAACCCAAACGGGCGCCGTCTAAAAACAGCTTCAGTCCATTTCTCCGGCAGGCCTGGGAAACCTCTGTCAGCTCCTGCAGGGAGTACACTGTGCCCAATTCCGTGGGATGAGAAATGTAAACCATGCCCGGCTGCACCATGTGCTCGGCATCTTCCGCGCTGTAATGGTTTGCAACCAGGTCATCAATCTGCTTTGCTGTCAGCTTGCCGTCAGCAGTGGGCACTGCCAACACCTTATGACCGGTGGCTTCAATAGCACCGGTTTCGTGGACATTGATGTGCCCAGTGTCAGCAGAAATGACACCCTGGTGGGGTCGAACCGTGGCAGCAATCACCGTCAGGTTGGTCTGGGTGCCGCCCACCAGAAAATGAACGGCAAGCTTTTCGTTGTCGCACAGCCTTTTAATCTTTTCGGCGGCGCTTTGGCAGTAGGGATCAACCCCGTAGCCATTGACCTGCTCCCCGGAAATCTTCTGCAAATAATCTGTCACCCGGGGATGACAGGCATCGTGGTAATCGTTGTGAAAGTAAAGCATATTCTCCTCCTAATACTTTGATTTCATTTTACCCTTTTTGTATGTCGCTGTCAAGGATGCATATCCCCGGGAAATAACGCATAAGTTTTATGGCAGCACACAGCATCGGAGGGGAGCGTATGTCAGATACCATCGAAGACAGAGCCTGCGAATTGGCTGTGTACATGATCGAAACAGGTGCAACTGTCCGCGCCGCCGCCAAACATTTTGGTATCTCCAAGTCCACCGTTCACAAAGACCTTTCCCAACGCCTTTACCGGCACAACCGAATTCTCTACCAGCAGGTTCGGCAGGTTCTGGATACCAACAAGCAGCAGCGGCACATACGGGGCGGCATGGCAACCCGCAGAAAATACAAAGGGGATACATGTTAACTTTTGGCCCGAAGCAAATTGCTTCGGGCCAATGCATTTATAGGTCATCCGCATCCTGCACCGGCGTTTCCAGCCGGTCCTCCGGAATCCCGGTGTACATTCCCAGAGGATCTGTCCGGATAAACTGGTTAGCGTCCAGCGGCCAGTTCCCGTCCAAACGCTTGACAGGAATTTCCATACCCTTTTCCTTTTTCATATTATCACCTCCCGGTATCAGTATTCCACAGCGGTAATGCTTGATACCGTTGCAATTTCTCAAGAAAAATGATACAATAGCCACAAAGGAGGGGTTCCATGTTTTCCATCACGCTGATCACCATGGGAAAGCTGAAAGAAAAGTTTTATCTTTCCGCCGCGGAAGAATACTGTAAGCGGCTGAAAGGTTACTGCGATTTTCAGCTGCTTGAGCTGCCGGAATATCGGCTGCCGGATAACCCCTCTGCTTCCGAAATTGAAGCGGGTCTTAAAAAAGAGGGCGCGGAGATTTTATCGAGAATTCCCAAGGGAAGCTGGTTTTGTATCCTGACCCCTGAGGGAAAGACTCTGTCCAGCGAAGCCTTTGCCGACAAGCTGAAAGAAGTAAAACTCAGCGGCAAAAGCAGCGCCTGCTTTTTGATTGGCTCCTCCTTTGGCATTTGCAAGGACGTGAAAGCCAAGGCGGATTTTAAGCTGTCTATGGGGTCTATGACCTTCCCCCACCATCTGGCGCGAATTATGGTTTTGGAACAAATCTACCGGGCTGAGGCCATCCAGGCCGGTAGTAAGTATCACAAATGAGGAGGAAGCCCATGAAAAAATCGGTTGTGGTTATACTCATTGTCGCGCTGGTTCTTGCGCTGATTGCCGCCGTCATCCTTGGCGTCCATTCCACGGGCCCTTTGTTTGGAACTGTCACCCTGCACAACAAGCAGGAAACCTTTACCTTGTCCGGCCAGGAGGCAAAGGACATCCAGAGATTATTTGCCTTTCGGTTCTACCGTTACGGCATTGGCGGCTGCCCCTATAAAGACGGCGCATGGCTCTCAATAGGCGGCCGGGAATTCGCCCTGGCTACCGATGACTGCTATACGGCAAAGGATCTAAAAAACGAAAATTGCATGGAATTCAGTCGTACGGAATGGGAGCTCATCACGAAACTGTATACAAGATACTTTGGAAACACCTCCCTGATTGATTAAAAAAGGCACGCCATTTGTCAGGTGTTAGTAAAACAGTTAATCCTCCCTATGAGTTTTTCATAGGGAGGATTTTGTTCCATAATATCGCACGACACCGAATGGTGTATAGAAATGCGACTTTTATCTAATCGACATATTGGAATTTATCGATTTAAAATTCGGTTCTTAATATTTCTGAAAGACTTAAAAGAAGCCAGGAATGTCACGATTGCCATAAGAAAATATAATTGCAGTACAATAGGCTGGAATGCAGCATTAACCGCTTTATATAGATGGAATCGGGTTTCTAAATCGCTTTTATCCAGAAATCCAGCAACAAACATAGAACAAAACAGCGATAGCGGCACAATTGCGGTTAGCAAATAATCAAACGTTCTATGTGTTGCAGAGAAAAAGCCTATAGCCAAAGAAAACAGCAAAAGCAAGGCACCAAGTATGTAAGGCGACATTTGCAGCTGCTTTACATTATCAAGCAGCTCACACAGCAGCAACAATAACGGGACGGCTATAAAAGGGATTGCATAATATAGCTTCTTTTTCACAGAAACAACCTCCTTCGTGAAATTCTTATGGGTCTATATGAGCTATTTTAACATGTGACCGAAATATATACAAGAACAGTCCCGGTAGAAATGTCTGCCGGGACTGTAACTGTTATATGATGCCCCGTCTTTAGGCGTGCCTTTTCCTTATTTCAAAACTCTCCAGAATCATACATCACCGCGGAAAGGGCGCATAAAGGCGCGGTTTCGCAGCGCAGAATTCGCTTGCCAAGGGTGCAAACCTGAAGCCCCGCTTCGCTTGCTAAATCAACCTCCGCCGGTTCAAAACCGCCCTCCGGGCCGGTCATCAGGCTGACGGTTTGATAGCTCCCCTTTTCCAGAGCCATCCGCAAAGTGGTTGCCCGCTCATTTTCATAGAAAAACAGCTTAACATCTGCCTGGGCAGCCCTTTCCAGCGCGGCCTTGTAGCTGGGAACCGTCAGCACCTGGGGAATCACCCCACGGCCGGACTGCTCTGCCGCAGAAGCGGCAATCTTCTGCCAGCGCTCCAGTTTCTTTTTCAGACTCTTTTCATCAGGGCGGGACACGCAGCGGCCGGAGGGAAAAGCGATGATTTCCCAAGCCCCCAGCTCCGTTGCCTTTTGAATGACATGCTCCAGCTTTTCTCCCTTGGCAAAGGCCATGTACACGCTGACACGCACCGCAGCCTCCGTCTGGGAAGTCTGGGTGTGCTTAACCACCAGGCTGATTTGCCCGGCGCTGACATCGCTCACTGTACAAAGGCATTCTTTTCCCTGCCCGTCGCAAACCAAGACCTCTTCCCCGTTTTTCAGCCGCAGAACTTTGGCATGCTGGGCGTTTTCACCGGTAAGCACCAAAAAATCCTGCTGCAAGTCCTCCGGTTGAACAAAAAACCGTGTCATACATCCTCCTCCGCATCCGCCAAAACAATGGCAAGAGCGCCATACAAATCAATTTTCTCCTGGGAGTAATACGCAAGCATATCCTTGGGGTCTGCTGTTTCCCCCGGAAGATAGCCCATGGATATTGGGTCAAAATGCTGATACAAGGCTTCAAAATCCGGAAACCTTACGCAATCGGAAACAGCGCAAACCATTTCTTCTCTTGTTTGCGTGTTGGTAAACCGGATGGTGTCTCCCGGCTTAACCAGCTGCCGCTTTTCATCCCAAAGCCGCAGCTCCACAGTTTTTGAGCCTTTTTCAATCAGCCGGTATGGCCCGTCATGAAGCTTCATTTCGTGTTGCATATTCTTCTCCCCTTTTTAAGCATTTTATCATGGATACCAGGGAGAATCAACTGTTTTCCTACCTTTCGAACAGTTCTCACGCAACTCATTCAGGTTCTATCCACACCCCATCCGGGATGCGTCTGGATTCTGTGGGACTCTCCCACGGCCTAAAAACATGCCCCCGGCATGTTTTCTTTACGGCCTTTCGAGTCCCATCTCTCGCGCAAATAAAAACATCTCCAAATCCCAAATGGGATTTGGAGATGTTTGGTGCGAGAGATGGGACTCGAACCCACACGGCGTAACCACACGCACCTCAAACGTGCT
This sequence comes from Oscillospiraceae bacterium, assembly GCA_017452605.1. GTDB lineage: Bacteria > Bacillota > Clostridia > Oscillospirales > Oscillospiraceae > Faecousia. Next base: position 10,848 of record JAFTMB010000025.1, read on the forward strand.
TGTCTACCATTCCAACACTCTCGCAAGCGCTTAAGTATTATAACCGCTGAGGCATATTTTGTCAACCTCTATTTCGGTTTTTTAGGCCTATCGCGCCGTGTTAAGTTCTTCTTTTTTCCAATCTTTTTATGTGATAATAGCAGGAAATGCCCAATAGCATGGTCGCGCCAATCCAGCAGAAGGGTTCAGCCAGGAAAATCTCCTCCCGACCGCCAAAATAGCTGACAGACATTGCCACCGCCACCCGAATCACAAATTCCACCACACCGCTGAGCAGCGGAATTTTCGCATTGCCGATTCCCTGCAGCACTGAACGGTAGGCATACAGTAAATACAGAATCGGCAAACTAACGCTCATGACGAACAGATAATGGTAGGCAATATCTCCCGCCCGGATGACAAGCTGGGGATCTTCCGCGGAGATAAACAGCATGGTAATGGGTCTTCCCAGCAGAACCATAGCTCCGCCGATGACCAAGGATGTCACCACACTGATCAGCTCCGCCCAATGCAGACCCTTTTTAATCCGCTCCCAAAGGGCAGCGCCATAATTCTGCCCGGTGTAGGTTGTCACAGCGTATCCATAGGACAGCGCCGCAATTTCCAGCACGCCGTATAGCTTGTTGGATGCGGTAAAGCCTGCGATAAAGCCGGTATCAAAGCCGTTGACCACCGACTGTACCACCATGCCGCTGATGGATATGGCAATATTCTGCATGGCCATAGGCACGCCCAGATACAGCAGCCTTTTGCTTCCTGCCAATTCCGGCCTTGCGTGGCGCTTTTCAAAGCGCAGCAGCGGGGATTTGAAGATTTTTGTAGCGCAGATCGCGCAGGCAATGCACTGGGAAAAAACCGTTGCCACTGCAGCGCCTGCAATACCCCACCCCAACACAAACACCGTCACACAATCCAGAGCGATATTGGTAACGGATGCGACGATCATGGCGTAAAAAGGCGTTTTGCTGTCGCCCACCGCCCGCAATACGCTGGCACAGAAATTATAAAAGATCATAACGGGGATTCCCGCCAATATGATTCTGGAGTACAGCTCTGCATTTTCCCGCAAAGAACCGGGAACCCGGAGCATATCCAAAAACAGATCCAACCCCAGCTGACCAATCAGGGTCAGCAGCAAACCGATTCCAGCCGTTAAGGAAAACGAAAGGCCAATGGAGCGCTTTAGTCCCTCCTCGTCCGATTGCCCGAACTTTTGCGCCGTCAGCACCGAAAAGCCCTGGGTCAGGCCCTGGGCAACGCTGATAAACATCCAGTTCAGCCAGTCCACCGTTCCCAGAGAGGCCAAAGCATTCATGCCAACGCCTTTTCCTACGATGGCGGTATCCACCACCGTGTACATCTGCTGAAACACATTACCAAGCATCAACGGCAAAGAAAACAGCATCATCAGCTTGCCCGGATGCCCCTGGGTCATTTTTAAGTTTCTTGCCATGATTCACCGCCCAGTTCTATCCTGTAAGTAGCGCAGCGGTCATTGACAGAGCCATCAATATACACCGCCTGCTCCGAAATTCTAACAAATCCGCATGTTTCATGAAGGGCAAGGGACGCTTCGTTTTTCTTGCTGATGTGGGCGTACACTTTCCCCTCTTTCAAATAATCCAAGGTGCTTTTCAGAAGCTTCCGGGCATAACCCTTTCTTCTGCGCTCCGGGGCAGTTTCCACCGCCTCCACAAGAAGACCATCCCGATAAGGCTCCAGCCGCAGAGCGCTGACATACTCCCCATTTTCCTCCCAAAGGGCATAGAACGCCCCTTTCGTGGAGAAAAAGACAGCTTGTAAGTAACGGTAAAACTCCTGCTCCGCTTCCAAAATCCCCTGCTCTAAAGGTAACTGAGTATAATTCTCCCGGGCGTTTTCACGGTTTCCCTCGGCATACACGCCCATAAGCTTGCCAAAGGAAAGGTTATGAAGTTTATTGACAATCCGCAGCATAACGCTCTCCTTTGCCACATATTCCCGGTAGATTATACCACAGCAAATTGCAAAATGCAACGCCAAGGGATTTTGCAGGAAATTATGCTTCCATTTAAGCTTTTCTCCTTTATTTTTCCCAAAAAAGTTGGATTTTTTCTGAATACTCTTTATTCATTCAGTTTCCGTAACAACCAAATTCTAAGGTGCATACAGAAAGTTATTCACATTTTCCACAGCTTTTTCCACAGGCTGTGTGAGCTGTTTTTCTTGTCGAAATTTGGCGAAACCGGAGTTTTACCCAGAATTCACAATTTTCCTAAGTCTTTTTAATGGAATTTCTGGGAATTCATAAATTGTTTATACATTATTTACATGAATATCATCAATACCAAAGAAAAAATGCAGGAGTAAAATTTCCTCCTGCATTTTGCTTAGATTTGCTCTCCCAAAATGGACTTGGTAGCGTAGGCGTTCAGGCTCATGTCCGCCACATTTCCGGCCTTGAATTCGTAGTACGCCTGGGCGCCAATCATGGCTGCATTGTCGCCGCACAGCTTCAGCGGCGGCAGATAAAGCTCCGCTCCCTGGCACTTGGCGGCGGCCAGCATATCGGCGCGAATGCGGGAGTTTGCCGCCACGCCGCCTGCCACAGCCAGCTTTTTGTAGCCGGTCTTTATAAGCGCCTGCTCCACTCTGGGAACTAAGGTATCCGACACCGCGGCGGTAAAGGACGCGCAAAGGCTGGGAATGTCCAGCTCCTCCCCTACCTGCTGGGCATGGTGAATTAAGTTTAAGGATGCGGTCTTCAGTCCCGAAAAGCTCATGTCGTAGGGATTGGCTCCCGGACGGGAGCGGGGCAGGTCATATTTTTTGTCATTACCCTGCTGGGCCGCCTTGTCCAGCGCTGCGCCGCCGGGATAGGGCATGCCCAGAACTCTTCCCACCTTGTCAAAGCACTCGCCTGCAGCATCGTCCAGGGTCGTTCCCAGAATTTCCATTTGGGTGTAGTCCTTTACATCCACAATCATGGTGTGTCCGCCGGACACCACCAGGCATAAAAAGGGCGGCTTCAGTTCAGGATAAGCCAAATAGTTGGCGGCGATATGACCCCGGATGTGATGCACGGGAATCAAGGGCTTACCAAGGGCCAGCGCCGCGGCCTTGGCAAAGTTTACCCCCACCAGCACTGCGCCGATCAGGCCCGGCGCATAGGTAACCGCTACCGCGTCAATCTCCTGCCGGGTAAGGCCCGCCTCCTGCAGCGCTTGGTCTGCCAAGGCGTAAATGGATTCCATGTGCTTGCGGGATGCGATTTCCGGCACGACACCACCGTAAATGCGGTGCAGCTCCACCTGAGAGGCGATGCAATCGGTGAGTACCTCCCGTCCGTCGCGGACAATACTAACCGCAGTTTCGTCACAGGAAGACTCCACAGCCAAGATATTCATACTGTCCACTCCTTCCGAAAAATCATTGCGTTTTCTTTTGGGTTGCGGTAATAGCAAGGCCGCAGACCCACCTGCTGAAAGCCCATTTCTTCATACAGAGAGATTGCCGGGGCGTTGGATTGGCGCACCTCCAGAGAAAGGCTGTGAACGCCCTGCTCCTTCAGCTTTTCCACCAATTGCAGCACAAGGTTTTTTCCGATTCCCTGCCTGCGGTAAGCTTGATCCACGGCAATATTCATCATGTCCGCCTCTCCCAGCACCGACTGGGAGCCTACATAGCCCACAACCAAGTCTCCCTGAAGGGCAACCAACCACAGCGACAGCGAATTTTCCAGCTCGGATGCGATGCTTTTTTCGCTCCAGGGATCTGAGAAGCACTGCTTTTCCAGCTGGGCAATCTGGGGAACGTGGCTCTTTAACATTTTTTCATAGCATATCATTTCGCGTCAAACCAGCTCTTTCCGATTTTTGCCTCGGCGGTCAGCGGTACGGCTAGGCTTGCCACCTGCTCCATTTCCCGGCTAACCAGCTGAGAAACAGCCTGAGCAATCTCCTCGGGACATTCCACAATCAGCTCATCGTGAACCTGCAAAAGAAGCCTTGCCTGAGGGAATTTCTTCCTAAGGGCGGCATCCACCCGAATCATGGCCAGCTTAATCAGATCGGCGGCAGTTCCCTGAATGGGTGTATTCAATGCGATGCGCTCTGCCCCCTGGCGAATCATGAAATTGCTGCTTTTCAGCTCGGGAATATAGCGCTTGCGGCCATACATAGTCTGGGTATAGCCCCGCTCCCTGGCATCTACCACCACTTGCTTCATATAGCTGCGGACGCCTGCATAGTGGGCAAGGTAATTTTCCATATAGGCCTTGGCTTCATAAAAGCCGACGCCAATATCCTCGCTGAGAGAGTACTCGGAAATGCCGTAAACAATGCCGAAGTTGACCGCCTTGGCGTGGCGGCGCTGCAGCGCTGTCACAGCCTCGGGAGCAACGCCAAACACCTGAGAAGCGGTAACGGTGTGAATATCCATACCGTTGCGGAACGCCTCCTGCATCACCGTGTCGCCGGCGATATGGGCAAGCACCCGCAGCTCAATCTGGCTGTAGTCCGCATCCACCAGCACGCACCCGGGTTTCGGCACAAACATCTTTCTGATTTCCGCGCCCAAATCCGTACGCACGGGGATATTTTGCAGATTGGGGTCTGTGGAGGAAAGCCGGCCGGTGGCAGTGACCAGGTTCTGGAAGGTGGTGCGGATGCGTCCGTCCTCACAGATGACCTTCATAAGACCGTCGGCGTAGGTGGATTTCAGCTTGGAAAGCATCCGATAATCCATAACCGCTGGAATAATGGGGTGCTTGTCCTTCAGCTTTTCCAGCACCTCCGCGTTGGTGGAGTAGCCGGTCTTTGTCTTTTTCACCGGGGGCAGCCCCAGCTTGTCAAACAAAAGCTCACCCAGCTGCTTGGTGGAGTTGATATTGAATTCTCCCCCGGAGTAGCTGAAAATTAAGGCTTCGCAATCAGCAATCCGGCTTCCCAGCATTTGACCGAACTGGGTCAGCTGCTCCTTGTCAATGGCTACGCCCGCTTTTTCCATGCGGTAAAGCACCGGACACAACGGCAGCTCAATCTCCTGATAGAGCTTTTCCATACCCTCTTTCGCCAGCTCCTGCTCAAGCACCACCGCCAGATGCCAGACAGCCTGAGCGCAGGCCGCCGCATCACTGTCATCAACAGATTGGGCAAGATAATTGGTAGCCAGCTTGGAAATGGGATAATCCGATTGGGAGGGATTTAAGTTGTAGGCAGCAAGGGCGGTATCAAAGGAAAAGCTGCCATAGGAAATACCCAAACTGTCTAAGGTGTGCATGGTGGTTTTCATATCATGGCAGATCAGATGATCCCCGGGAAGAGATACCCCCATTTGAGTTTCCATAGGTGTCAGCGCGCAAACGCCCTGCTCCCAGGCAACGCCCAAAGAGCCGTCGGGCGCCACATACACCGCGCAGGGTACATCCTCCTCCGGCAGGCAGTCTTTACAAGGAAGCTCCGCAAAGGCGGGGGCAGTCTGCTTGCTGACCTGCGCTTCCTGGGCAGCGCCCCGCAGGCCGTACTTATCAATCAGCTTGACAAACTCCAGCCTCTGAAACAGCTGATAAAGCTCGGGTCTGTTATAGGGCCGGACAACAGCATCTTTCGGCTCAAAATCGATGGGCGCTTCGGCTACAATGGTGGCAAGCTCGTAAGACAGATACGCGCTTTCCTTTCCGTTTTCCAGCTTTTCCCGCAGCTTGGGGCTGATGGAGCTGTCGCCTAAGTTTTCATACACGCCGTCCAGCGAGCCGAACTTTTGAATCAGCTGGGTCGCGGTTTTCGGGCCGACGCCGGCAACGCCGGGGATATTGTCAGAAGAGTCGCCCATCAGCGCCTTCAAATCAATCAGCTTCTTCGGCTCAAAGCCGTATTCCTCTTGGAATAGCTCCCGGGTATACAGCGTGCCGGTGGTCTGTCCGCCTTTGGTAAGCACCAGCTTAATGTGGACATTTTCGTCAATCAGCTGCAGGCTGTCCCGGTCGCAGGTGACAACCAAGCATTCCAATGCGTTGTTGG